>JARDZZ010000139.1 GCA_029240595.1 Nitrospira sp. | reverse complement strand
CATGTACCCTTCTTCCATGAGACATCAATCCGGTTATAGCTTTGTTTGGCACGATCCTGGGCAGCCTCCCCTTGAAGGTAAGTCCATTGCTGGCCGATGGCACTCCGTAGGGCCATTGTCCCCATACTCCACTCGCTCCAGGCTTCTCTCACATCCTGATTGGCCTGCTGATTGAAACCTTGACCTGCGTCCCGAAATCTCATGCCGTAGCGGACCAGGCCTGCCGAGGCAGTGACAGCGAATCGCGTCACGCGAGTTGAGCGGTCCGCTCCGGGAAGGATCGTCTGGTTGGCCGCGACTTCAGTTTCCGTCGAAAATGCTCCCTTGAGCCAGGTGGTTGATGCCAGAAGCCCGTTGACGCCCGGCCGCTCCGCGCTCCAAGGCAGATTCCGGACGCTGGTGGGAGGAAGGGGAGATCCATTGATGGTCGGTGTGAGATCGGCCTGAAACACAGATGTCTGCACCGGCTTGGGAGGCATTCGCCATTCGTCCTCACTTCCCGAGGCCGGCCGTGCAATAAGTATGACCATCGCCAATGCTACAACTTTGGCATAGACATACATCCGCGCGCATAGTAATCGGCAAACGAGTTCTCTTCAACCTTTCTGTGTAAGAGCGGCGTAAATTTTTGCTCACCTTGGTTTGCTTTTTTTGAGGTGAGAGCGTTTTATTCTTTTACTCTCTTCTCAGCCTCAGCTTCGGTGTGTTTCTGTGGTGTCGTATCATTGAATGCGAGAAGAGCCTCCCCGGCGACATTGGTAAACTTTGGCGTAAACAGAAAACTGACTAGGGGCAAGATCCACCATAACGTGGTCTCATCGGACTGCACGATCCTGACGCGCTCCGCACCCTCCTTTTTCGCCTCTTCGGTAAAATCGCGCACCGCTCCTTCCAGTGAGGCATCGCCGATAAAGGGCAGAGCGACAGCAAAATGCAGCGCGGCCTTGGTCATATTGATGTGGACTGCATCTGAACCATCAACGTCTTTTAATCCACTAAAGTCAGGCGCCTTGCTCGTCATTGCGCAGCCGGCAATGGATAGCAGTACAATTGCACTGGCCGATTTCAATCCGTACATCATGAGCGTGTTCCCTTCTCTGTGTTTCAGGTTCTTTTCCCATTGGCTTCGCCATATAGATAAAGACGCAAGCTATGTGCCGACACACGTTCAAAAAACTGACAATTAACTTGAGCAGGAAATTCACGGGTTAGAAAAGATGAAGGATCTGCTGCGTCGCCCGCGGATATATCGAACCGACACAGTGATGAACAAAATGTCTTCGTAGGGACACGCGGTCCTTAGCGCATCCCGTCGGATCAGTGCAGTTCCATTCCGACTCTTCATATCCCCTCAGAGAGGTGGTGGGGTGTTGCTAGAGAGGTTCCTAGGCGGCCGCTGTCTTTTTTTGAAGCTTGCGCCGTCTTGGGGTGGGCCTTGAGCCGGGGGGCGACCCACTGGAGCGCTCCTGGTGAGAACTTCCTCAGCGGAGGAAGGCTCCAGTAGAAGTGAGGCGCACAAATCTGCCGATGGACGTGGACTGGTACTGCACGAACTGGCCTCCCGCATACACATCTCCGCTTGCGTCTCCAACGGGCAACACGCGGAGCACCGGATTGCCGAAGCCTGTCGCTGTGGCAAAGGTGAGATCGATCGTCCCGTTCTGATTGAGTCGTACGAGCTGGTTGGCCTGCATGTCATTGTAGGTTGTGAAAGACCCTGCGACGTACAGATCGCCGCTTGCATCGCCGGCCGGCACGACGTGAAAGACCGTATTGTTGAATCCTTTCCCAGTCGAAAGGAACGGATTGATCACCCCATTTGAGTTCACTCGTACGAGGCCGTTCGCCGGTGTGCCGTTATAGTTCGTGAAGGCGCCGCCGACATACAGTCCTCCGTTGTCTGCCGGAGCAATCGTTTGGACAGCATTGTCAAATCCCGTCCCTGTCAAAAACGTCGGATCAAGCGATCCATCTTCGTTGAGCCGTACGAGGTTATTGGCTAATACCTGCTTGTAGCTGGTGAAGGCCCCTCCCACGTAGAGATCTCCACTTCCATCCGTCGTCGGCATGATGGTGAAAACGGGATTATTGAACCCAGGCCCCATGAAAAAGGTCGAATCCACGGTCCCATCGGCGTTCAGACGCACCAGGTGGTTCGCTGTGATCCCGTTATAGTTGGTGAAGGCTCCACCGACATAGATATCTCCGGTTCCGTCGCCAGCAGAAGCGATGACATGGACCGTGTTGTCGAATCCGGTTGTTATGAGAAAGGTCGGGTCAAACGCTCCATTGGCTGAGAGGCGTACAATCCGAGACCTCTGTATCCCGTTGTAGGTCGTAAAGTCGCCTCCTACATAGATCGTCGCGCCTTGAGTCCCAGCCGGCACAATACTGCGCACGCTGCCGTTAAAGCCGAGGCCTGTCGCAAACCCCGGATCGATCGTGCCATCCCCATTGAGACGCACGATGCGAATCGCCTGTGCGCCGTCGTACGTCGTAAAGTCGCCGCCCACGTACACATCCCCGCTGCCATCAGCCGGAGGAGCGAGCATCAAGACCGTGTTATTAAATGAGGGCGGCTGGTTGGGGGTGCCACTACTGCTATCGTCGCCGTTGTTACAGGCCAGGACAACCAGCGCCAAAACCACGACGACGCCTGCACGATAGAAGCGTGACATGCTGTTCCAAAACCTCCCGTGGCGCCACAGAGGCGGCTTGCAGCCGATGGGCCGAACGATGCCTGGGAAGTCTATGTAAGCTGTCTGCCAGTCGTCTACCCCTCAAACAGGGGGCAAAAACCCGCCTATCTCTTGCGCTTCCCCCCGTTGACTCGGCTTCTGCCAAAGACTAGCCTTTCGACATAAAAAGACCGGTAGACACAAGTAATCAATTTCCATCCGTCATGACACCGTCTGAAGGCGTCCACCGATGACGCGTACAGGCCAGACTCCTCTGAGATTGTTTCGTCTCGTGCCAATCCTCTAGTCGGCATGGGGCAGTGATGCCAACCGGTGGCTCATGCTGGAGCAACGTGTCGGATACAGCTCGACGTCCCGGATGCGGTGTCGGTACTGTTCTTCAGAAGAGTGCCATCGCAGGACCCGCCACGGATGGAAGGATTTGCTGTTTCGCCTCTTCGGAATGTTCCCTTGGCGCTGCAATCGGTGCGGCGGACGGTTTTACCGACGGACTCGCTCTGGCAGCTGATCTTCCTTCGCTCAGTCTTTTCATCGTTTCCCCTGTCAGCGATCCATATTCATCAGACTTTGAGCGCAAGAATCGGATAGCGCCCGCCCTCGACGGCCGGTATCATCAGTGCCACAAGGAGGACGAATACCGATGCTTCCGCAGATAGCCTGGAAAGCAGTGCTCGAGCATGATTCCCGATTTGATGAGGCGTTCGTCTATGCGGTGGCCTCGACCCGCGTCTATTGCCGCCCTTCCTGTCCATCACGGCGGCCTGATCGCCGTCGCGTCACATTTTTTGCCTCTCCGGAACAGGCTGAGGCCGCAGGCTTTCGTGCCTGCCTGCGCTGTGCCCCGGGTTCACTCCGCGGAACTCAGACCGAGTGGCTGGTCAAACAGGTCCGTCAATATTTGGATGCACATTCGGATGAGCCGGCGACTCTCACCGACCTGGCGGCGCTCGTCGGAATGAGTCCCTTTCGGCTGCAACGCGCCTTTACTCGAGTGTTCGGGTTCTCGCCTAAGACCTATCAAAACGCCAAAAGAATACAACGGTTCAGGCAGGCGTTAGAGCGCGGAGTTGGAATCACCGATGCTTCATACCAGGCCGGGTTTGGATCGAGCAGCCGGGCGTGGGAGCAGGCATCGCGGCACATGGGCATGACGCCGTCGGCATTTCGGTCCGGGGGAAAAGGCGTCGTGATGCATTATGCAAGCCTGCGCACACCGGTCGGCTTCTTGCTGGTCGCTGCCACTGAGCGCGGTGTCTCGTCGGTCATGCTTGGAGGAAGCGAGCCGTTGTTGGTAGCTAAACTGAAACGCAAGTATCCGAATGCGCTATTGCGCCGAAATCCCAAGCGATTGCTTCCCTACCGGCAAGCCCTGGCTCGGTGCCTGAACGGAAACCCTGCAGGAGCCGGATTGACCCTCGATGTGAAATCCACCGCCTTTCAATTCCAAACATGGATGGCGCTGCAGCAGATCCCTGCCGGATCTACCAGAACGTATCGGGAGATTGCCTGCATCATCGGCCGACCGGCAGCTTCGCGTGCCGTGGCCCGTGCCTGCGCAACCAACCCCCTCGCCTTGCTCATTCCCTGCCATCGGGTCGTCCGCCAAGACGGCAGCCTTGCGGGTTATCGGTGGGGCATCAGACGAAAGAAGGCATTACTGAGGCTGGAGGCAGCCCGCCGTCAGCACGGCCGCCCTTGGAAGGGTCGTCTTAATCAGTAAAGGCCCGGAGGACATCGGCAAGCGACAGCACACCAATGATCGTGCCGTCAGCCGTGACAGGCAAATGGCGTATGCCCTGCTTTTTCATGATGTCCATCGCTTCTGACAACAATTCGTCTTCTTCTATCGTCACAAGCGCTTTGCTCATGCAGGTCGTCACGGTGGTGGTATTCGGATCAAGCCCTTTCGCCACGGCTTTCCGGCTGAGATCGGAATCCGTGACAATGCCGATGTAGCGGGACCCGTCGTCGACGATGAGTGATCCGACTCGATATTTTTGAAGCAGTTGCCCGGCTTCCTTGATCGTGGCGGCACGGTGGATACTGCGCACGTCGTGGGACATGTAGGCTTCCACTTTCGCCTGCAACACTCCCTTTCCGTTTGACTGTTTGGCTGACTGTATCAGGCGACGCATTTCCAGATCGGCCATGCAGCTTTCCAGCACTTGCCGGCGCTGCTGCAGGCTTTCACGCTCGATATTGTGCGTGCCATTCTCCTGCGCTTCCTCCGGCAACAGGGCCGACTCGCCGTTCTTGGCATAGAAATAGGCCTCGGCTTCATCCGAAGCGGCTCCGAACACCTGGCTGATCAGCTCTTCAGCCGACTCATCGAAGTCCTCGATGGTCGTCGTACTTCGCTTGCGGGAGAGAAACGGCCGTAGCTTGATCAGTTGTTGTTTGAACCGCTCCAGGTAGCGATGAAGAATGTCGGTACGCGTTAATCCCGTGCGAACTCGTTTCGGCATTGCATCCCTCCCATGGCGGGACGAGAATAGCGCAACGCAGACGTTTGCTCAAGGGGAGCAACCATCGGACAACCTCCGCATCCATGCGCAGCCTACCCATCCACTCCTCCCCTCTTCCCCTGCATCTCCTTGTTATAGAATTCCAGCATCTGAGCGATTTCTTCCGGGGTCATGCCTTTTTCGATCCACCGGTGGCTCTCGTTCCGAAGCAGTTCTTCGGCCACCTGGGGCGACAACTCCCGAACGAGCGGCAGGAACTTGGTGTAGAAACTCTTCGCCACCTCGTAGAATCCCTGCCAATGCACATAGTCCGGCGCCATTTTCGAAAGCCCGTGCCGGGCCCGACGCCCTTCGTGGTGCCACAGTTCGTAGAACACCCACTCGATCTTTTCGTCGTACGGGGTCGGCGTGAGCTTTTTCATGGCCAAGAGCTTGTCCATGGCTTCCTTGGCCGGCTTACCGAACTTGTCGTTGTACAAGTTGATGCCCTGGTCCATGGACGAAAAGAACCGGTCCACGATCTGCTCGCTGTGACAGGCGGAGCAGATTTGCTTCATGGATTTCCGCCTGTCCTCATAGTTTTCGAGACGCGTCGAAATGACCGGCCGCAGCGTCCAACTGATGCGGTCTCCCACATCATGCGTCACCTCTTGCGTCCCGGTCGCGCTCATATGACAGGTGGCACAGGTCGGATAGAGATAATCTTTGCCGGGATGCCACTTCTCCGTGGGGTCCGCGAGCTTCATCTTCTCTTTGTTGGCCTCGTACATGACGCCGTGCTTGCTCTCATAATAGGCTTCGATCTGCGGATGATCCGGCCCCATGTGGCAGCGGCCGCAGCTTTCGGGCTGCCGCGCTTGAGCGATGGAGAAGCTGTGCCGCGCGTGACAAGCGGAGCAGGTGCCCTTGGAGCCATCCGGGTTGACCCGACCGATTCCGGAGTTGGGCCACGTCGCCGGATGTAGCTTGCCCTTTTCCATGACCTTCACGACGCTGCCGTGGCAGCCGGCGCACCCGGTCGTCACGACCTCAGGCCCTTCGACGACGTTGCCGAGAAAATTGTCGAGCGACCCGGTGAATTGGGCGGCCTTGGCGTGATGGGACTTGGCGAACTCTTTCGCTTCCCGGTCGTGGCACCGCATGCAATCCTTCGGCGTGACCAGCGTCGAAATGAGAAACCCCTCGTGATCGTACCCGTCCGCTTCGCCTTTTTCGGCCCGATGACATTCCACACAACCGATGCCTTTCGGTGCATGACGGCTGACTTTCCAATCGTTGATGCCGCCGACGCCGACGTCCTTGGCCATGTGGCAATCGATGCATTTCTTGTTTTCCGCCGACACGAAGGGACGGAGGCCTCCCCCCCGTCGCTCTTCGACCTGGACGTACCCGACCCCCGTCAGGGCGAGAAACAGAATCAGGCAGAGTCCCCCGATCATGTAGCGGGCGAAGTTTTGCCTGCCGTTGCTCGCAGCCGTATGGTGATCGTCATGGCCGCTCTGTTCCAGCTCGTCCATCGGCTCCTCCTGATTCACATCTGCGTATCGAGGTACATCAAAAAGACCATGGCGCCGACGACTGCAGCCGCCGCAATAGCGTTCACGACGTCCATCGGCCATCCACGCTCAGCCAGCATGCGGTCAAGGAACGGATAGATGACAAAGAGTCCGGCAAATCCCAGCAAGCTCCACAGG
>JARDZZ010000138.1 GCA_029240595.1 Nitrospira sp. | reverse complement strand
TCGGAGGCCATGATGACCAGATTCAATCGCTCTTCGAAGCCATCCGGCAACTCATGGAGCCACCTGTGCCAACGTCCCATCGAATCGGCTTCAGCACGTGAAGAGCCTGCGACCGGAGCCGGCCGGGACGCGTGTCACGCTGTCCGTTACTTCCCTAAAAACTTAGGGACCCGCTTTTCCAGAAATGCCCGAATGCCTTCCTGATAGTCTTGACTGTTGTAGACCACCCGTCGCAGGGACTGTATACGTTCGAACATCAGCGGAGATAAATCATAGGCGTTGGCGAGCAAGTTCAATTCTTCTTTCATAATGGCAATGCTCAATGGAGAATTCCGGACGATCTGCTTGGCGATCTCATAGGTGTGGTTCTTTAACTCCTGCTTGGAGACGATCTGGTTCACGATCCCCAGCCGTTCGGCTCGTTCTGCTTTTATTGGAGAAGCGGTAAACGCCATTTCTTTGACGATGTGCAGGTTGATTGTGTTCATGAACGTCAATAACCCGGATAAGTTGTACGGGACACCGAGTTTCGCCGGTGTAATGGCAAACGTCGCATCGTCCGCCGCAATGACGAGATCGCAGGCGAAGGCCACCTCGCAGGCTCCGCCCCATACGCTACCTTCGATCATCGCAATGATGGGCGCCGGGTAATTCTCGACCTCTCGGATGAGCTGCCGCAGCGGATCGTCCCACCCCAGCGGATCGCGGTGTCCTTGGGGAAGCTCACTTACGTCATGTCCGGCGGACCAGACCGTCGCGCCTTCCTGCGCGCGAAAAATCACCACACGGACATCCTGCTGTCGAAGCGCGCCGAGCGCGTCGAGAATATCGGCGATAAGCTTCTGACTCAGGGCGTTCCGCTTCTGCCCATGATTCAACATGATCGTTCCGATCGAATCTTCAATTGTCGTGATCACCAATGACATGACAGCCTCTTGGATGGACTTGCGTTAACTTACTATCGGTTCGTATTCCCCAAATACCTGTTCGAGCCTTTGACAGATTTCACCCGTTGTGGCGTACGCCCGCACCGACTCAAGGATGACTGGCATGAGATTGTCGTCCGTGTGAGCCGTTCGCTCAACGGCGTCGAGCGAGGCTTGTACCTTCTGCTCGCTACGGCTCTTCTTCACCAGTCTGATCTCGTCAATTTGTTTTTTCTCGGTGTCTTCCGGCACGAGGAAGATCGCCGGCTCAGGCTCGTGCTCTTCCCGGAACCGGTTGACCCCCACGATCACACGGGCTCCGGTCTCGAGGGACTGTCCATACTCATAGGCTGCTTCTTCGATGTGACGCTGGACGTAACCCTGTTCAATTGCCTGCACCATACCGCCGCACTGTTCAATGTCACGAATGTATTGTTCGGCTTCGGCCTCTAGTCGATCAGTCAGGCTCTCGATCAGATAACTTCCACCAAGCGGATCAATGGTATTCGCGGCTCCGGACTCATAGGCCAGTACCTGCTGCGTGCGGAGTGCCAGGCGGACGCTGTCTTCAGAGGGCAATGCCAGCGCTTCATCCCGGCAATTCGTGTGCAGCGATTGGGTCCCGCCCAAGACGGCGGCCAGAGCCTGGATGGCCACCCGAACGACGTTGTTCTCCGGCTGTTGCGCCGTGAGCGTCACTCCGCTCGTCTGCGTATGAAACCGCAGCATCATGCTTTTGGGGTCTTTGGCATGAAAGCGGTCTTTCAATAAACGCCCATAGAGACGGCGTGCGGCGCGGAACTTCGCGATCTCCTCAAAGAGATCGGACTGCGCGGTGAAAAAGAACGTGAGGCGTGGTGCGAAGGCATCGATGTCGAGCCCCGCATTGACGGCAAGGTCGAGATAACAGATGGCATTGGCCAATGTGAAGCCGATCTCCTGGGCGGCCGTGGCCCCCGCCTCACGCATATGGAAGCCGCTGACGGAAATGCTGTTCCACTTGGGCAAGAATTTCGTGCAGTAGACAAACAGGTCTCTGGTGAGGCGAAGGCTGGGCTGAGGAGGAAATCGATAGGTGCCTCGTGCAATATATTCCTTCAACATGTCATTCTGTATCGTGCCTGCGAGGAGCTGCAGCGGGACGCCTTGCTGCTCGGCGATCACGAGGTACATGGCCAGGAGGATGGCAGCCGTTGAATTGATCGTCATGCTCGTGGACACGCGGCCGACGGGGATGTCACGGAACAACCTCTCCATGTCACGCAAGGTCGAGACCGCAACCCCGACTCTGCCGACTTCTCCACTGACAAGAGGATCATCGCTGTCGTACCCGATTTGAGTGGGCAGATCAAAGGCAACCGAGAGACCGGTCGAGCCTTGCTGCAGTAAGTACTGGTATCGACGATTGGTCTCCTCGGCTGTGCCGAAACCGGCGTACTGACGCATCGTCCACAGCCGCCCCCTGTACATGGTCGGCTGAATGCCGCGGGTGAATGGATACTGTCCCGGAAAGCCGACTCGCTCGAGATACCTTGCTTCGGAAGTTGGCTCCGGCAGATAGAGAGCCTCTAATGGCTCCCCTGAGCCGGTCTTGAATGGACGGTTGGATTCAGGAACGCGTTTCAGCGCTGGAGCGAGGACGTGAGTCTCCCAATCCTTTCTGGCCGGTTCAAGAGGGCCGCTCGGACCGCAATCACCCTCCGCCATGATGGTCTTTGACCTCCCCTGTGCCGGTCAGTTGTTGGAGCAGTTCATCGACGAACCCTGGGACAGTGATTTCTCCCCGCAAAATACGGGTGAAGTCTTTGGTCGCCAGGGGGCCGGTCCCGAGGCGCCGGGACAGACGTTGTCTCGCCTCTTCAAGCACCGCCTCTTTTACGTCATCGACCATCGTCTGCCGTCGTCGAGAGCGCCAAGCCTCTTCCGAGTCGGCGGCGCGTTTCTCAAGGAGGTCAACAAGCTCCTCGACCCCTCGGCCATGCAAGGCACTCACCAGACAACTGTCGGCTCCGCGCCTGCCCTGTCCATTCGCGTTGAGCCGGAGCACGGCCAGCAGCTGAGCATAGAGTTGTGCCGCCCCCTCGCAGTCGCCCTTGTTCACCACGAAAATATCTCCCACTTCCATCAATCCGCACTTGAGGAGCTGAACGGCATCCCCATGCCCCGGCGCGATGGCCACAACCACCAGGTCGGCCACATCCACAATTTCCGTTTCATTTTGTCCGACGCCGACGGTTTCAATCAGAACCGTTCGGCATCCAGCGAGGCCGAGTACGCGGATAAAAGCCTTAATGCCCAACAACAGACCGCCGATGTGTCCCCGGGTTGCGGCTGAGCGAATAAAGACATTCGGATCACTGGCATGCCGCATCATTCGCAAGCGGTCACCCAGGAATGCTCCGCCGGTAAAAGGCGAGGACGGGTCCACCGCAATCACCCCGATGGAGTTGTGCGGGTTCCGTGTCCGGAATGCGCGAATCAACCGGTCGGCCAACACGCTCTTCCCGCAGCCGGGGGGACCGGTGAGTCCAATGACCATACGCGCTTGCGGCCAATCAGCGGCACCGACCAGGAATTCAGGGATCCGCTCCGGATAATTTTCAACCAGGCTCATGAGTCGAGCGGTCGCTCGTACCCGCTGGCTCGTACCCGCCCGGACTTGCTCAACCAAGTCTTGAGTATCATTCGTCATGCCGCAGGTCGACGGGCTTTTACCAATGACGCGAAGGTCTCGAGAATCGATTGGGATGAGACTCCCGGCCTGAACACCTCAGCGATGCCCATGGCTTTGAGATCAGGGATATCGGCTGACGGAATCGATCCTCCGGCAATGACCACGATATCGGAGGCGTCTCGCTCCTTCAGGAGATCCATGACTTGCTGCAACAACCGTTTATGCGCGCCCGATAGCAGCGATAAACCGATCACCGCCACGTCTTCCTGGATTGCGGTCTCGACAATCTGTTTCGGCGTGCGCCGAATCCCCGTATAGATCACCTCATAGCCCCCGTCGCGGAGTATATGCGCGACATATTTGGCACCACGATCGTGGCCGTCGAGGCCGACTTTGCCAATGAGCACGCGCTGCGGGATTCGCTTCGCCTCTTTCGTTTCAGACACGCGAGTATCCATTCCTCAATCCGCTCCCGCACTTGTCCCCTGAGGGCTGTTACTCAAAAGAAGTGCCAGTCTGGCACGGCTCGTGGATTGCCTATAATCAACGGAATAGCCAACTTGATTCGGCTTGGCCGGAAGCGAATCTGTCGCAAATAGGGGCAGTTCGCTCAAGGACTTGCCCATGTTTTCCACAGGTCAGTAAGAGATGGTGAATGGGAAGTCGGATCGAAAACGGAGCTACTGAAGGGGGAGGGGAACTGACTGAAAAAGGACCGATGAAAACGCCTTCCCAAATAAAAAAGAGAGGTGCAAGCGAAGGTCAGGAGGAAACCTTTGACTCGAAGCATGGTGGGCAGCACGCCTCGTCTTGCACTTGCACCTCCCATCCAGTTCGGCTCAAACCAACCACCCGCTCTTATGTGGACCACCGGATCTGTCGACTCGCCGAGTTCGGTTCGGCAACCCTTCAGTCGCCCCGTCGCTGGTTGCCCCGCGCCGTGGGTCATCGGACTCGCATCGACGGTCGTGCCTACTGGCACCGAGTATCACAGGCGCGTACCTCGAACCTCATTCTCGCCACTGAAGCAGAAGCAGTGTGTCCTTCTGCACGCTGGCTGCATAAGAGCGAGCCAGACATTTTATTCGGTAGCACCTCCTTCCAATTTGGAGGTAATCACGCCCGAGGGGGAATCAATCGCACCATATAGGTCTACAAAACACCACTACCACCCGTGGGGACCTTGACCCCCGTTAGAGGATCACTTCGCAGTCGAGAAGAAACACTTTGAGCGGAATTTCAAGGCCACGATACCCGTGAACATGCCTGGCATGGATCTCCCTTACGCCATTCACGATCTCTGTCAAATGAATGTGTGCATCTTCGATCCCGACGATGAACAAGGTGTTTCGATCGATCGAGTTCCCGGTGCCTGAGACGGTTCCAGTGAGTCCACTGCCTCCCACACCGCCAACCACTGTGTAAGCGTTGATGCCGAGTGCCCGAAATAGCGCAAGGACCTCCTGTTCAAGCTTCTCCCCACAGACAATGTGCAGCATCTTCATGAGCGCCTCGTCCAAGCAGACAGAAGTTGGGTTGCTCTCACCCGGACCGATGTATTCTGCGCCACCAGCTGTCCTCGTTGCCAACCATGAAAGTTACGACTGAGCGAGAGTGCGGTCATGACTCCTCAAACCGAGGCGTGGCATCCCGTCGCGATTTGCGCAAAGGTGCAGGCCGGAAAGAGACCAACTTTTCTCACATGTTATCTGAAGTGTTTAACACAGCGCCTACTGATTATTGACACTTCTTGTCAGCCAACCTAGCCTTGTGACACAGGAGGTATGCCGATGAACGATGAAGCCAATATACAAAGGGTAGTTGTGACAGACATTCATATGCCGTTCTGGTCCATGGTCGTTTTCATGGTGAAATGGGCCTTAGCCTCGATTCCCGCGATCATTATTCTCACGGTGATCGCTGTCTTGGCTTGGAGGGTGACCGCGGGACTAGACACGAAAACAGTCGTCCTCATGGAAGCACCCGTTGTCCGTACCGGCCTCTCATCGTAAGCTTGTCGTGAGCGAAGTTCCGCCTGACAACGGTGATATCGTCATCTCCGACATGATGACATCACCGGAAGCACGTGAGCTCGTGTAAGAGATGTTCATCCTTTCTGTGTGCCCAAAAGAACCTTTAACAAGAAAGCGCATCGCCACAGGGCGATGAGCTGACCTGCAAGGGCTTTTGACCGCTGGCGTGGCCGCCGGTAGTAATCGGTTTTCCCTTCCCTCATTGTTCTCCGAACTCAATACCCGTAGCCTCGAACTCCGACCTTTTATATCGGTGTGTGACCTTCCCTGTCACAGTCGTTCGGTAAGATGGCGTCCTCACACATATTCACACAGGAGGCGCTATGAACGACCAGTCACGCGAACAAGCGAACGGATCTTCCGGGAATCGATCCCAACCGCTGTACGTCACGCTCATTCTCGACGAGACCGGCTCCATGCAGGATTGCAAAGGAGCGGCGATCGCCGGCTTCAACCACTATGTAGCGTCATTGCGACAGGAGCCGGCCGAGACGCGTGTCACGCTGACGCTGTTCAATTCGAGGAAAACGGAGGTGCGTTATCAAGCCGCACCGGTCGCTGGTGTCCACGATCTGGACGTGGAGACCTATCGGCCTCAAGATACGACTCCCCTCTATGATGCGATCGGTCGTACGCTTACCGCTGCCAGACAGGAAGTGCCGGCCGGGGTTAGAAGGCTGTGTGTCATTCTGACGGATGGGGAGGAAAACGCCTCGAAGGAATACAGCCGGTCACAGATCTTCGCTATGATCAAGGCCTACGAGAACGAGGGGTGGACCTTTCTGTACCTTGGTGCCGATCACGATGTGTGGGCCGCCGGTGAAGAACTCGGGGTCGCCGAACACAACCGGATCACCTTCCTCAAAGACGACATCGGTCAAACGTTCGAGTGCTTGTCAGCCGCAACAGCCAACTATCGGCGGAATCGGAAGCCATCTATCGATACATCGAGTCATGACGCGTAAAGGAGGACACGATGTGGATGATTATGTTCACGCTCACGGCCATTTTTCTAAGCGCATCGCCTGGATGGACGGAGGATCTGGGCAATCTCAGCGCGAATCCATACGACCCTGATTCCAGTAGCAACGCGTTCGGCAAGGGGAGCCCCTTCGCGCCGAACGGCATCAACAATCCGTTCAGTCCTTACGGCAGCCCATTGAGTAATACGTCGGCGACCAATCGCTTCGCGACGGACGCGCCGAAACTGTATGACCAGCAAGGGAATTATCGCGGGAAACTGAGCGCCAAT
>JARDZZ010000028.1 GCA_029240595.1 Nitrospira sp. | reverse complement strand
GGATGGTTCTGACGACATTCGTTCCGTAATTTTCTGTCCAACCGATTCCGGTCAGGCTCAGCATGAAATTATACTGGGCGCGGTCGGGGAATTGGAGATAGAACAAGCCGAGCGACCAACATCTACAGGGATTCTGATACAGGGCGACCACATCATACTCCGGGCTCCTGCCGTTCTTGACATCATAGTAACCCTTGGCCCCGACGGTCCATCCCCACGGCGTTCGAAAAGCACCCCCCGCGGTCAAGAATTGAATTTCTTCAGTGGGGGCATACACCTCGTTGAACGACACCGGATTCCAGATGTCACCGCGGCGTACTCGATTGCCTTCCCGAGAATAGCGCTGGCCCACTTCGACATACCAGTGATTGGATTGTTGCAATCGAAAGTCGGTGTTGAACTGGCTAACGGTGGCACGATAGGGATCAAAGAACGCATCGACAGTAATGTACCGATTGATCACCGGCTTCGCCAGCGGTCCGGTGCCGGATCCCCGACCGAACAGGGGGCCCGCCATTTGTGCGACCATGAGCTGCGGATCGTTATTCCCGATGACGGCCCGTAACCAGAGATCGGAAAATCTCTTGCCCTCGACCGGAACCGTTGCCGGCTGGAGAGGCTGAGTGATGCTGCCGAGTGGAGGCTGAACGCCGGGCGTGAAATCCCTTGCCCGTGTCTGCACGGCGCCCACGTGATAGCTCTGCGCTAAGGTCAGGTCGAGCCAGTTAAAGCTGCTATGGCCGTCCTGTTCCAACAGCCGGCTGCGCAGCATATAGGTCATGAGATTCTTCTTTGGGAGATCGTCGACCTGATCGATTTGAGTGATGTTCGACTGATCCGTCGCGGGGACGTACTCGTAGATGACGCTCGGCTCAATGGTGTGCAGCATCGCCTCGCCGGTGCCCGTATGAAAGCGGCGGCTCAATTTAGACGTCGCGTCCATGGCCGCCCAAAACGTTTCTCGATGTTGGCTGCTGGTATCGACAGCCCCCCGCGCGTAATAGACTTCACGGAACTTGGCCTGCGGCGTAAAACCGACGACATGTCCCACATCGATGACATCGGTGGACAACCCCGGCACGATATCGAAGCGGTTTTGCGCGAATCCCTCCTCCCGATAAAAATTAACCGCATTCGCATCCCCCCCGAACAACAGAGGAGAATCGAACAGCGGGATATTCGCCTGGCTGTATCCGATTTCCGGAAGTCGTTGAAATGTATCGTTGCCGCCAGCCTGTAGCGGTTGGAGATACTGGCCCAGGAGATACGCGTTGCCGTACCCCAACCGCTGATTCGCCAGAATGTTGGATTCATTGCTCGGGAGCGCGCGCTGGGCGCCAGAATTGCTCAATTGCTGAAGATAGTTTGGATCAGACACGAGATTGGCATTGACCCTCACCAAGAGATCCTCGGTGATTTGCTGGATATGCGTTCCGGTGACGAGCGCCCGTGCCCGTTTCGCATCCGCTCCGGGAGTATCGGTCACACCGGCGACATTGGGCAGCGTCGTCTGCTGCAGATAGCTGACATACCATTGGCCTCTGGATCTCCTGTTGAGGACGTAGCGATACTCAAAATCGCTGCCATACCCTAAATTACTATAATAGGACGGTGAGACCGTGAGATCCTGACTCGGATTAATGGCCCAATAGTAGCCCTGTTGATAGTGGAAGCCGAACCGGTTGTCATAACCCGGAGTCGGCACTAGAAATCCGCTTTGTCTCGGCGAAAGCGGATAGGTCATTGTGGGGATGGGAATCACCGGAACGTCCGCCACGCAAAACCATCCGCCTTTGAACGCGAGGTTATCTCCAGCGTTGAGATCCAGATCCTTGAACCGAAATCGCCAGGCCGGCGTTTCTCCTTCCGGCGCGTCGCAGTTGGTAAACCGGCCTTCCTTGAAGCGATAATGGTCTTCCGAAAATCGTTGAATCAGTCGTCCGTCCAGCGTCGAATTCGAGGCCTTCATATAGACTTCCCCGTGCGTAATCACACCCGCTTCGGTATTCACGTTCAGCTCCAACCGCTCAGCGACAATATCGGCCTTCGGATCCGTCAATCTGACATGCCCCGTCGCGATCATGATGCCCGGCAGTGCCTGGACAATCAGATGGTCCGCCGTGAGATGGACGGACCCTTGATCGACGACCACCGACCCTTCCGCCTCATAGATGTCCTGATCTTGGAGATAGTCGATTCGATCGGCCTTCACTTCGAGAGGAGGTGATCCTGAAGCTGGAGCGGAAGCAGAAGGACCAGCGACACCTGCTGCCTGGCCCGGCACGGGAAAGAGATTGAAGATCACGATGCCGAACAGGAGGCCGAGAACTCGCGCCAACGTTCCCGCCATTTCAACCCCGAAGCGGGGATATCCTTCCGACATGCCTCAACGCTTTCACGTCCCCGATGAGCATCAACGAGCCGGTCACACAAATGAGATCCTGAGTCCGTGCGAGGCGTCTGGCAAGCGTCAGTGCATCGGCCAACACCGCTTCGGCGCGAGCCGAAGGCCAAAGCTCGTGTAACGCACCGTAGAGCTCATCGACCGTGGCCGAGCGTGAAAGACCGGCTTGTGTCAGGACGACCTGGTCGACCAGTCCCCGGAAAGACTTCGCGAATCCGAGATGGTCCTTGTCCCGCATCATGCCCAGCACGAGGATCACACGGCTTTCGGGATTCACCCGACGAAAGGCCTGCATATACTCAGCGACGGCAGCGGCGGCCGCCGGATTGTGGGCGCCGTCGAGTACCACCAGCGGCGTCCGATCCACGACTTCCAAACGTCCCGGCCATTGCACCGTCCGTAAACCTTCTCGGACGGCAGTTTCTCCCACGTCCAATCCTCGTTCACCGACTGCTTCGATCAAAGACAGGGCACAGGCACAGTTATCCACCTGATGCGCTCCTGATAACGAGCAAACGAGGTTGTCATACCGACGCGTACGCCCCGAGAATCGGAACCGCTCCGGCATTCCTGCCACCTCGAACTCCCGACCCAATCGGCTCAATGGCGCGCCACGTTCCTCCGCGACCTGCTCGATCGTCTCTCGCGCCTCGTCGGACATCCGCCCGACCACGACCGGGACGAGCGGCTTGATAATGCCGGCTTTCTCGTACGCGACCGAAGACAGCGTCGTGCCCAGATACTCTTGATGATCCAAGGCGATCGTCGTGACGGCACAGGCGACCGGCGTGACGACGTTGGTGGCATCAAATCGGCCTCCCAAGCCGACTTCCAAGACCGCCACATCAACCTGAGCCTCGGCAAAATACTGGAGGGCGATGGCGGTCGTACACTCAAAGAAGGTTGGCGACAGGTCCGGCTCGGCGGCCTTCTGCACGACCTCCGCGAACCGGCCGATGTCCGCTTCAGAGATCATCCGGCCGTCCACTCGGATGCGTTCGCTGAATTCAACGAGGTGGGGCGACGTATACAATCCCACCCGATGTCCGGCCGCCTGCAACATGGCAGCACTCATCGCAGCCGTCGACCCTTTCCCATTCGTACCGGCGATGTGCAAGATGCGATAGCGGGTATCCGGCCGCCCAAGCCGGGCGATCAACGCCGTCATCGTCTCGAGCCCGAGTTTGATGCCGTGTTTCTGAAGGCTGTAGAGATACGAGACGGCAGCGTCGTACGTCATGGGCTTTCATCCGTCTTCCCATCACCCGTGGGAGCAGTCCATTTCCCAGCCGGACGGTGGATTCTGAGGCGACGCAGGAACGACGCCTGGAGCAGGGCGCGTCTTGGCGCGCCAGGGTTGGGCGGGTGGGAATACGGCTGTTTCAACACTCTGCTAGAAATGGGCGACGAGAGTGCTCAACGTCTCCTTGAGCTGCTTGCGCTCGACAATCATGTCGATCATCCCGTGTTCCAACAGAAACTCGGCTCGCTGAAATTGGTCCGGCAGTTGCTGCTTGATGGTCTGTTCGATCACCCGAGGCCCGGCAAACCCGATCAGAGCCTTCGGTTCGGCAATGATGACGTCGCCAAGCATGGCGACACTCGCCGTCACCCCGCCGAACGTTGGATCCGCGAGGAGACAGATCAAGGGAAGCTTGGCCTCTCCCAATTTGGCTACCGCCGCTGACGTCTTGGCCATCTGCATGAGGGACAGAATGCCTTCCTGCATGCGGGCACCGCCGGAAGCGGTCACCAACACAACCGGAAGGCGAGCTTGAATCGCGCGATCGATCGCACGGCAAATCTTTTCACCCACGACAGAACCCATGCTGCCGCCCATGAATCCGAAGTCGAAGAGACAGAGCGCCACTCGCCGGCCGTTCATCTGGCCTTCGCCGATCATGATGGCGTCTTTTTTCCCCGTCTTCTCCTGCTGAGCCTTGACCCGGTCTTTGTACGATTTCGTATCGTGAAAGTTCAATGGATCCAACGGGCCGAGTTCGGCATCCCATTCCTTGAAGGTCCCGAAGTCGACCAGAAGGGTGATACGCTCGATAACCGAAATGGGAAAATGATAGTCGCATTTCGGGCAAACTTTGCTATTGCGCTCGACTTCTTTCCGATAGACGATTTCACGGCAATGATTGCACTTAAGCCACATTCCTTCGGCCACTTTTGACCGTTTAGGGGCTTCCGGTTCCGAGCCCTTTTGTTTCTTGAACCACGCCATGGCAGGCTCCTTCTATGAATCAATCAATCTGGGCCGTCTGAGGAGTCAAGGAACTTGCCTGTCGCAAGAGAACCCGTCGGTTGGGTGTGGAGAATACCATAGCGAAGCGCGCGGCGCACGTAGAATCACCCTCGCGCGGTAAGTGAGGGATCTCGTCTAGGACAGCGGCGCGCCGGTAAGCGTGCGATAGACGATTGCGAGACCCAACGCGATACTGCCGGCACTGGCCAGTCCCTGGAGTGCAAGAAATACCGGGCGCCCCAGCCGCAAGGACCACACGACGGGAATACTCAGGAGCAATCCGATCAACATCATGCCCGCAATAGAACCGCAGCCGAAGACGGCAATGTAGAGCAATCCTTCCAGGACACTGCCTGCCGATGCGACGACAAACAGCAACAGTGCGGCAGAGCCGGCGAGGCCATGGGCCATTCCGATGCAGAGCGGCCGCACAGACTCGCGCCACCAATGTGCGTGACCGTGATCTTGCGACTGCGCATGGCTGTGAAGATGCACATGCCTCGTACCGTCATGGTCGTGTTGATGCAGATGCCAGCGCTCTCTCAGCAACTTCATGCCGAGCAGACCGCCAAGCGCGACGAGCATGAGTCCAACCACACATTCCGCCACCTCTGCGACCGGTTGGGGAATCGGGACGCGCAAGAACAGGACGATGGCTCCGACAAGCAGCAACATCGCCGTGTGACCGAGTCCCCAACTCAGCCCGACGAGACCCGAGGCCCTCCATGACGGCCGCTCCGCGAGCACCGTTGAGACAGCCGCCAGATGGTCTGAATCCAATGCATGACGGAGGCCGAGCACAAAGCCCAGTCCGAGCACCGTCAAGTAGGAAGGGTCAGTCATGGGGCAGGATTAGTCCATCGGCTGGTGCGCGTGAAACCGAGAGGGAACGGAAAATAAGCGGCATGATGTGTCTCTCGCAGGATGGGCATCAGGCGGTCCGGCAGGGCCGCGACTGAAGGGCCAGCTAGGACACCGATCTGAAATCTCCAAGCACCGAGCGATGCTGGTGCGGCGCCGGGAGGCATTTCGCTGCGGCTAACCACCGCGCGCGTGCATTTCCAGATGCGGATCTTCCCGCAAACGATCGATACCAATCAGCCCGCCTTCCCGCAATCCCGCGCGCTCCAGTGCTTTCCGTTCTTCCGCCCCGCGGTCTCGCCGCGATTGCCATCCGCCTCGAATCAAGGCCAGCATCTCCGCAGCCGACACACCCTCGCGCAGCGGTTTCCGCAAGTCGGTGCCCGCTGTCGCGTAGAGACAGCGATACCACATCCCGTCGGCCGTCACCCGGCTGCGGTCGCAGGTTGAACAGAATGGGGTCGTGGTGGAAGGGATGATGCCGAATGTCGCGCCATCCGGAAGCTGGAAGCGTTGAGCGGGAGCCGATCCTCGCTCCGGCAAGGGTTGAATGCTCCCGTAATAGTTGCCCACTGCCGCAAGGATCAACTCTCGAGACAGGACCTTTTCCGGAACCCATTCGTTCGCGCCGCCGACATCCATGTACTCGATGAACCGCACTTCGGCTTGATAATGCTTGCCGAATTCAATCAGCCCGATCAACTCGTCGTCGTTGAAGCCTCGAATCGCAACGGTATCGAGCTTGAGTCCCGTAAAGCCCGCCCGACCAACTGACTCAATGCCTTCGAGGACCCGGGCGAATTCGTCCCTTCGTGTGAGCTGCCTGAAGCGCTCGGGTCTCAGTGTATCGAGACTGACGGTCACGCGGTTTAAACCGGCCTGATACAGCGCCTCGGCATGGTCAGACAGGAGAATCCCATTGGTCGTCAGTGCAATCTCTTTGATGTTGTGATTCTGAAGAAGCAACCGAATCAGTCTCGGGAGATCGCGGCGCAGCAACGGCTCTCCGCCAGTCAATCTGACTTTGTCGACGCCGAGATCCGTAAAGTAGCCGGCCAGCTGGGCCATTTCCTCGAAGGTGAGCACGTCCTCCCGGGGCAACCACACATATTCTTCCTCAGGCATACAATACGCGCATCGCAAGTTGCACCGGTCGGTCACGGACAGGCGCAGACTTCTCAGCGGCCGACCGAACGTATCGACGACGTCCTGACTAGAAGCGCTTTGAGTAGCAGGAATATTCGTCATGACATTTACTGAGGTTGGTCAAAATCGTGTCAGGCAAGGCCGCAGTGAGCGACGAGGCGAGGCGTACGATTCTAAGTACGTTGAGCCTCGAAGCGAGATGAGAACGCAGCCTGACGCGATTTTCACCAACCTCCTTAAGGGTGTTCTTCGACCCAGACCTCGCCTGTCGGCGTATGCTCCAGCTTCCAGATCGGAGTGATTTGCTTCAACTCGTCGATGGCCCATTTACACGCCCGAAACGCGTCAGCACGGTGTTCCGCGCCCGCGATGATCAAGACGATGTTTTCACCGATCGTAATTGCCCCGAAGCGATGAATGATCAGCAATTCAAGAATGTCGAAATCCTTCAACGCCCTCGCCCGTATTTCCCGCAGTTTCTTTTGAGCCATCCCCTCGTAATGCTCGAAGGTGATGCCATCGACGTCACGTCCCTGCGAACGGTCACGGGCAGTGCCGAGGAACATGGCAATGCCGCCGATGCGCTTGGATCGGCTTCTGACACGTTTCAATTCCGTATCGATCGAAAAATCCTCCTGCTGCACGCGTACCAATTGACTGTCATCGAGGCCTGAGGCCGATTGGGATCCGCCGGCGAATGGGGGCAGCAACGCGACCTCATCCCCTTCTTGGACTTTGGTATCCTCGTGGGCGATTTCCTGATTGACCGAGACCAGAATTTTTTTCTTCTGGATCAATTCACCGATCTTGGGATACCGCTTGTTCACCAATTCAATGAGATTTTTCACGGAGTGTCCCTTGGCCAGGGCAACGGTCAGGCTGGATTCGTTCCCCGCAAGCAGCTTCGTCATTCCGAATAACTTGACGGTGATCATCGACACTCACTCCTCCGAGGTTCGCCGGCCCTCGTCGTCCGCATACTATCTGGTGTACGTCCCGGACTTGCCGCCGGCCTTTGACACGAGCCACACATCGGTGAAACTCTTTGACAGATCGATCGCTTTGAACATTTCGTTGTTGGTCTGAGCAGAGACTTATACGGCGTTCTTGGATTCCTTCTCGACCCCTGTCTGCCCGCTCGTCTTCGCTGTGGCCGTCACGGTAATAGAACAACGTCCATCACGATCGGGTTGCGGTTCTTCCTTGAACGAGATATCTATCGACGAGAGAAAGATCGGATGGCACATGGGAATCAACTCGGGGGTCTTTTTGGCCCCCATGACGCCTGCCACTTGAGCCACGGCGAGTACATCCCCTTTCGCAATCTTTCCGCGTTGTATCTTTTCAAGAGTTTCGGGTTGGAGGTAGACCTTCGCCTGGGCGGTTGCCACTCGTTCGGTCTGGGCCTTGGCGCTCACATCAACCATCCGGGCCCGACCCGACTCGTTAAAGTGTGTGAACTCGGCCATTTTCCTCGGCGAATCAGCCGGTTAGATTGCGTCGACCGGTCATTATATGAAGGGCTGGAACGGCGCGTCAAGGCGCGAATTCGATCCAACTCTAGACTCGGACCCCGATGTGGTCGCCCTCCGGGGAAAAGCCGACCTCCGATGAAGTGCTTGTGTTCCATTCATTTGACGCGTTGGAGCCTCCCCCTTCCTACGACAGGTTGACAGCTTCTCTTGGCATCCCGGAAAATGCCAAGAATGGCCGACAAAATCGTTATCGAACGGTTGGAATTTCAAGGGCGATGCGGCATTACTGCCGAGGAGCGGCGGCAACCCCAGCCGATGGCCGTCGATCTGGAGCTAGACTGTGAAACCCGATCCGCGGGGGGCTCGGACGATTTGGCCGACACGGTGGATTATGCCGCGGTGGTCGAGCGGATCGTCGACTTGGGGGGACGAGAGATCTGCGCCCTCCTCGAAAGCCTTGCTGAAAAGATGCTGACGATGTTATTTACGGAGTTTCCGGTCAGCCGCGCGCGTCTCTGGCTCCGTAAGTTAGCCCCTCCAATCGCTCATACTGCTGGGTCGGTGGGCATCAAAGTGGACCGGGGCCGTGCCACCCACCATGAGCAACACAACCATCCCATGCCATCCCGCTTCGTTGCCCAGCACCTGCACCGCTTACCGAAAGGCCGAGCATTGGACGTCGCGAGCGGAATCGGACGCCATGCTCTGTATCTCGCCAGCCACGGTTTTGAAGTCGACGCCATTGATCGCGATGGCGAGAGTCTCGCCAAACTGTCGGCCGAGGCCGCCAGGCGGCATCTGACCCACGTCGAGACCAAGCAGGTGGACCTCGAACGAATCGCCGACGAGCGACCGGAATTTCCCGCCAATACCTACGATGCGATCATCGTGTGTTTCTATCTGCACCGCCCGTTATTTCCCTGGCTACTGGAGGCCTTGAAGCCGCAGGGCGTGCTCCTCTATGAAACCTTCACCATCGATAACTACGTGCGTCATCGCCATCCCCGGCGCTGGGAGTTCTGTCTGGCTCAGAACGAACTGCTTCGTCTGACCTCCTCCCTCCGCGTACTCTCCTACGACGAAGGCGAACATGAGGGAGGCCACGGATTGGGCTCCGTCTTCACCGCTCAACTGATTGCCCAAAAACCGAGACCAGCCGTACGGGCGCACGAGTTGCCGTGAGTCGAATCGATCTCCACCTTCATACCACCCATTCGGACGGAAGCTTGCAGCCGTCTGAGGTGTTGGCATTGGCCAAGAAAGCCAACGTGACCGCGTTGGCGATCACCGACCACGACATCACGAGCGGTATTTCCGAAGCCAAGGCCGCTGCTCAACACCTCGGCATCGAAGTGATCCCGGGGGTGGAAGTCAGCTCCTATGACGGCCGCAGCGAACTGCACATTCTGGGCTACTATGTTGAGTGTGACGACAGCCTATTCATGAGTCGGCTGGCTTCCCTTCGAGCCAGCCGACATCGACGCAATCCGCTTATCATCGAACGTCTTCGTGAAGCCGGTCTCGATGTGACATATGACGAGGTGCGGGCGCTGGCCGGGACCGAATCGGTCGGACGACCCCATATTGCTCAGCTGCTCATGCGAAAGAAATATGTGTCGTCAGCCAAGGAGGCCTTCGACCGCTATCTCGCCGAAGGGAAACCCGCATACGTCGCCCGGGAACTGCCTACGCCGGAAGAAGCGATTCGATGGATACGCGAGGCCAGGGGCGTCGCCGTGTTGGCGCATCCCACATGGGTGAAAGACACGGGCGACGGACTCCGCTCCTGCATCACCGCACTCAAGGAGGCAGGCCTAGGAGGGGTCGAGGTGCACTACAGCACGCACAGCAAATCTCAAACGGCCAGTTACCTGGAATTGACACAACGTCTCGGCTTACTCGTGACCGGCGGCAGCGACTTTCACGGAATCACGAAGCCGGACATTGAGGTTGGATACGGACGTGGGGATCTCCGCGTGGATCCCGCGTTATTGGAGCCGCTCCAAGCCGCCGCAAGAGCCTAAGGTAGCCGTCTCAGAACCGTCCTCTCACAAGCGTCCATCCCCGCAATTTCCCTGGTATTCATTGACTCCTCACCGCCGTCCGTTAGACTGAAGACCATTCAATCGTCCCGATCAAAACCATGTCAAAAAGCTTGCATTGGATTATCCCTCACGCGAGCGGGATTCTCGCGGCTCTCCTGCTCGGCCCCCTCCTCGGCAGTATGGCCTGGGTCGAGTTCTTCAGCATTCCCTTGACCGCCGTGACCGGACCCAACGCGGTGCGGTTGGTCACCGAAGGCATCGCACTCGGGCTGGTGGTTGCTTTTGCGGTCTCTGCGTATGAGCAGCTTCCAGACAACGGCCGCGGATCGAGCTTTCTTCGCTCCATCGTCCTTCCGTCAGCCGCGCTGATCGTCGTGGTATTTGGCGCGAAAGCGCTGCGCTCGGTCGGCCTGCCGTTGATCCATCAGATGGGGGTATCGGCGTTTGTGCAAGGCTATACGATTGGAGTCGTCGGGTGCGGGCTGTGGCTGACGATTGCGTGGCTTCGACATTTGCATCTCTTACGGAACATGTTTTCGCCGCCAGCAGTCAAGCGAAAACCCGCGCGAGCGGCAGAAGAGGAGGAGTCGATCTTGTCAGGCAGCGACGATGAGATCGCCGAGCAGGCAACGGAGAAAGCCCCGGCCATCGTCCTCAACGGCCACCGTCCGACAAGCCTGGGGCGCTACAAGATTCTCAAGGAATTGGGACGGGGTGCGATGGGCCTCGTGTATCTCGGGAAAGACCCCACGATTCAACGTTTCGTCGCCATCAAGACCATGCGGCTGGATCAGATAGACGACTCGGAGAAATTACAGGAGATCCGGGGACGTTTCTTCCGGGAAGCCGAATCGGCGGGACGCCTGTCTCATCCCAACATCGTCACCATTTACGATGCCGGTGAGCAACATGACCTGGGCTATATCGCGATGGAGCTGGTCGAAGGTCGGTCGCTGAAAGAGTGGTCCCGCAAACCGCATCTCATGCCGCTGCCCGAACTCATCCCGACGCTCGCCTCCGTCGCTGAGGCCCTCGATTATGCGCACCAACAGGGCGTCGTACACCGCGACATCAAACCCGCGAACATCATGATCACCAAGGAGCGGCTCGTGAAGGTCATGGACTTCGGCATCGCAAAAATGACATCGAACAGCAAGACCCAGACCGATGTCGTCCTGGGCACGCCCACTTATATGTCGCCTGAACAGATCGCCGGGAAAAAAGTCGATGGACGTTCTGATGTCTTTTCACTCGGGGTCGTGATTTTCGAGTTGTTGACCGGACAACCGCCGTTCACCGCGGACAACCTGTCGGCCCTGCTGTTTGCCATCGCGCACAATCCGCATCCTGAGCTCCACACCCTGCGCCAGGACGTGCCTCCAATGTTTGAGGACGTGTTGAACCGAGCCTTGCAAAAAGAGCTTCTCCAGCGTTACCGCCGGGCTGGAGAGCTCGCGCAAGATCTCCGCTCCTGTCTGCAAAGTCTAGCCGCCTAGGAGAAGCGCTTGTGGCGATCACCCGGCTTCACTTCGCCCAAACAGACATCGGACGCAAGCGGTCTCATAACGAAGACTGCTATGCAGCTGATCCGGCACTCGGTCTCTATGTCGTCTGTGACGGGATGGGGGGCGGCAATGCGGGCGAAGTGGCAAGCCACATGGCGATCGACGCCATCCTCGCCCACGTGAAAGCCGAGGCGCAAAGAGGGTCTGTCGCCGGTCGAGGCACGGTCAACCGCAATTTATCTCCCTTGACCAACCAGCTGGCCGATGCCATCCGCTCCGCCAACGAGACGGTGTATCGAGCTTCTTGGGAACAAGCGAAGTACGCCGGGATGGGAACCACCGTCGTCGCCGCCCGCCTTACCGAGCGGCATGTGTCCGTCGCCCACGTCGGAGACAGTCGGCTGTACTTGATCCGCAACGGTGCGATACAGACCTTGACCAGCGACCATTCGTGGGTCGCTGAACAAGTGGAAAAAGGCTACATGACCGAAGAGGAAGCGGAGCGTTCACCGCGCCGGAACATTGTCACTCGAGCGTTGGGCGTCGAGAGCTCCGTTGACATCGATCTCGCCGAGATCCCCATCGCGAACGGTGACCTCCTGCTGCTGTGCTCAGACGGTCTCACCCGGGGCGTCCGCTGCCGCGACATCCTCAACACTTTAGAGGCGCCCGGGGATCTGTGCGTCAAAGTGCAGCGATTGGTCTCGCAGGCGAACGACGCCGGTGGAGACGACAACATCACCGTGTTGTTGGTAAGCGTCCAGGAGAGCGCGGCAGGTCGACTGTGGCACCGCCTCGCGCCACATTGGTTGTTGAACGCGTCTTGACCTTCATCCGGAGCGCACGATGGGCCTCGTCACCAACTCGGCGAAACTTCTGGTCAAACTCCAGGGCCAAGGCTCCACTTTGGTCGAGCTTGAACGGGATTCCTTTACGATCGGTCGAAGGCCGGATAACGATTTATCGATCGAAGATCACACTGTGTCAAGCCGCCACGCGAAGATTATCCGAGTGCAATCCGTCTACTTCCTGGAAGATCTTAAGAGCACGAACGGCACGGCGGTCAACGGCCAAACCATTGAGCGTGCGCAACTGCATGACGCCGACGTCATCACGATCGGTCAACATCGCATCATTTTTCAGGACAGTGGTACGATCCCTGCGTGTGCCTCATCGACCTCTACGGGGTTCGATCAAACGATGGCCATTCCTAGCAGATCTGTGCAAGGTGGGCCGTCGATCACGGCAAGAATCCTGGTCACCGCGGGAAAGACAGACCGTTTAGAATATTCGCTCACCAAGCCCTCTAATCTGATCGGGTCGCAGGACGGCGCAACCATCCGCTTGACCGGCTGGTTCGCTCCCAAAACGGCCGCATTGATTTCCGGTCGAGCAGGCGGTTTTACCGTCAGCCCGTCGCAGTGCAACAAACCGCTGCTCGTGAATGGACATCCCGTGACCGTGCAACAGCAGTTGAACGATGGCGATGTGATCGAGGTGGCCGGGGTCTCGTTGACGTTCTATGTCGTTCAGCAGAATGTCAGATAGCGGATTCTAGTACTTGAGGTGCAACGCCCCTTTCGGAAGCCTCTCATAACACCCGTCCGCCAGCTCCTGGGCATGTTGCTGGAGACACTGCAGCAATTCGCCGCCTCCTGGTTTCATGGGACAAAATCGCTTGATATCGACCTGACAGGCGGCCATCAAGCGGCTCCGCTCTTCCTTCCATTTGACCACGCGTTGGCGCACCTGATGCTGACAAGACACGGACAGTTGCGGCGTGCGCTGCTCAAAGCAGTGTTTGCGAGCGGTTCCATCCAGAGATTCGGGGCAGAGCTGTTCAACTTCGGCTTCACACCGCAGTCGAGATAGTTGGGCAACACGAGGATCAAGCGGCTTGGAGACGAACGGCCTCTCTGCGGCGGCAGTCGTCAGCGGCACTCCGGCAGGCTGAGTTGCCGGCACACCGGGAATCGACAGATCGAGTGTGGGTTCAGGAAGGGATTTCGACACTGCCCGCGGTACGATCGGCGCTTCCTTCGCAGCGAGCTCCTGCTCTGAAGGCAGGCTGCTGACGATGGCAACCCAGATCAGCCCCAGCGCGATAAAGGTGAGCGCGCCGGCCAGAATCCGGTTGGAAAGCGTGTGCTCGCTCATGATGATGTGTCTCTTCCCCAACAGATTTCAGCATAGGGCAAGGCACACAAAAAATCGACGAAATGTGGGGATTTGGCAGCAGCCACCTTTCCGCTCGCTGGCTGTCACCGCACCGGTCGCCGGAGCCGGCCTCCTAGTTCTCGGGAGCCTCGACGATATGGTTTTCGAACCTGGTGCAACCCTCTGCCAGCAGACGATTGGTGAGCATTTCACCTGGCCACTCGATTGGCAGGTCGGCGGTGAATACCCAGACATCCGGCGAGGTCCAGACAGGGCCATGCTCTTCAGGCAGCTCCGGGTCGAACAAATCCGTCCACACCGGCATATAGACGCCGTTCCCGCACTGTGTATGTAAGTGAACGATCGTTCTCGCACGGACAAGCGGATCAAGGTCGCGCCAGACGGCCGCGGTTTCGTCGGCGAGGTGATGAAGCCGGACGGCATTTTGCGCATCGAACATGGCATAGGCTGCATACACCGGCGCCTCAATAGTATCCGGAGCGAGCGCCAGTTCAGGACATTGCTCCACCAATCCCTCCAGGAGCGCCCGACGATGAGGGTCTTCGAGGGAGTCAGGGAGGCCGGCATCCGGCACACCGATCAACTCAAAGAAGAGAAAGGCGGTGTTTTCGACGGGCGGATAGAGCCGTGCCGCAATTGAACGCCCCCGTTGCGACTCCGCCACCGTGCTGAGATGCTCATTCAGGGTTTGCAGACTCAAGGCTTCAAGGGTGGCATCGGTCAACAAGCGCGGTTCGACGCGAACGACCGTTCCTGAGGACAGCCGCAAATGTCGATGCAGCACTTCAGCCGTCGCGACCGGATCGATCTTGAGCTTCAATGGATGGGTAAGATTGGCCTGGAGCGGAAGCTCCAGCGCGGCCATGACCGCATAGGACAGTTTTTCGTCCGCTGGTCCATCGAGCATGATGGAACAGGACGCTTCAGCGAGAAGATCAAAGAGCCATTCGGCCATATCTTCATCCAGCGCAGCCAACACCGTCAGCAAGTCATCCTCACGGCCTTGCTCGAGAAAGGCCTGCAACGTATCGATGGCCGCATCGGTGTCGCCGTGATCGTGCCGGCGCGCGTTGATGAGATGGATCAGATCTCTGGTCAGGGGATCGGGACGAGACCAACTTTGCATGGCAATGCTCCAGCACTCACGAACAGGGGGTTGACTTCCATGTTGCCAAACTTTCCATCAGGGAGCAAGCGCTCAACTGCATTCGGACCGAGCCGCAGATTGCACGCCGGCATGTCAGTCTCCGATGACTTTCACCAACACTCGTTTGCGGCGCCGGCCGTCGAATTCGCCGTAAAAAATTTGTTCCCATGGGCCAAAATCCAGCCGGCCGTTCGTGATGGCGACGACGACTTCCCGCCCCATCACCTGCCGTTTGATGTGAGCATCGCCGTTGTCCTCACCAGTCTCATTGTGCTGATACACGTCATCATGCGGCGCGATACGCTCCAAAAAGCGGTCGTAATCTGCAAGCAGGCCTTGCTCGTCATCGTTGATGTAGACGCTCGCGGTAATGTGCATGGCGTTGACCAGCACGAGACCTTCCTGCACACCGCTGTTCTTGACGACAGATTCGACTTGCCGCGTGATATTGATATACGCGCGGCGGGTCTTGGTTTCGAACCAGAGCTCTTCACGGTGCGATCGCATAGCGGATGACCGAGGTGCATTCTGCGTCCCAACAGCTTGAAGATGCAATCCCCGGCATCGGGCGGCGCATATCGTCAAACCCGGCCCGCGGCGACTATAATGTCGCATGCGTTCTTTTCCCGCTCTACCATCATCCGCGCCGCCGACATCGCCTGTTCCGCGGCTGTCAGCAGAAGCGAAGCTCGTGCTTCGTGGACGTTATTTGACGAAGAATGACCACGGCACGGTCACTGAGACCGTTCCTGAGTTGTTCTGGCGCATCGCCACAGACATCGCGCAGGCTGAGCAGCTCTATCCCGGTCCTACCAGACTCGTGCATGCGGCGCGCCACTTTTACGAATCCATGGCCCGGCTGGAATTTCTTCCCAATTCGCCGACGCTCATGAATGCCGGGCGACCGCTGCAACAATTGGCCGCCTGTTTCGTTCTGCCGGTCGAGGACTCCTTGAGTTCAATTTTGGAGGCGGTCAAACAACAAGCGTTGATCCACCAATCGGGCGGTGGCACCGGTTTCTCCTTCAGCCGCCTTCGACCGCAAGACGACCTGGTTTCCTCGACCCAGGGTACTGCCTCGGGGCCCGTGTCATTCATGCGCATCTTTAATATGGCCACAGACGTCATCAAACAGGGCGGCACGCGTCGCGGCGCGAACATGGGCATCCTTCGGGTCGATCACCCGGATATTTTGGAATTCATCGGGTTGAAGCAAGATCAGTCCGCAATGAACAACTTCAATTTGTCCGTGGGCATCACGTCAGACTTCATGCGTGCGCTGGCACGTCGTCAACGCTATCCGCTCATCAATCCGCGGACCGGAAAACCGACCAAGCGATTGCCCGCCACGATGGTGTTCGACCGGCTGGTTCAGGCTGCCTGGGCGACGGGAGAGCCGGGCGTCATTTTCTTGGACCACATCAATGCCGACAATCCAACACCCCAGTTGGGCGACATCGAAGCCACGAATCCCTGCGGAGAGCAACCGCTCCTGGCGTATGAATCCTGCACCCTCGGTTCGATCAACGTGTCCAAGTTCGTCCGGCCTGGCCGCCCAGACCCTGTCATCGACTATGAGAGGTTGGCAACCGCCATTACCCTCGGCGTCCGTTTCCTAGACAATGTCATCGACCGGAACCATTACCCGCTGAAGGAGATTGAAATTGCGACGCTCCGGACGAGAAAAATCGGGCTCGGGATCATGGGTTTCGCCGACCTCCTCATCGCCTTGAACATTCCCTATGACAGCGAGGTCGCGATCCAACAAGCCACGTCGCTGATGTCATTCGTCCGCACACAGGCCCACGAGGCCTCTCATAGACTCGGCGCTCAACGGGGCTGGTTTCCGGCGCATCGCAGCAGTCGCCTGCAGAGCCGCCACATGCAACGGCGCAACGCGACTGTCACGACTATTGCGCCAACCGGCACGATCAGTTTGATAGCCGGATGTTCCGCTGGTATCGAACCGCTCTACGGCGTGCGCGTGCTTCGCCGGGCGATGGATGGCCTCGAACTGACGATGGTGCACCCCGCCTTTGCGCGGATGATCAGGGCCCATGGCCTCGACCTCGATCAGATACAGACCGATCTCGGCGCAAGCCCGTCCATTCAACATGTCACACGTATTCCCAAAGACATCCGCCGGCTGTTCGTGACGGCTCATGATGTGGCCCCTCGACAGCACGTGCGCATGCAGGCAGCCTTTCAACGCTCGAGCGATAGCGGTGTCTCGAAGACGATCAACCTTCCCTCTACGGCAACTGAGTCCGATGTCGCCGAGGCGTTTCTGTTGGCCCATGAGCTCAAGTGCAAAGGCTTGACCGTCTTTCGCAGCGGTAGCCGAGAAGCCCAAGTCCTTTCTTGCTCGCCCTCTCTGCCCTGCTGATAGACCGGGCAGCAATCGATCGTAAAATTGACTCTCCGGGGTGATGGTGATAAGTATTTCTGCAAATTTTCCGCATGAGTCCGCATCGTTCGTCGCAGCTTGGAGGTGTGTGATGGCAGAGCTCGCAAGGAGCCTGACAGTGGTCGGCAATCCGCTCCCATGGTCTCTCATGTTCGCCCGTCAACCGGAGCCGGACTTGGAGTTTACGGAGGAAGAACTGGATCAGACCACCGCCACCAGGCCAATGGCTCCTATGAAGCCGGGAAAGAAGTCAGGCGGCGGCAGGCCGATGCTGTGGATATTTCTGCTTCTGTTGGTCGGTGGGATCGCCTACCTCTCAATGGAACCCGAACAAGTAGCCGACTGGCTCGCTCCATTTACCGGGGACAGCACGCCAGAGCCTGCTCCCATGGCCAGTCGTCCAAAACCCATGCCGCCAGCGCCTGCCCCGCCGGCTCCCACCGCCACGGCACCGGCGACCCCGCCGGCAACATCGGAAGGGATGCCTGCACCAACCGCCCCACCCGCTCCTTCAAGCGCCGATTCCCCCGGTCAACCGACGCCTCCTTCATCAGCCCAACCGGCTCTGACGCCACCCGCTGGCGCCGTCGTCTCTTCTCCTATGTTTGCGGAGGGACAAAAAGTCACCGCCATCGGCAACCCGACCATTCCTGCTGAAACGATTCCGCTGTCATTGGATCCCGCTGGCGCAAAACCGGGCCCTGTTGTTCGTCCCGGTGTCACGTTGAGCATCCTTGATGGAGACCTGCAGCCGAGCGGGTGGGTCTACTCCGTTCGCACGGACGACGGCGTCAGAGGATGGATTGCCGAAAAGCGCTTACGTTTGAAGTTCTAGCCTCCTTTCTGTACCAGGTCACGAGCTAGGACGAGAGCGATTCTTCGGCCTTCCTTTCGTTACCCTGTGATATAATTCGCGCCGAACACCTCCAGCACGATCTCCCATCCTATGTCGACACTCCGGGCACTCATCTTCGATTTCGACGGCGTCATTGCCAATACCGAGCCGTTGCACTTTGCCGGGCTGCACCAAACTCTGAAGGAAATCGGCATCGACCTGACGGAAGCCGACTACTACGCCAACTATCTCGGGTACGATGACCATGGGTGCTTTGTCGCCGCCCTGACCGCACATCACCGCCTCGTCGATTCCGGCACCATCGCGCAACTCATGAAGCGGAAAGCCTCGGCCTATCTCGAGTCCGTCAAGCGTCATCAGGTCATCTTTGCGGGCGTTCCGGTATTCATACGTGAGGCGGCACGGCTCTATCCTTTGGCGATTGCGTCCGGCGCCTTGCGGCATGAAATTGAATATATTCTTGAGGCCGCAGGACTCCGAAAAGAATTTTTCCATATCACCAGCGCAGAAGATGTGCTGCGGGGCAAGCCAGATCCCCAGCCGTTCATGCTGGCGATGAAGGGGCTGCAACAGCGAGAACCGGGCCTGACTCCCGGCTCTTGCCTCGTCATCGAGGATTCGCTCCCCGGTGTGCGCGGCGCAAAGGCTGCCGGCATGAAGGTGCTGGCCGTGGCCAATACGCACACCGTCCAAGACTTGCATGAGGCCGATGCCATCACCCCAAGCTTGCAAGAGACGAATTTGACCGACCTGCGTAGGCATCTGTGGCAGGAACCCTGACGGTAGAACAGACATGAGAATATGCTCGCTGGTCCCTGGTGCGACGGAGGTCGTGGCGTTGCTGGGCTTGTCGCATGATCTCGTCGGGATTAGCCATGAATGCGACTATCCGGAAACGATTCGGCACGCGCCTGTTGTCGTGCAACCGACCTTCGATTCCGCCGTCATGGACAGCGCCGCCATTGACCGTCAGGTCCGCGCACAGGCGTCGTCGGGTCAGAAGTTGTATGAGGTGAACGGGCAAGCCTTGATCGATGCACGGCCCGACGTCATCCTGACGCAAGACGTCTGTCATGTCTGTGCCGTGACTGCGCATCAACTCGAACAGACCATTGCCATGCTTCCATCACGGCCGCAGGTCCTTACCCTTGATCCGCGGTCACTGAAGGCGGTCATCGATGATGTCGAACGGATCGGCGAGGCCGTGAGTGAACCGGCCAGAGGACGTGTTCTCGCCGAATCCCTGTCCGGTAGGCTGAGGACGGTTGAAGGCAAGCACCGCAGCCTGCCCCGGCCGCGAGTCCTGTGTCTCGAGTGGCTGAGCCCCTTGTATGTCGGCGGTCATTGGGTACCGGAGATGGTGGAGATTGCCGGAGGCCAGGACGTCCTAGGCTGTGCTGGTCAGCCCTCCCGCCAGGTTTCCTGGCAAGAAGTTCACGCCGCCGCTCCGCAGGTTGTCGTGCTCATGCCTTGCGGATTCTCGATCGAGCGCACGGTCGCGGAGCTCCGCCAGCTGTGCCGGACTGATCATGACTGGTCGCAACAATTGAGCCTATGGCCAAAAACCTACATTGTGGATGCGAGCTCGTATTTCAGCCGACCCGGTCCTCGCCTCGTCGACGGCGTCGAGTTACTCGGCGACATTATTTCGGGAGCCGTAGCCGCCGGCTGCAATTCCCCCATGGTACGTGACGTGAGCGGATCGCTCGCTCTCCTAGGGTCATCGCGATGACGATGACAACAGCCGAAGCACAGGCGTTTTGCACCGATCTCACGAAGAAGAGTGGAAGCAACTTCTATTACTCTTTTCTCTTTCTCCCAAAAGCTCGGCGGAACGCCATGTATACGGTGTACGCCTTTTGCAAAGCGGTGGACAGCGCCGTCGATGAACCGCCAGCCGGCAGCAATCCCAAGGAAGAACTTCGTCGCTGGAGAAGCGAGCTCGAGCTCGTCTATAGCGGACGACCGACGTGGCCGCTCATGATTAGTCTGGCGCATCACGTCAAACAACTTTCCATTCCCAAAGCCTACTTCGACGAACTCATCAAAGGCGTCGAAATGGATCTCTCTAGAACGCGCTACCGGACCTTCGAGGAACTGTCGCTGTATTGTTACCGAGTCGCCTCGATCGTCGGTTTGATATGCCTGCACATCTTCGGTCCAACCTCTCCGCATGCCCAGGATTATGCCGTTGACCTCGGCATGGCCTTTCAGCTCACCAATATTCTCCGAGACTTGTCGGCAGACGCGGACCAGGGACGAATCTACCTTCCCCAGGAGGATCTGGAAAAATTCGGCTACAGCGAAACCGATCTGCTTAAGCACATTGAAGGTCCCGCCCTGCACGATCTCATCCGGTTCGAAGCCACGCGAGCAAGGAATTACTACACGAAGGCGCAGGAGGCACTGTCTTGCCTGCCCAAAAAGGACCGTCGTGCACTGACAGTGGCCGAAATCATGAGGGCCGTATACTCCCGCATCCTCGATCGTATTGAACAAGCAGACCACACCGTCTTCGGGCCTCGGGTACGCTTGTCTACGTCCAATCGGCTCGCGCTCGCGTCCGGTGTGTGGCTCCGCTCGAAACTCTCGTGACGCCGCACGGCCGCCCATCTGTCATCATCATCGGCGGTGGACCAGCCGGCATGACGGCCGCCTATCGGCTGACGGCACAGGGGTGCCGCGTCACCCTCCTCACTTCATCATCGATACTGGCTGAACGATTCGGGCAGGCAGGGAGTCAGCCCACTGCCATCCTCGGCTGTCATCACGCTACCTGGGCGCTATTGCAGTCATTGGGCATCCACCGAACCGACCCTCTGTTTACCGAATCCACCTTAGAGTTCGTTCTGTCCGATGGCCGGGTGGCCCGCTATCCCAAGACCTTTTTCCCCACGCCGCTGAAGCAACTCCTCACGATCGGACGTTTTGCGGGACTATCGCCGGCCGAGCGTTGGAAACTCCTGTCCTGGT
>JARDZZ010000137.1 GCA_029240595.1 Nitrospira sp. | reverse complement strand
ACCATCGAGATTTCCGGAATCGCATAGATCCCGAAGGGCAAGAGGTCCGTGTCCATTCGGTCCGGAAAACCAAAGGCATGGCACGACGCATGTCGGCCCTGCTGCATAGACGTTGACGCGAGGGCTGGGAAGCCGATGACGTCACCGGCCGCATAGATATGGGGGATGGCGGTTTGGAAATGTGCGTTGACGAACAGACGGCCTCGCTCATCAGGTTTCAGCCCCACCGCCTCCAGATTGAGCTCTTTGGTCGCGCCTTCTCGGCCGACTGCATACATGAGCGTGGTGGCTTGAATCGGTTTGCTGTGCTTCAAGCGCACGCCGATGTGGTGATCGGGCGATTTCGTGATGCCAAGCACTTCCTCCTCGTGGTACAGCGTGACACCGATCTCTTTCATCTGCTCTTGAAGGGCCGTGATGATCTCCCCGTCGACGAACTCGAGCAGGCGCGGCCGTTTGTCGATGAGCGTGACCGGGACGCCCATGGCGGCGAGAATCGACGCGTACTCAGTGCCGATGACCCCGCCGCCCACGATGACGATGGAGTCCGGGATTCGTTTGAGCCTCAGCAGGCCGTCCGTATCGATCACGGACTCGTCGTCAAAGGGCACCTCCGCGGGTCTGGCCGGTTCGGTGCCCACGGCAATGACGATAAAATCTGCCGTGTGTTCGACCGTGCCGGCTGTCTGCCGAATCCGCAATCGGTGCGGATCGACAAAGGTGGCCGTGCCGTGGATCATATCGACACGATTGCGGGCCATCTGATCCCGGACGATGGCGATTTCGTGGGTGATGACGTGGTTGGTGCGGAAAGCGAGGTCTTCGATCGTGATCGTTGCTTTGACGCGGTAGCCGGCGCCGTACAGATTCCGTTGGCGAAAACCGGAAAGGTAGAGCACGGCTTCACGCAACGATTTACTGGGTATGGTGCCGGTATTGATGCACACGCCCCCAACGACTTCATGGCGCTCGATCACGCCGACTTTCTTGCCGAGTTTGGCGGCTTGCACGGCGGATTTCTGGCCGGCAGGTCCGGTGCCGATGACGAGAAGGTCGTAATGAGCCATCCAGACCCTCGAAAGGTTGAGGCACTGACGGACTTGAGCGCGAGCCGCTAAACCGGCCTTGACCGCCAGACTGTCTCCGCCTCAGCTCGCGGTAATCAGCTTTCGCGCGACTTGAAAGGCTTCATCCATGTCGGGCAATTGAGCGAGTTCCGGAGTGATCTGCAAATGGCGGACGGTATTCTGTGCGTCGACGACCATGACGGCACGAGCCAGCACATGAGGATCTTTCAAGAAGAGGCCGTAGGCCTTCCCGAAGTCGCCGTTACGATAATCCGAAAGAAACGTGACATTGGCGATCTTGGCCTCTTCTGCAAACCGCTTCTGGGCAAAGGGCGTATCAATGCTGACTGTGATCAGTTCGACCATCTTGTCCAGACCCTTGTTCTTTTCGCTCAGATAATGCGTTTGCTGCTCACACACCTTGGTGTCGAGCGACGGCACGACACTGATGATGCGGACCTTTCCCTTGCCACCGGTATCGGCCACGTTGACGAGCGACAGGTCAGGTTGGGCGAGTTTCACGCTCCGTAGCTGGTCTCCGACTTTGATGCCGTTTCCCGAGAGGGAGAGCGGACTGCCTTTGAACAGCACGCTATGCCCGTCGCCGGCTTTCGCACTACCGTCGGCAACCGTGATGTTCTTATACGTGAAGTCGTGTCCGCCGCTGCAGCCGGTCAGCATCAGCGCGCTGACACAGGGAAATAGAAGCCAAAGGCGCATGCCAGTCGTTGTCATGAAAAGCCTCCGTTGTCGTGATCGAGTACTCTCCCACCGTTTATCGCAGAAATTCTATCATAGCTCGATTCACCACATCAGGACGTTCCCACTGAGGAATGTGCCCAGCGTGTGGAATGCGAGCCAGCACAGCTCCGTTGATGCGTTGTTGTAATTCTTCTCCGGCCGAGAGGGGAAATACACGATCCTCTTCACCCCAGATAATGAGTGTTCGGTGGCCGATGTCAGGGATCCGTTTGGCGAAACCGTTTTCCCACAGCGGAAGCGTGTCCCGGACCGTCATGAGAGGTCGCATGAGGCCGGGCCGCTGGCGGTTGCGGTTGGACCGCTCAATGACTGCAGGAGTGAGCAGTGAGGGGTCGTGCACGATCTCCTTCAACACTGATTCAATCACCACGCCGCCAAACAGCCAATTGCCCAGTGAGACCAGCCAGGTCGGGGCGCTGCTGTCGAGCGCCCGTTTGATCGACGGGCTCGTGAGCTTCTCCCGCACATTCGCTGGCAGGCCATCGATCAGTATCAGGTCGGACACGCGCTTCGGATACGCCAGCGCCATGCCGATGGCGAGGCCGGCGCCCATTGAGTTGCCGACTAGCGTTGCCTGCTCGATCTTGAGCGCATCCATGAAGCCAACGAAATACTCCAAAGTTTGCTCGGGACGGTAGTCAATCTCAGGTTTTGCAGAGAGGCCTGACCCGACCAGGTCCGGGGTAATGAGCCGGAATTTCGACGAGAGAGGAATCTGCTGATGTTCCCATTGCCACATGGATCCGCCGAACCCATGGATCAGGATCACCGCCTTGCCCTGACCCGAATCGAGATACGCCATCGTCTCGCCTTTGACCTGAACGGTATGGATGGGGAGACGCTCGAAGGCTTCGAAATAGGGAGGAATCGGAAGCGGAGACGAACAAGCCGGCATCACCATGACCACAGCGAGCTCAAAGGCGAGACGTACCCTCTTCAGCATTCTGCCGGCCACGTAATCGCCGCTGTGCGCTACTCAAGTTGAATGACGGTTTCATCGGTCTTCACATTCTCGCCTTCACTGACGAGAATGGCGACGACTTTGCCGTCGAGCGGCGCCGGCACACGGCTTTCCATCTTCATGGCCTCGATGATCAGCAGTGGATCGCCGGCTTCGACACGTTGATCTTTTTCTACGAGGACTTTGACGACGCGCCCGGGCATGGGAGGGGCGACGTCGCCAGGTCTGGACGGCTTCGGGCGTTTGGGTTTGGCATCTTTGCCGGTATCCTGCGCCTCGGGAACGCCTGCCAGGACCTCTTGGATGGCTTCGAGCGACACCTCTTCGAGTTTGTCGTTGACGCGGATGTAGTAAGGTTTGCGTCCATCGGTCTTGCGCCCGGATCCCGACACCTTCACATGGTAGGTTTCTCCATGCACGGTCAGGTTGAATTCAACAGGCGCCAAGTGGAGTTCCCCGGCCACGGCCGGTCCTTTTGGAGCCGCGGCTTCGAGGGGTTCCGGCACCAGATCTCCCTTTTCCCGCGCCTCGAAAAAGTCACGCGCAATGGCAGGAAAGAGCACGAAGGAGAGTTGATCTTCCAGGCTTTGGGCGGAAGCAGGTAGATCTTTCCTGACCGCTTCCAACTCGGGGTCCAGGCGGTCGGCCGGTCTCGTTTTGATCGGCTCTTCATTTCCAACCGCACGGGCCATGATGTTCCGATCAACCTGCCCCGGCGCACGCCCGTAAAGCCCGAGAAAATAGTTCTTGGTCTCGGTCGTGATGACTTTGTAGCGCTCCCCCGTCAGGACGTTGAGGGTGGCCTGGGTGCCGACGATTTGGCTCGTCGGCGTGACCAGCGGCGGATAGCCCATGTCCTCGCGCACCCGCGGGACTTCGTCGAGCACTTCTTTCATGCGGTCCAACGCGTTCTGTTCGGTCAACTGCGCCGCGAGATTGGACAGCATGCCGCCAGGGATCTGCGAGGTCAGGATCTCCGCATCGACTCCAGTAAAGTCGCTTTCAAATTGGCGGTACCGGCGACGGACGGTCCGGAAGTGCTCGGTAATGGGCAGGAACGATTCGAGTGCCAGGCCCGTATCATACGGGGTGCCTTGCAGCGATGCGACCATGGATTCCGTCGCCGGGTGCGAGGTTCCGCCGGCCAGCGGCGACATGGCCGTATCAAGCATGTCGAGTCCGCCGAGGATCGCCATCAAGGCAGACATCGACGCCATGCCGGAGGTGTAATGAGAGTGCAGGTGAATGGGAACTTTGACGGCGGCTTTCAGGCGGCGAACCAGCTGATAGGCGTCGAGCGGGGCCAGGAGGCCTGCCATGTCTTTGATGCAGAGCGTGTCGGTGCCGAGATCTTCCAATTGCCTGGCGAGATCGACGTAGCGATCGATGTTGTGGACGGGGCTCACCGTATAACTGAGCGCCGCCTCGGCATGCTTGCCGCACGCCTTCACTTCACGGACCGCCCGGTCCACATTGCGCACGTCGTTCAGCGCGTCAAAGATGCGAAAGACGTCAATCCCGTTGGTCGCCGAGCGTTCGACGAACCGCTCGAGCACGTCATCGGCATAGTGGCGATAGCCCACGAGGTTTTGTCCTCGCAGGAGCATCTGGAGCTTCGTATTGGGCATGGCTGCACGAAGTGCGCGCAGCCGTTCCCAGGGATCTTCTTTGAGAAACCGGAGGCAGGTGTCGAACGTCGCGCCGCCCCAGACCTCCAACGACCAAAAGCCGACCGCATCCAGTTTTTGGGCGATCGGGAGCATATCCTCCGTCCTCATGCGGGTAGCCAGGAGCGATTGATGCCCATCGCGAAGGGCGACGTCGGTGATGAGGATGGGTTTACCCGCAGCCGGTTGAATCGCAAGTTCCTGCGGACGAGCCTTCGGCCGGACGGAGGATTTCGTGGCCCACGAGCCAAGCGGACGCTTCTTTGCCGCCGGCTTTTTCCTAGAAGGTCCCTTCGGTGCCATGGTGTCGTCTCAGAAGAATGAGCGCCGTCCGGTCTTACAATCCTTCATAAGCCGCAATTGCGGCTGAAATTGCCACCACCAGATCTTCCGGCTGCTCGAATTCGTCGTACATGAAGAGGTCGGGATGCGTCTCCAGGTAAGAGGTGTCGAAACGCCCGGCGAGAAAATCCTGGTCCTGCATGATGGCTTTCATGAACGGGATGGTCGTCTTCACACCGCGCAAGACGTATTCTTCAAGCGATCGCCGCATGCGGCTGACCGTTTCTTCCCAGGTTCGACCGCGGACGGTCAGCTTGGCCAGCAACGCATCGTAGTACGGCGGTACTGTATAGTCTTTGTAGACAGCGCCATCGATCCGGACGCCGATTACCCCAGGCGATAGGTAGGCGGTCACCGTGCCGGTGCAGGGCATAAAGTTGTTCTTGGGATCCTCGGCGTTGATCCGGCACTGAATGGCGTGGCCCTGCAGCGTCACCTCTTCCTGCCGAATGTCGAGCGGCTTGCCGGCTGCAATGGCAATCTGGTTGCGCACGATGTCGATCGCGGTGATCTGTTCGGTCACCGTATGCTCGACCTGGAGGCGGGGATTCATTTCGATGAAGTAGAAGCGACCGTCCTGATCGAGCAGGAATTCGACGGTCCCGGCGTTATCATAGTTGACGGCTCGGGCGATCGTGATCGCGGCCTCACCCATTTCACGGCGCAGTACAGGCGTCAGAATCAACGACGGGGCGATTTCAATCAGCTTCTGGTGTCGCCGTTGGATGGAACAATCCCGTTCGCCAAGATGAATGACATGTCCATGCCGATCGGCGAGGATTTGAAACTCAATGTGATGGGGCCGTTCGATGTATTTCTCGAGAAAGATACTGCCGTCGCCGAAGGCAGCCTGCGCTTCGCGTGCGGCGACCTCCATGTTTTCTCGCAGTTCTGCATCCGACCGCACGACCCTGAGTCCCCGACCGCCGCCGCCGGCACTCGCTTTAATGATGACCGGATAGCCGACTTGCCGGGCAAATGCGAGCGCGGCCGATGCCTCGCTCACACCTCCTTCTGTCCCGGGAACAACGGGAACGCCAACCGATTGGGCCAACTCACGAGCCCTGACCTTGCTACCCATCAGCGTGATCGCCCGCGGCGAGGGGCCGATGAACGTAATGCCAGCCGCAGCACACCGTTCTGCAAACTCCGCGTTTTCTGACAGAAAACCGTAGCCGGGGTGAATGGCATCGGCACCGATACGCCGTGCAAGATCGACGATGAGTCGTCCGTCCAGGAAGCCTTTCACTGGTCCGGGACCTACGACGTAGGCTTCGTCGGCTTTCTTGACGTAAATCCCGGTCGAATCGGCTTCCGAATAGATGGCGGCAGTGGCGATATTGAGTTCACGGCAGGCGCGAATGATCCGCATCGCGATCTCGCCGCGATTGGCCACGAGGATTTTCTTGAACATCTCGGGTTCGGGCTCCGATGTTCCCATGCGCTGCTCCATTCGACCGGACCGGCGCAAAGGAGGCGTAAGCTAGCATAAGATCGAAAAGAATGTCGAGGGAGCAAGGGGTGGCTCATCGGCACGGAGGGGTGGAAAAACGCGCAGGGGGCGGACTTGCAAGGGAGCGCAACCCGCGCCCCCTCGATGTGAACAAATTCTACTTGGCTTGTACCAGAAAGCCCTTGGACCGGGCGTTACCACCACCGGCGACCACGTCGATGAACGACATGCCCGCTTTCACGTCAGGCACCGTGGCTTCGATGGTCGACTCGTTGACGAACTTGTACTCGATCTTGGCTGGTCCAGCGGCACTGAATGCAACGCCGTGGAAGCATTCTTTGGTCCCGAAGTTTTCGCCCTTGATCGTCACCTTTTGGCCTGGTTTGGCTTCGTCCGGTTCCACTTTGTGAATCTTCGGACGTTTTGAACGATCACAGATGGGATCGCGTTCAACCCGATCTGCATCTGAACCCTTGATGGACTCCATATCGTAGAGTGTGAAGCCGGCCCCCTCCACAATGGCCCCCTTGTCGCTTAAGCTCGGCTCTTCGGCCCGGGACTCCGGAGCTGAGAGCAAGCACAGGCCGACCAGCCCCATGAGGTAGACTGAGGATCGCCAGATTTGCATAGAGACCTCCTTGAACGATAAGGCAGGAATAATCACTTCCGCTCAAACGGAATATAGGATTCGGC
>JARDZZ010000136.1 GCA_029240595.1 Nitrospira sp. | reverse complement strand
CGCGACTCACCGTCTCTTGAGACAGGCTGCAGAGACCAACATCGTCGCTCAGCTTTCTGGTCCCCGCCTGGCCAACGAGATCTTCATGCTCATGAGGGAACGCCATCCCGAACGAGCGCTCGCCGCATTGGCCCGGCTGCAGCTGTTGCGATTTCTGCACCCGCGTCTGACATATAGCAGGCAGGCGCGGCTTCTTATGACCGTGCTTCCCCAAGGGATTGGCTGGTGGGAACGACAATGCCCGAGAAATCCGATTGATCGGTCGCTGGTGTGGTTCATGGCACTATTGGAGAGTGCCAGTCCAGCGATAATTACGAGAATCGCTGGACGGTTGCAATTATCTACCCTTCAGGCACGAACCCTCGAATGGGCGGGAACCAACACAAGCAACGCGAGTGACACGATTTCCAGCGTGAACTCCCTTCGGCCATCTCAGGTGTACCGACTGCTGAAGGACATGCCGAATGAAGCGATGGTCTTGGCGATGTCCAAGACGTTGCTCAGTCATGACCGAGCGAGGGTGGGGAGAGCCGGCAGACGATTTGTGCGATTTCTTGCAAGGGATCGGCAGGTGCCGACCACAGTGAACGGCGATGATCTCATACAGTTCGGACTCCGGCCTGGCCCTGAATTCAAGAGAATTCTGGATCGGCTGCTAACCGAACGAATGGACGGCACGATCAAAACGGCGGTCGAAGAGAGGGTGCTGGCACGGCGCCTGGTTGCCGCGACGCTTAGAGCAAGCCAGGTCGGCGCAAGCGGACATCGTTCTCGATCTTCCCGAACAGGTCATTGAGCGCGGCTTGGACGGCAAGATTGACCGGACCGCGGTCGTCGTCCTCTCCTGCGGCTTTCCCGAAACCCAGATATTTCGAGAGAGGACGTTTGCTGGCTCCTTCCGCCAACGTCGCGTCGATGCGGGCCACGTAGACGCGAGCGAATTCGGAATTGACACTTGGGTCGACATAAATGTTCAGCCGCATGGACAGATCGAGATCGGTCTGGCTATCGGCTGACAAGTAGGTAAACGTTTTTCTCGCCGCTACATAATCCGCGATCGACCGTTCCCATTCCTTTTTTGCCTTGCTCAGTGGTTGACGAACGCCTCTGACCTTGTTTTCGATGCGAGGATCAGCGACCATCGTGGCGCCCGGTTCCACGTTATAGGCTTCGAGTTCCGCCAGGCGGAAGGTGGCGGAATAGGGAAGGGGCAATGTGGTTGGCACCACCGGGGCCGGCTCGTAGACAAAAGTTGAGCAGGCGAAGAAAAGGATGAGGGGCAGCAAAAAGGCGGCGCGAGACGTCCGACGGATCCGCGCTGAAAGCATGCTCGCTCCCTTGTGTGTTCGTGGTCCGGCGATGCATCACACTACAACCCGCAATGCGAGGTTGCAAGGGGTCGGAATGGATTAGGATCGCCATGGCCTCTCCCCTTACGCACGCACTGGTTGGTGCGACTCTTGCCGCCGCCTGTCACTTCCCTTGGAAACTGTGGGTGGTGGGCGTGGCTTCTGCCCTGTTGCCCGATCTCGATGCCGCAGGGTATTGGCTTGGCGTGCCCTACGGATCGTTTTGGGGTCATCGAGGATTCACCCACTCCATCGTGTTTGCTGTCCTGGCGAGTGGGCTGTTCGCGCGTTGGATTAGTTGCTGGACTGGCATGACCGTCGTCCGAGTCTGGACCTACTGTGTTGTCGCCATGCTTTCCCATGGCTGCGTCTGGGTATGGATCCCCTGCGCTGTCGTGGCGTCATTGCTGTGGTGGTTCGGTCGAAGGAGACGTCCGGTCAGTTCATTGGAATGATCGTCGTCGCCATTTCACTTGGCAGCAACAACGTGATCATGGCTTGATTCTGCTCGTCCGGTTGTACGAGAGCGAGGAGTGGAAACGGCTGCGGTATCGTGTTGGGCGGAAAATTCAACAATGCCGGGAAGTCGATCACCGGTGACAGGGCAGGTTGGGCCGCCAGGCGAAGCCTGAAGGCCATCAACACGTCGCGCAATCGGGCGGCCTGCTCCTCCGAGGTGAGGGTCTGGACCGGTGCAATACCGGCGTCCCAAAGCGGCTTGGTGACGGTTACCGAGAAAGACAAACCAACCTGTTTCGCGGTCGGCGTGACATCAATTAACGCCCCTGAGTCGATCGCCTTCTGGAAAGGTATGGACGCAGGCAAAGCATCGCCCCGATCAGCAGGCCGGTCTTCTGGTTGCTCGGTGGACGCCGATTCTGTGACGAAGTCGGTCGCTGACGGCTCTTCCAACCTTGCGGAGGCCGGCAGGGAATTGAGAATCCCGTCATAGACGAGCCTGGCTCGGGCAGACCAACGTGGGTTGAACGGACGGCCGCTGAAGGCCGCTTCGGCTGCGTGCTTCTCATCGTAGGAAAGCGTACGAGGGGGCTGATGATCATCCATAGTACTCAAATAAATCGGGCCAGGCGGAAGTCAAGGGTTCGGCACAATTAGTCTGGCAGCGGTTTGCCTTTGGTTTCTGGCGCAAACCACAGGACGACCAAGCCGGCCAGATAAATCAAGGCCACCGTACTCGCTGCGCGACCGAAGGTACCAAGCGTCGTGACCAGCCAGCCGGTCATGAAGGGGGAGGCTGAGGCAAGGATCCGGCCCGCGTTGAAGCAAAAGCCGGCTCCGGTGGCGCGGAGCCGCGTCGGATACAGCTCCGGCAGGTAGATCGGGAATCCGCTAAAAATCCCGTTGTTGAAGAAACCGAGAACCGGTAAAAGCAGCAAGACGCCGCTGTAATGAGACGGCAGAAGATACGTCGTGGGCAACATGATAAAGCTGCCGATACACATGAACGCAAAGACCGCTCGGCGTCCGAATCGGTCAGCTAATGGGCCGAAGGCAAGATATCCGAAGATTGCCCCGGTATTCAGGGCCATAATGGCATAGCTGACCGATCGTGTGAGTGCCGCGGAGTCTGCTCCCTGAAATTCCGGCAGCTCCCGCACGAGCGTCGGGGCCCAGTTCGTCGATCCCCAAAGACCGAACACCGCGACGAAAGCCAGGGCAGAACCCACGAGCGTCGCTCGTTTCAGATCCCCTTTAAAAATGGCCGACAAAGGGACGATTCGCTGTGCATGGGCGTGCGTCCAGCGTGGTGGCTCCTTGACCCACCACCGGATCAGTAAGGCGACGAAGGCCGGCAAGATGCCGATGAGGAAAAGACCCCGCCATCCGTACGCATCTTTCAGGACAAGATTGCAGAGGGCCGCCAGAAAAAATCCCACAGCCCAGGCGGACTGTAAAATTCCTGCCGCCTTGGCCCGTTTGTCTTCCGGCCACGATTCCGCGACAAGGGCCGCTCCCGCCGCCCACTCTCCGCCGATTCCCAGTGCCGTGAGAAAGCGGTAGAGCGCTAGATGCCACCACTCCTGTGACAGGGCGGCCGCGCCGGTGAATACAGCATACATGAGGATTGTCGCTATGAGGATCTTGGTGCGTCCAAAGCGGTCCGCCAGGACTCCAAACGTGATCCCGCCGATTGCCCAGCCGATCAAAAAAATGGAAAAGATAATCCCACCGTACCAGCCGATGTGTTCGGCGGTCGGTCGGCCGCTCGAGGTGTGCAACAATTCATGCAGGGCCGGATGCAGAACGATTGCATAGATCGTGGCATCCATGGCATCGAAGACCCAGCCGAGCCATGCGACAAACAACACGAGCCATTGATCTCGACGCACACCCCGCCACCAGGACTGCCTGCTCACCAATTGCCTCTGGGGAGGGACTGCAGCGATCGTTGTGGGCTGAGTGTCCTCGGATGAATCCACGAAGGGGACATGGGCTGCGCAAGGCTAAGGATCTTCCCTTGTGGAGTCAAGGTGAAGCTGGAAGCTCTTTTCGACATCCTGTTATAGTCGCGCCCATGCCGCGCGTGGATTTCTATCGGATTCTGGGCGTGTCCCGGGAGGCGTCGGAAGACGTCATCAAGAAGGCCTACCGGAAACTGGTCTTCGAGCATCATCCTGACCGCAATCCGCACAGCAAGCAGGCGGAGGAGAAGATTCGCGAAATCAATGCCGCCTACGAGGTCATCGGTGATGCGGAGGCGCGGCGCAACTACGATCGGCTGAACTGGGGCGATGAATTCGCACCGGATGTGGTCGATGTCGCCGTGCTGCTCGAGGAGATGGAAAGAAAACTGTTCGATGAAGGACGGAAAGAACTCTTTGCGCTGCTGGTGAAGGATGTAACGACGATCAAGGCGGAATTGGCGCTCATACGGGATCACGTGGTCAAAGATCAAGGATACGATTCATTCAAGGAGACGCTCGTCCACCAGCGCGCGGCGGAAGTCATGCCGGACCTGGTGACTGATGAAATGAACGGCCGGAAAACACGCCTGGTGGAAGTGGCCACTCAAATGATGGTGTCGCAAGGGGTGGTCGCTCGCAACGACGAAGGCGGCATCCGTTCGTTACGTAGTCGGCTCGACGAGCAATTCAACAGAGGGCGCCTGCACGGCTTTGCGTCAGCGTTGGAACTGTTCTATGAACGGCGATAGTGCAATGAAATGAAATTCCAGCATCTCACGCAGGCTGCCGGAGCGGGCCGGCCACGAATCGTCCGGCCTTCATCACTCCGGCAATGCGACTTCGGTCGCGCAGCAGTTCCACTTTCCGCAGCGGATTTCCGTCGATGAGGAGGAGATCTGCCTCCTTCCCTCGTGCGATCGATCCGACCTGATCGTCCACGCCGATCAATCGGGCGGCGGCCGACGTTGAGGCGATGATCGCTTCCATCGGACTCATGCCGAACGCGACCATTCGCTCCAGCTCCTGGGCATTCTCTCCGTGCCTATTGAAGGGTGTTCCGGCATCGGTGCCCATGGCGATCAGCAGTCCACGCGCGTGCGCTTGGCGGAAGCTGGTTTCGTGACGCTTCGTCATGGCTTTGGCCTTCTCCAGGGCACTATCAGGGATGCCGCAACCTCGGCGGCAGGCGGCCGTCGTGGCGAGCGCGGAAAGCGTCGGGACCATATACACGCCATGCTCCAGCATGAGCGCGGCGGCTTCCTGGTCCATCAACGTGGCATGCTCGATCGAATGCACACCGGCACGGATCGCATTCTTCATCCCCGCTGCTCCATGCGCATGCGCCGCGACCTTTCGTCCCGCACGGGTCGCTTCGTCCACGGCGGTCCGCAGTTCTTCCATCGTCATTTGCGCTTGATCAGGGGACGTGCCGGGAGTGAGGACGCCGCCTGAGGCGATCACTTTGATGACCTGGGCCCCGGCATCGATTTGCTCGCGCACCACTTTCCGGACTTGTTCGACGCCTTCCACTTCCTGGCCGATAAACCGTGCATGGCCGCCGATCATGCAGATCGCGAGCCCGGCGCCTATGATGCGAGGCCCCTCAGTCAAGCCTTTGTCGATCGCCCGTTTGAGCGTAAAAATCGAGTGATCACGCGAGCCGACATCGCGAACGGTGGTCACCCCGCCCTCAAGCGTTTGCCTGGCCAACTGAGCGGCCTTGAGCAATGTTTCAGACGGCGTTTCCAGTTCGATGGCCTTGACCACGTCAGGTTCGGCACCCAGAGAAAAATGAACATGGCAATCGATTAAACCTGGAAGGAGGGTGAGCCCGCGGCCATCAATGCGGGAGGCGCCGCGCGGAATGGTCACGGTGCGGCTGGGACCGGCGGCATGAATCCGCTTCTCCTGCACGATGACTGTAGCCCGTTCGATCGCGTGACCGCTCCCATCGAGCAGTCTGACGTTGTGGATCGCTATGGCCACGGTATCAGCTTCCGATCGGAAATGTGATGATGATTCCACCCATGACGTCGTTGAGCTTGAAGTCCCGCCGGGGGCTGTTGGGATGTCGGTTGTGGCAATCGACGCAGGCTTGGGAAACGGCACGATCGGCATAGACTGCTTGAAACAGACGCAGCTCCCCGCGTCGCACGATCCCGTAGTGAGGCTGGGAAGGATCCTGTTGAACGGCCGCTAATCCGACGCGTTCGAGATCGCTATTCGCGCCGTTCCAGGCGTAGATTGGCGTCAGGCTGGCCAGACGGAAGGAAAAGCCAAGGTCTTTGACGGCGACCAGCCGTCCAGATTCCAAGAGGAACTGAGCCGGAAGCGGGACTCCACGTTCGTCTCTCCAATGTTCGTGCGCCTCGATTCCGTCGCGGCTGAGTTTGACCACCACGTTGTCCGTGTAGTTGTTGCGATTGGCCTCCAGGATCGCATGGACGAACTCAGCGGTCTTCTGTGGTGAGACCTGGTCCGACTTCAGGTGGTTCGCCAAGGTGATTGCGAAGATCCAGTAGGCGACGACGGCCGTGAAGGCAAAAGCCCCGCCGCCAAGCACCCAAAGCAAGGGTTTGTTGTCCATTCGAACGTTACCTCCGGTCAGGAAGACGGCTATACATTCGCGAGGCGGCTTGCAGCGCGACACCGGGTGTGGCAAGCCATCCTCCTTCAATGAAGAGCGATTCCAGGGCATTCAAAAGCGTGAGGACATGGGCCTCCGTTGAAGATTCCCCCATGAGACCGATACGCCACACCTTGCCCTTCAATGGACCGAGACCCGCTCCGATATCGATTCCATAGTAGGAGAGCAACTTCGCGCGGATATCCGCTTCAGGGATATGGGCAGGGAGCGTCATGCAGTTCAACATGGGCAACGCTCGTCCCCCCGCAGGAAGCGGCACCAATCCGAGTTCCTTAAGTCCAGCTACCAGCGCATCGCTGTTCATCTGATGACGCGTGTAGCGGGCGGGTAAGCCTTCTTCCTCGACGAGTCGCAACGCTTCACGTAGGGCGTAGAGCATCGAAACAGGCGGGGTGTGGTGATAGACCCTCAGGCCCTCCGACCAGTAGCCGTCGATCAATCCCATGTCCAGATACCAACTAGGGCACTGACTCCGTCGCGATTTCATGATGCCCACTGCCCGGTCATTCATCGTAAACGGCGATAATCCGGGCGGACAGCTCAAGCATTTTTGGGACCCGCTGTAGCACACATCGATGCCGACCCGGTCCACCTCGACGGGAATCCCGCCAAGAGACGTGACGGCATCGACAATGAACAGCGCTTCGTGACGCCGGCACAGGGCCCCGATGTCCTCGAGTGGCTGCCAGGCCCCTGTTGACGTTTCCGCATGCACAATCGCGACCGCCTTGACTGGTCCCGAGCGAACCAGTGCCTGTTCGATTGCGTCGGGCTCGATGCAGGTTCCCCACGCCGCTTCAACTCGAATCACTTTTCCGCCGCATCGTTCAACCACGGAGGCTATCCTGTTTCCAAAGACGCCGTTGATGCCGACGACGACGCAGTCCCCGGGCTCGACCACGTTCACGATCGACGCTTCCATCCCGGCAGAGCCGGTTCCCGAAATAGCGATTGTGAAGCGGTTGGCGGTTTGGAACACTGCGCGCAACGAGACCTGAATGTCGTTCATGACGCTGAGAAAGACCGGGTCCAGGTGCCCCAACAGCGGTGATGACAGCGCGCGCAAGACGCGGGGATGCACTAGGCTCGGGCCCGGGCCGAGAAGGAGGCGTCGCGGAGGGGTAAATTCCGGAATCGTCATATCTGGCCGCTTGATGGGAAGAGCATCTTGGCTGGGCAGTATAACGGACTCTCGCTTCATTCAGCCAGTTGGCGTTCTACTTGCCGTTCTACAAGGAGGCAGCGGTTACTTTTGAGGGGTTTCTGGCTCAAAAATACACATGTTATAGTCCAGGCGAGATGAATGAACCGCTGGCAATTGTGACTCGCCCACTCGCTCGTTCTTGGTGGCGGGAAACCGAGGCACCGCCGACTATCGGCCAATTCCCCAACCATTATTCCTCCTCGATCAGCTGGCTGGCCGGGATTTTTCTCGTCGCTGCCTTTACATCCGTCCTCCTCATGGCTTCGACCACTTCGAAAATCGATCGGATTGACGCACCGGCACAGGCGCTGAGCTTAATGGTCGGCCGTACGATGGATGCTCAGGAGGGGCTCTCCAGGGCTCCTGCCTGGGAGCAACGGATGATGCGCTGGGTGTCGGGCGATGGAGAAGCCGAGCGGGCACAGGCTATGGCGTGGTACCAGGAACTGGCTGCTCGCTCCGACGATCCGGCCGTTCCCTTGCAGCAGGCTATTCTGCAAGCGGAAAGCGGACAGCTCTCCCCGGCTCTCCTGTCAGCACACGAGTGGAGCACTCGCGAAGAACCGCTTCCCGCCTACGGGGACATCATTCGAGCGGCCTATGGCGGGGATCGCCCTCCAGATCGTCATGCCGTCGAGGCGCTGCAAAGCCGCATGGCGGATGTGCTGCCTGTCGGATGGTTTTACGATCGTCTGATGATGAGATTAGCCCAACGAGCGGGGCACACGGAGTTGGCAGCCGTCATAGACGAAGAGCTTTCCTTGCGCGGCGATCGCTTGTATCGCTACTCCCGCAGATTGACCGTGCTGGAGTTGCTGGTCATGCTTGCAGGAACCCTCTTACTCTTCCTGATCTGGCAGAAGTACCGCGCAGGAATCAACATCGTCCGGTTGCACGACCCGGGCCTCCCGCCTCCGTGGCCGGGCCGGGTTGGCACGGCTGTCTTGCTGCGCGGCGGCGCAATCGGCGCGATCATCATGGCGGTGTGTCTCCTGTATCTGCCTCCAGAGAATGCGTCTTTGCGAGCTTTAGCCATCCCATTGACGAATGTACCAGTGCTCGCGCTGGCCTACTACCACCTGTTCCGGCCGGCGGGAATGACGTTCGAGGAAGGATTCGGTCTGAGCCTGCCATGGTCTCACATTGGCCG
>JARDZZ010000135.1 GCA_029240595.1 Nitrospira sp. | reverse complement strand
CACGGTAATCCAACAGTCGGGATCTTTGTCGAGATTTTCTTCGACGTAGTCCAGCAGTGCGCCCAGGATCGAGCGGTAGGGTGAAGGCAGCACAATCAATGGCACGCCACAGCCCCACTGGGCCCATTTGATTTCAACGACCGCCGTTTCCTCCTTGTCCACGTCGATGAGCACGGCCCGCACCTCGCCTCCACGACTGCGGGCGTAATCGACAGCTCGAACCACCGCCTTGTTCACCGCACCGATGGGGATCAGGACGAGATTTCGACGAGGGCGAGGCGGACGTGCGTCACGAGTCAGCATGACCTGCTCCGCGACCGCTTTGTAATGGCGGCGAATACCTCTGAATATCATGATGAGCGCTGCGACGAGGAGGAAGACGATCCATGCGCCTTGCATGAATTTCGTGACGGCGATGATGACCGTAGCGATTCCCGTCGTGACGGCGCCTATGCCGTTCACGATAAGTTTCTTCCGCCAGTGAAGTCCCTTCTTCACCAACCAACGGCGCACCATTCCGGCCTGCGAAAGCGTGAACGAGACGAACACCCCGATGGCATACAAGGGAATCAGGGCGTGGGTGTCGCCTTGAAAGACGACCAGCAGCAGACAGGCGAAGAACCCGAGGATGATGATGCCGTTCGAAAACACCAGGCGATCGCCGAACGTGGCCATCTGATGAGGCATAAACCCGTCCCGCGCCAGAATCGAGGCCAAATGGGGAAAGCCGGCAAAAGCACTGTTGGCTGCGAGCACCAGCAGCATCATGGTGCCCACCTGAATCGTATAGTAGGTCACCCCGGTGCCGAAGGTGAGACGGGCCAGTTGTGAGACTACCGTCTCGTCTTCCTTGGCCATGATGCCGTAATGGTAGGCCATCCAGCTGATGCCCATGAAGAGCGATCCGAGGATGACCGACATCCAGACCATGGTCCTCGCGGCATTTTCCGATTCCGGAGAGCGAAAGGCTTTGACGCCGTTGGAGATCACTTCCATCCCGGTGACGGCTGCGCACCCGGCAGCAAAAGAGCGGAGGATCAGAAAGAGAGAGAGAGTTTCAAGGTCACCTCCCGCCGGACTGGGAAGAGGGAGCATCGCGACCCCATCGGTGAAAGATCGAAACGTCCCGATCAACACCATCAGTCCCAAAGCCCCGATCGCGAAATACGTCGGGATTGCGAAGAATTTCCCGGATTCCCGGGTGCCCCGGAGATTCACGACCACGATGAAGACGATCGAGATGAGTCCCAGAGCCTCCCGATGCGCAAACAGCTCCGGAATGGCCGAAGTAATCGCTGCGACTCCGGCCGCTACGCTCACAGCCACCGTGAGGACATAATCGATCATGAGCGCCGCGGCAGCGATCAGCGCCGGCATCTCGCCAAGATTCGACCGGGCCACGATATAGGCTCCCCCGCCTTCCGGATATTCGTAAATGATCTGGCGATACGAAATGGTCAGGACAATGACGAGAAACAAAATGGCGAGGCTGACGGGGATGGACCATGCCAACGCCGCGGTGCCGGCAAGGATTAAGACCAGGAGAATTTCTTCCGTGGCATAGGCGACGGAGGAAATGGAATTCGATGAAAATATTGCGAGAGCCAGACTTTTGGAAAGCCGTTCGTGCGCTGCATGGGCCGTCTTAATGGGATTGCCGACGAGCCACCGCTTGAGAAGCATGGCAGAGATTATCGCATAAACACGCATGGAACGAGAGAAGAAGAAGACCTCTCACCATGGGGCGAAAGCCTCAGATCAGCGCTTGCGGCGCTCGGAGTTCGCTGTGGCAAGCGGGTGCTGGGCAATGGAGAACCCTAGTGCGATCAAAGGGATTGACAGCCCTAGGGAACTTAAGTATCTTTCCAATTCCCTCGCGGCCCAGACGGCGTTTAACGCGGGGAATATCGGTGCATTTTTAGTCATCGGTCCTTATTCGGTTTTTATTTCGGTCTTTATACGGAGGTCCTTCCAGGCAATTACACTCGCATTGTGTCAGTCCACTCATATATTCGTAAGGAGGCCAGTCCATGTTTCTCCATTTCACACGGGTCTATCGACCCACCTGCACGCTCGGCGTGTTGGCAGCAGCGGCCCTTCTCTGGGCCCCCTTCGCATCCGCCGAGGACCCATCATCCCATGCGGCCATGAATCATCAGCTTCCCGCCTGGGCTGAGCAGCTCAAAGGGCAGACGATCATCGAGGATACGATGTCCGGCAAGGGCGAGCGTGCCGCCATGGTCGAGCAGCAGCATCAGCGCATCATGGAGCATATGGCCCAGGATCCGCAGATGCAGGGCGTCAACACCGGTATGTACAACACCTCGGCCATGATGCATCAATACGGTGCCGGCGGGCAGGATATGCTGCTCGTCTCTGATGCGCGTGTCGAGCCAGTCGCCATGACGGGTGGCGGTAAGTGTCCCGCCACAGCACCGGTGAAGCACTACAACGTCTCCGCGGTCAACGTCGAGATCACGCTCAACCAGTGGCTCGATTTTTATCCGGGCTACATGTATGTCCTGGATGAGGATATCGACAAGGTTCGTGCGGAGGAAAACACCAATAAGGAAGCACGCGACAAAGAAGGTCACGATCCGGGTGCCGTGATTCCCGGTGTCCAGGCGCAGTGGATTCAGCCGCTTGTGATTCGTGGTAACCAGGGCGATTGCGTCAAAATCAAGCTCAGCAACAAGTTGGACGGTGGCGAAGAGGTCAGCCTTCATATTCACGGCTCCTCCATGGTTGTCAGCGCGACCGGCGCGGCTGCCACGACGACCAATCCTGATACGATTGTCGCGAAAGACAAGACCGGCGAGTATGAATGGTACATCCATCCGAGCACCCAAGAGGGTGTCCGGCAATTCCATACCTACAGCAACGACCGTGAGTTGACGGTCATGGGACTCTTTGGCGCATTCGTCGTCGAGCCGCGTGGATCGAGCTACCTCGAGCCGCTGGGTACCGGCGATCCCACGCCGGCCACGAGCGGCTGGCAAACGATCATCAAGAACGGCACCGGCCCGGACTTCCGTGAGTTTGTGCTGATCTATCATGAGGTCGGCGATGAAGCCTTCCGTCCTCTGAACAAGAAGGGCGACTTCCTGCCTCAGCGCGACCCGCTCACGGATGTCTATCGTCCCGGTGGCCGCTCGATCAACTATCGCAGCGAGCCATTCGGCATTAATAACATGCACGTGCAGCACGAGTATTTCGGGTTCGAAGACGAATCGATGGGTTATAGCTCCTATACGTTCGGCGATCCGTCCCCGACAATTCCACGCTCTTACATGGGCGATCCCGCAAAGTTCCGGTTGGTTCATGGCGGATCGGAGGTGTTCCATAGTCATCATCCCCACGGCGGCACCATCCGGTGGCCGAGGAGCCCCCGGGCGATCGATGACATGAATCTCTGGGCCACGAGCACGAACGGTCCCGTGAAGTATCCGGTGATTCGGGCCAAGACGGATCGCGTCGACGTGGAAGTCATTGGACCCTCGGAAGCGCTCGATCTTGAGACGGAGTGCGGATCCGGTCTGTGCCAGCAACTGGCCGGAGACTTCCTCTTCCATTGTCACGTCGCCCACCATTATGTGGCGGGGATGTGGGGTTATTGGCGCGTGTACAACACGATTCAGCAGGGCGATATGCGGAACGATGTGATGCCGGATCTGCGAGAGCTGCCGGACCGCAAGGGCCGTATCAAGACGCCGATCTCCTCCGATAAACTAATCGGCCAAACGGTCGATTGGTTCGGGACGCAGTTCAAGATCATCGAGAAGGGTAAGAGCAACTGGAAAGGCAATCCGGCCACCATCACGATCAAGGATTGGGTCGAGATGCAGATGCCCACGGCGGGCAAGCCCGGTCACAAGGACGACGAAAAAGGTCAGATTGTCTCGTATGACGCCACGGTTCTGGATTGGACCTGGAACGGCAATGTGGCGATGAGCGAAAAAGAAAGCACGATCGACAATCCGAAGTACAAATCCACCCATCCAGGCAAGCGGCATCCGATCATGTTCGAACCGCTGACCGGGAAAGTGGCTTGGCCCCACCTGACGCCGCACTTCGGCAAGCGTGTCATGTTCTCGCCGAATCACGTTGGGGCGCCCTGGTTGGAAATGATCAGGCGCGATGCGAACGGTGAAGAAAGCGTCGAACAGGCTGCGCCTGGCGAACAGGGCAATTGGAGCCTCTGCCCCGTCAATGCGGGACGAAAGAGTTACAACGTGCATTTCATCAAGCTGCCGATCAAAATCGCCAAGGCGCAGGGCAAGGAACCGCCTGTGGTCGATCCGAACGGCTTGATTTACGTGCTCCATGAAGAAGAAGCCGCCATTCGGGCCAATGACGACTTGAAGTATCCGTTGGTCGTCCGCGGCAACATCTACGATTGCGTGGATTGGACGCTGACCAGCGAGTGGGATGACGACGACTACACGAACTTCCAGTCGTCGAAGATCAACACCCACTGGCATTTCTTGCAGTTCGATAACCAGGCATCCGACGGAGTGATCACCGGCTTTTCGTATGAGCAGTCGGTCCGGCCGTTCACGATGCTTGAGAAGAAAAATAAAAAGGGCCTCCCGGCGCCCATGAACACGGTGTTGACGGCGGCCGCAAAGAAAGGCTCGAATAGTCTCTCGGTCAAGAATGCGAAGCAGTATCATGTCGGCACCTTGATTCTCGTTGGCGCCGACAATGTGAAAGGCAACGAAATCTCTCGGATCAAGGCAATCAACGGCAACACCATCACCTTGGCGAAGGGATTGAAAAATGATCACCCCGCGAACGACATCGTGACGGTGGAATTCGTCCGGCAACGGTTCTGGGTCGATGCGGACGTCGGGACGGTGTTCTGGCACGATCATGCGTTCGGAGCGACGACATGGCCGCACGGTGGGTTCGGCACGTTCATCGCCGAGCCGGTCGGGTCGACCTATCATGATCCGAAAACCGGCAAGCCCGTCCGGAGTGGGCCTATCGCCGACATCCATACCAACGAGCCTGTAGGCCATGGCGTGAACAACAGCTTCCGCGAATTGATGGTGCAGGTGCACGACACCGTGCCGCACACCGTCAACATCGTGACCGCGGGCAATCCTCCCGGACAGCCGGTGGAGGTGGCACTGGAGGCCGGCAAGACGGTCTCCTTCATGATGCCGGAAAAAATCTATATGACTCCGATGCCGTTCCTGAACGGCGGAACGCATACGACAGGCAGCGGTCTGAATTTTAGAGCCGGCCCAATCGCTCAGCGGTTGGCGACCAATCCGGATGTCTCGCAGGCGTTCAATAGTCAGATTCACGGGGACCCGTATACGCCGCTGTTGCGAGCGTATACCGGAGACACGATGGTCTTCCGGCTCCTGCATACGCTCATGAACGAGACGATGACCTGGACATTGGCCGGGCACACGTTCTGGACAGAGCGCTATGCTCCCGATGCCAACCGGAAGAATTCGATCCACATCGGTATTGCCGAACGGTACGACCTGGTCGTGCCGGAGGCAGGTGGTCCGCGCCATCTCGCTGGGGACTACATCCACTTCAACGGACGGTCCTCGAAATTCTCGGAGGGCGCTTGGGGCCTTCTCCGAGTCTACGATAAAGAACAGCCCGATCTGAAAAAGCTGCCGGCCGGGTTCTCGGCGAAGGGCGAGATACCGAAGGCGCTGCCGGTGTGTCCGTCGGACGCACCCGTGAAGAACTTCAACGTCGTGGCAATGGATTATCCTGCGATGACGTTTAATCCGAAGGCGCCCGAAGCCATAGAAGTGGACTTCGAGCGGAAAATCCAGATCAGCAATCCTGACGCCAAGATCTATGCCTTGGAAGAAGATGCTGCGAAGGTCTCGGGCGGATCCCATCCGATGCCTCTCACCCTGCGCGTGAACGTCGGTGATTGCGTGAAAGTGAAGTTGAAAAACAAGATGAAAGAGGGCAAGGCGTCGTTCTCGGCCATCGGGTTAGTGTTCGACCCGAAGGAGTCAATGGGCGCCAACGTCGGCAACAACCCCGGCGATCAGACGATCGCGCCCGGCGGGGAACGGACCTACACGTATTATGCGGATCCGTTCAACGGCGAGACGACTTCGCTGGTCTGGGACTGGGGCAACGTCATGACGAACCCGCGCAACGGCTTGTTCGGAGCCGTGGTGGTGGGTCCAAAGGGGTCGAAATATCGTGATCCCAAGACGGGCGCCGATCTGTCTAACAAGAATGCCTGGGCGGCGGATGTGATCATCGACCGCAGCATTCCGGGCAATGAGTCGAAGGCAAACTATCGCGACGTGGCCTTGTTCTTCCAGGACGAGGACAACATCATCGGGACAAGTTTCATGCCCTATGTGCAAAACGTCGCGGGATTGACCGGCGTCAACTACCGGTCCGAACCCTACAAGTATCGCGAAGAGCAGGGGTGCTCCTTGGGCAAGGTGTTCCAGCCTTGTAAGGCCGATAAACCAGAGGATCCTGCCACGCCGATCATCGAATCACATGCGGGCGATCCCGTGCGTATTCATGTGATCGGGGCCAACAATGAGCAGAACGGCATGTTCAGCGTTGAAAAACATGAATGGCCTATCGAGCCATACATGCGGGGCGCCGACCAGATCAGCGTGGTCGAATACTCCGGCTCGGAAGTGCTGGACGCGTTTGTGTCCTCGGCAGGAGGACCCTATCGGTTACCGGGTGACTACGTGTACAGCAATCAGCGGTTGCCGTACTCTCAGTCCGGACAATGGGGCTACCTCCGCGTCTTGCCGGCAGGCGACCAACGGTTGCTGCCTCTCGCAGGCGCCGGTGCGGGGATGAAGAGCGCCTCACTGGAAGAGGCGGCACAGGTGATTCCCGTCACCGCAAAGTAGTGTCACACCGTTCCCGGTAAGGGAAGGCGAAGAAGGGAAAGGGGGAGACCGAAAGGTTTCCCCCTTTTTCTTTGCCCGGATCATTTGGTACGATGACCAAATTGCACCGTTCGCACTGATTGTTGGAGGCCTTGATGAAGGGGCTGTTGTTCGTATTCGGTTGGCTGCTGCTTGGTAGTGCAACCGCGGTAGCGTACGAAGAAATTCAGGTGGCCGATGGGGGTACC
>JARDZZ010000134.1 GCA_029240595.1 Nitrospira sp. | reverse complement strand
CCGTGCCCGTTGGGATTGTTGCACTTCCCGAACGCCGCCCAGTTCTGTTGAGGAGTCAAAAAATCAGTGTGTAGTCTATGGGCGGCACAGAAGCGATAGCGTCTGGTGAGGCTCACGTGTGGCATGTGGTTCGTCCTGAATCGGGTGCCGGCTGGGGCTCAATCGTCGAAAACACAAAAGCCAGGGCTACTAATCGAGCAACCCTGGCTTTGTCATCTTTCACTAGTCCCCGGCGAGCCGAGGTCACGCCGCTTTATGCGCTGAATGAGCTACCGCATCCGCAGGTGGTCTTGGCCTGAGGATTCTTGATCGAGAATCCCGATCCCTGCACGCTGTCGACATAGTCGACCTCGGCTCCCTGAAGGAGCGGTGCGCTCTGAGAGTCCATGATGACTTTCACGTCGCCTTTTTCAATGACCGTATCGTCCTCGGCCATCTTGGATTCGAATGCCATCCCGTATTGATAGCCGTGACAGCCGCCGCCGCGGACATAAATCCGCAAACCGACAACGTCTTTTTCTTCTTTCATCAATTCGTGAATCTTCTGTTCGGCAACCGGAGTAATCGTGACCATCGTGCTCCTCCTTCTCATCAGGCGAAAACCGCCCGTTGGCTTAGTGTAACACCTCTTTACCGAATATCAACACCCTGGGCTTCCGATTGGGTCGTCGGCGCTGCCCACTTGGTTTCTGGGACCTTTACCACCACGTCACCGAGGATCTTTGCCTGGCACCCGAGCCGGTGCCAAGGCTCGCTAAGAGCTTCCCGATCCAGGAGATCCTGTTCTTCAAAGTCGATCTCAGAGAGGTGATCACTACCGCTTTGGACCTCCACCCGGCACGTCGTGCAGGAGGCGTTGCCCCCGCAATCATGATTGAGGGGAAAGCCCAGCTCTTTTGCCGCATCGAGCACCGTCGTGTTGACCGGAACTGTCCCGCTTTTTCCTTTTGGGTGCAGAAATGTAACCAGCGGCATCCACCCTCCTTCAGTGGGCAACAGCCTCAACAGGAACCGACGGATACGGACAGCGTTGCAATCGAATATGTTCCTCATACTCGTGACGGAATAGCTTCACGCTGCTCTGCACGAGCACCGATGCTCCCGTCACCAGCGTACAGTATCCCGTTCCTTTGACGAAGCCGCAGAGCTGTAACAAGCTGTCCAGATCCTTTTGAGTGCCCTCGCCTGCTTCGATTTTGGTCATCAGAGTGGCCAGATTAATCGTGCCCATTCGGCACGGTGGACATTGCCCGCAGCTCTCGCCCTTGAAAAAGTTCGAAAACTTCAACGTCTGTCTGACCATGCAGGTGGCATCGTCGACGACAATCACCCCCGCCGAACCTAATCCCGTCCCAGCCTTCTTTAACGAATCAAAATCCATCGGCAGATCGAGTTGATCGGCCGTGAGCATGGAGAACGACGGTCCGCCCGGAAACACGGCCTTGATCGTTCGTCCGCCCGGTACGCCACCGCCGCACTGCTCAATCAATTCACGCACGGTAACGCCCATCGGCATTTCATAGACGCCAGGACGGTTCACGGCGCCGCTCAATGAGAACATCATCGTGCCCGGACACTTCTCCGTCCCCACTTGCGTAAACCACGCCGCGCCCTTGTGGAGAATGCGGGGGATATTGCACAAAGTCTCCACGTTGTTGACCAGCGTCGGTTTGCCGTACAACCCGTAATCGGTGGGATAAAACGGCGGTTTTTGCCTCGGCATGGCAGGGCGTCCTTGCATGGACTCCAACATGGCCGTTTCTTCCCCTGCCACGTAGCTTCCGTGTCCCTCAAAGACCTGGAGGTCAATGTCGATGCCGCTGCCGAGTATATTCTTGCCGACTAAGCCACGTTCCTTTGCCTGAGCCAATGCTTTTTTCAGATTTTCACGCTCTTCGTGATATTCGTGATTGACGTAAATGAAAGAGGCCTTGGCCTGTGCCGTTCGAGAGGCAATGAGACAGCCTTCGATCAGTTGATGAGGAATTGTTTTCAGCAGGTACCTGTCCTTAAAGGTGCCGGGTTCGTGCTCACCGGCATTGCAGACGAAATATCGTTCTTTGACCCGGTGGTTCAGAACCTTATCCCACTTGACGCCGGTCGGGAAACCGGTACCACCTCGGCCACGCAGTCCCGAAGTTTTGAGTTCTTGAACCACTTGATCTGGCGTCAGTCCCTTGACGCACTTCTTCCAGGCCTCATAGCCTCCGACTTTGACATAGGCGTCAATGTCCCAGGGAGGCCCATCGGTCCTCTCAATGAGGCGTGCTTCCGTCAGAGTCATCAAGTTCCTTCCGGCCCCAGAGCCAAGAACGGTGAATGGGTACTATAAGGGCCGCCTCGGCCATCCGTCAAGGTGAAGTGGCCAGAATAGGCCTCAATCTCAACAGGTTAGGACGAGAGCCCTACCCGGCAGTGGGTATAATGGCCGATAGGAGAGGCCTTGACTGATCGAGAGGACATAGCCGGCTGGTCCCTATACCAGCCGGAGCAAAAGAGGCTTATTTCAAGTGGCTGCCCGCACCCATGAAAAACAGCATGGGGATCGAAAGCAGAAAATTGACCCGAGACGCCAATAAGGCGGTCCGGCCCCATTGCGCCATATCTGCCGGGGCGGGCGTACCTTGCGCCGCTGCGGTGACCGCAGCAATGATCTTCTTTTGATTCGGCCAGATAATCGCATGGACGTTCACCATCATAATGATGCCGAGCAGCCCACCGATTCCCAGCGCATAGGCACCGGTTCCCCCGTTCATGTACAACTTGATGTAGAGAATGATCCCCGCCAGCACGGTCACCGTCGCTCCATGCCGGAACCAGTTCAACGCGGACGGCATCAATTTGGGGATGACGATATTCTTCGTGGGACCTTCTAAGCTTTTCAGAAATGCGGCATTGATCAGGTTGAAGAAATACAGCAGGCCGATCCAGGTGATACCGGCCAGGAAATGGATCCAGCGAATGACGATTCCGGTCCAATCCACCTCTCCGGCTCCTATGCCTGTCATGCCGAGGTATAAGACAATCAAGACGAGCGCCAGCGCGAAACCTGCGCCCATGGTCTGCATCGGATCTTCAAGAAATTTCATAGCATCTCCTCATTCGGTGCACAGCTAAGCCGCTTCTGTACGTGAGCCCTTCCTGCTTGTCAAGCGAGTCAGGGCCTAGGCATTCGTTGCATTCAGTTCGTCATCACGCGGTCAACCGTCGCGCACAGTTCGCGCACGGCATTCGCCGACGCTTCGAGCGCCTTCTGCTCATCCGGAGTCAGATCATAGACCATGATCTGCTCTGCGCCCCCTTTTCCGAGCTTCACCGGAACACCGACGACGACGTTCCGCAGCCCGTATTCGCCGTCACAGAAGACGGCACAAGGCATGACGCGTTTCTGGTCCTTGTGAATCGCCTCGACCATGTCCACGGCCGATGCGGAAGGCGCATAAAACGCACTGCCGGTCTTGAGCAGTCCGACGATCTCCGCTCCGCCGTCGCGCGTCCGTTGCACAATGGCCTCGAGCCGGTGTTTCGGCATGAGGTCTGAAATCGGCTTACCCTTGACGGTCGTATAACGCGGCAGAGGAACCATGGTATCGCCGTGCCCACCCAGGACCATGGCTTCAACGTCCGGAGCGGGAACGTTGAGTTCCTGAGCAATAAAGGTGCGCATGCGAGCAGAGTCGAGGACGCCGGCCATGCCGATGATGCGCGACTTGGGCAACCCGCTGACATTTCGAGCAACATGGACCATGGCATCCAACGGGTTGGTCACGAGGATCAGGATGATGTCAGGAGAACGCGAGACCAGCTCCGTCACAACCGAGCTCACGATCTTGGCGTTGGTCGCGAGCAGTTCATCCCGGCTCATCCCGGGCTTGCGGGGCATTCCCGACGTGACCACAGCAATAGAGGACCCGGCCGATTCCTCGTACCCGTTGCTTCCGACGACTTTCGTGCTATAGCCGCAGACGGGACCCGCCTGAGAGATATCGAGCGCTTTGCCTTGAGGCACGCCTTCCACGATATCCACCAGCACGACGTCGTAGGCATCTTTTTCCGCCAGCCGTTGCGCCGTTGTTCCACCGACATTGCCTGCTCCCACCACGGTGATTTTCGGTCGCCCCATACGCCCTCCGCCCACCTCTCTAAAGCCCCTGGATGCTCACGGCCGCCGCCCGAAGCCGCCACGAACGTCCGCTCCTAGTGTTCGTGTTCCGTCCACCCTGCCACTTTGAAGTTGATCGTGCATACGAAATTTTCGCCGTGGTAAAAATTCACCTTGATCTTCTTTTTGCCATACGTTTTTGCCAGAAAGTCTTCAGGGTTGTCTATGAGTTCTTGATACGCCCCCGGCGGGTACTCGCCGAGATCGTGAAACACCACAATCATTCCCGTTTTCACTTCCTGCAGGATCTTGACGGAGCACTGAGGGTACACCTCCCAAAACTTGGCTTCGATCATGGCCTTTGTCGGTTCCAGCCGCTCTTCGCCCGGCGTGAAGCGCTGGGCAAACTTGGCCAACCGGCGCACATAGGGATACTGATGGCCGGTAAACAGCTTATACAACCAGGGAGGCACAGACCTATGTCCAGGTTGATCGGTCATGCTTCCGTTACGGTGATTCTTGTCATCAACATCCAACATTCGACACCCGTTCCATTCACTTTTGCCGCTAGGTAGCGAACCGCCGGTAAATGCGCGGAAGTCTGGCGGGAAGAGACTCTACTCGGTCGATGACCGTGTAGTGCACGTCACCATACATCCGGCGCATATACCCGTCGGCTTCGCGATCGATGGTGACGCAGAACGGGTGAATGCCATGTCGAGTGGCCTCCCGCAATGCCGCCTTCGTATCCTCGAGGGCGTACTCCTCCTTATAATCGCCGTCGAGCGGCCGACCATCGCTCAAGAGCAGGAGAAGACGTGTCTTTGCCTCTCGCCTCATCAGGGCGGCCGCTGCATGGCGAATGGCTGCACCGTCGCGGTTCTGTTGTCGGGGACTCAGGCCGCCCAACCGTTGTGCGGTAGCGGGACCCAAGCGCTCGTCAAAACCCTTGATCATCAGCACATCCACCGACCCTCGTCCCTGGCCGGAATAGGCATAGAGTGCGTATTGATCGCCCACTGCCTCCAACGCCTCACAGAGCAGGACGAGACTGTCCCTCTCTACGTCTATCACGCGGCGGCCGCCTTCGAGCTGGCGTCCGGTCGATCCACTCACGTCGACCAGCAATGCGACCGCGACATCGCGATCTTTTTTTTCTCGCCTGACGTAGACCCGATCGCTCCCTTCGAAGCCCGCGGCTTGCTCGGCCGCTCTTCTCACGACCGCATCAAGATCCAGGTCTTCACCGTCGGCCTGTCCGGCCAGACGCCGAAAGGCCGGTGGCCGCAAGCTTTCAAAGAATCGTCGGAGCGACCTGATGTCACTCCGATGTGTGGTCAACATGGCCGACACCGTTTCATCTGAGCCGCTGTCCGCCCGACGCTCCAGCACGCGACACCAGTTCACACGATAGTCCTGAAGCATGTAGTCCCACTCGGGATAGCGAATCGTCTGCCCGCCTGGCACGGCCGATTCGTGCCTCAATTGAGGTTGGACATCGAGGGTCAGGAGTTCCTCAACGACGGCCGGCAAGGAGTGCCCGCCGCCAAGCAGGTCACCACCGTGCGAATGTTCTTCTCCGAATCTGCCTCTCTCCGCGGGTATCCGTTCTGTTGAGCCGCCTCCGGGCGGCTGGACCTCCGAGTCCGACTTCTCGACATCTCCTCCGATCATTTCCGGGTGCATCTCCCCCCGATAAAACGCATTGCTCACGGGACGATAGTCATTGTCTGCCTGTTCTGGGGCGCTTTGGCCGCTGGCAGTTTCCGCCGAATCGTCGGCCGGCTGTTCCGACTCAAGCAGGTCCGCACGGGAGGCCAATAGTTCTTCCATTCTCACGTACACGGCGTGAGCGGTGCGCACGCTGCGCTCTGCTGTCGAGTCGGCCGTCAATACGGGTTGGCACAAGTCCCAAAGAATGGAGACCTCTTCCATGACGGCGCGGGGAACCGCCGAGGACATCGACTCTCCAACGGAGAGGCGCAAGAGACAATCGGCGATCAGCTCCCGCACCATCAAGCCGTGAGCAGGATCACGAGGGAGGATCGTGTCTGCAGCGAATTGTGCCAGGTCTCTTCGAAAGCCCGGATACTCCCGCTGAAGGAAAGACTCGACGCGAGCATCTTCTAAGATCGTCCAGAGATCCTGCATGAGACGCGGATGAGGATAGAGACGGAAGAGTGCAGCGAGTGACTCCAGGGCGGCCGGGCGCGGCCTCCCATAACGCCGGCAGACCGCCTCGAGCAGATCCGGAAGCGAACGCATTGACAATGCATACGTGCCGAACTCTAAATGCCCGGCCTCGTGGGCAGCCATGACGAGATAGAGCCGTTCGTTTTGTCGGGCAGTGGGATAGCGGCGCAGGAGAGCCGGCAGCGCAATCGTCTTCCCGTCGGCGCTCACGATCGGGCGAATCATTGCCGTAGTCAACGACTCCGGCCGCGCGATGATGGATACATCGGATCCGCAGAGGCCTTGCACGACCAGCTTGATCTGGCGAGCGACTTGTCGAAGCGGAACGCCGCTCAGCGCGTGCTCCACCGATGAAAGCGCCTTGAGGGACTCGGTGGCAAAATATGCCCGCGCGCCTTCCGGACTGTATTCCAGGACCTCCATGCCGGCCCTGAACCACTCTTCAAAGCGAGCATCCGTCTGGGGTCCCTCGCCGATCAACACGACAAGTTCAGGCCCACGCCGAAGGTAGGACAAGGCTGCGTCGGCATCCTTCTCCGCCAACAACGCTCCATACTGCACTACCTTGGTTCTCCAGGCCGGCGAAGGCAGGAGGCGCAGGAGTTTTGGGGATTCAGCGAGCCAGGCGATGCCAGTCTCCGGGGCCCGTTCGGCCAACAGCGCGCCCACTGAAATGACAGAAGAGCGCAGCGGCGCTTCGATGTCGCTCAAAATAGCCGGGCTCGTTCGCAAGAATTCCATCGTGGCGAAGTAATCCGGCTTCCCCAATGAATTCGGCATGATCAG
>JARDZZ010000133.1 GCA_029240595.1 Nitrospira sp. | reverse complement strand
TTGGAGCGGGCGATGGGATTTGAACCCACGACAACTAGCTTGGGAAGCTAGGACTCTACCACTGAGCTACGCCCGCTCGGGAACAGAAGGAAGAATCCTACGATGGCTCCGCCGGCAAGTCAAGGAACGCATTTCCAGGATAGAGGCGTTTCTCATTTGAAGTGCACGACCATGTGCTCGAAGGTGCAGAAAGGAATCATCATGGCGAGACAGCCGCTGCTTCTGCTGCTGATTACTACATTCATTGGCGGCCTCGTTGGCGGGATGCTGGGTGAGTGGCTCTCTCTGTCGGGGGAGGTGCACGCCCAGAAAACGAACAGCGTGAACGCCGAAGAGTTCCTGCTCATCGATCAAAACGGACGGGCGCGGGCAGGGCTGGGTTTGGACCCGAACGGGGAGGTCGGACTCGTCCTGACCAGTCGGGACGGCAGCAGAACGTTGGCTTTGTCCCCGGATGGGCCGGTTGCCGTAAAGCTCACTGATCGGTCCGGACGTGTCTTGTGGTCGGCACCGTGAAGTTGCCAGCGTGGTGGCAAAGACCAAGAAGTCGCCTGAGTAGTAGCGCCTGCGCTTCCGCAACGGTGCTGTGTGGGAGGAGTCTGCTAGAGAGCTTTTTTGACTTTGCCGCTTCGGAGGCAGCGGGTGCACACACGGATACGTCTGGCCGATCCGTCAATCAGCGCGCGGACGCGCTGCAGATTGGGATTGAACGTCCGTTTCGTCTTGTTATTGGCGTGACTGACGTTATGTCCCGACTGGTGCTTTTTGGAGCAGATCTCACATACGAATGCCACAAGGAGACTCCTTCGCAAGAAAGTGTGATTGCGCGTGACTCTAGCATAGGGTATTCAGCATTGACAAGTCTGCCCGCCCTGCAAGTCTTTAGAAGCTGGCGTTCCTCAGGCGTGAAAGACACTCATCGGCGTCTGGAGTGCGTGGTCGCTGGTCTCGCAGAGGTTTTGACAATGGTTGGGGCCACAGCTGCGGGAACGCTGATGTCGAACGTCGGATCACCACCGTCATCGAGGCGGTCTTTCCCTACGCTATACAGTTTCTGCTGAGTTGGACTCCATAACATTGGCAATCCTGTAAACGGATCGAAATATTGCGAGCCGACTTCCGCTAACCGCGTAGGGACCGCCGTTTGCGAGCTTGGGCGCCGAAGTTGGATCTGCAGCGAAGCCAGACGGAAGCGTGTATCGGTTTCGATCAGTTCACCGTGAAAGATTTCCCAGTTCGGTTCGATCGGACGTGGAGTGAGCATGCTCTCGAGTCGTCCGCGATCCAGCGTCCCGACCACCTCCTGCATCCGTGGCAGATATGGTGAGTGGCTCTCGGAGGCCATGATGATGGCTTCGTAATAGGCGGCATACACATGTGAGGCTTGGCCGAATTGAAAGACGCCCATTGTGGAATGCGCCGGTGGATGTTCAATGCTTTTGAATGCATAGATCGGGAGATGGGCCGCCTCTGTGAGCCAATCATGGTTTGAACTTTGATGCGTCTGTTGGAGATCGCTTCTGCTTCGCGGGGAGCCCTCCCTCATGGCCAGTGCCACTTGGTGTCGGACGGGCCAGCGGAGCGAATACTCGGCGGTGGATAGCGGAAGCGTGAGCTGCAAGCCCATGGCCAGGATGGCCTTGTCGACCACCGGTTTCGATAACATGCGCGACAGCAGCTGCAAGTCGTCGGTGATCAGAACCTGTGCCAACACCTTCGTGTCGATCGTTTTTGCCTCACGAAGTACCGTGCGCCATGACTGCAGTTCTTTTTCCAGCCGCCCGAGCCCCTGCATCGTCCCGACGGAAAACCCGTCGGCTACATACAGCCGGTGAATAGCCAGAATGTGCTTGCCGAGCGGAACGACCTTGCGCCCGAAGCCCCAATCATCGAACGGCATGCCGAGCCAGCGCTCATATCGCGCCAGCAGAATGTGATACTGGTTGGCGGCTGCTCGGAAGGGAGCCTCTTTCTTCCCGAACGCATGCAGCGGATCGTCGGCTTCCCAGGCGGAGCTGGTCGTGTCGGATGAGAGAGTGAACACGAGGTCGGCTCGGGTGGCTTTCCGTTCGTGAGATGCGCCTCGGCCCGCATCCTCAGTTTCCTCCACCCAGATCTCATAGCCGGTTTTTCCGGGGTCCAGCGGAGAGGCTGCCATGAGCCCAATGAGATAAAAGTACCCGTTGTGGTAAGGGTTCTGAATAGACCGCTGCGGCGCATCGAGCAGGCGGCCGAATGCGACATCCGGGCTGCGGTCTTTGGCAGAAAAGAACATGCCGCCAAAGTGGAAGGCCGCCCACAATATGATGATGGCAATGACGAGGTGTTTCATCGCTGGATCCACGGTCCGCCGGGCTTCTTACCGGGCTCTTCTCTAAGAAGGGAGGACGTGAGAGTTCTCCCAATACATCTATAAGAGGCAAGCGCTATGCCGCAGAAGGCCTCAAAAAGCCGTGCCGTTTCAGCAGGTTGGTCCTAGGACCGTGTTTGTGACTGTTTGCAGCGCGGGCACTCGGACATTATTGAACTTGACAAAAAATGCCACTCTCTCCTAGAGTGCCGCTCACAATCGTCATATTCGGGTAAGGGAAGAGGGTGCAAATCCCTCGCGGTCCCGCCGCTGTCAATGGGGACGAAACCCGCCTACGCCACTGTCCGATTCGACGGATGGGAAGGCACGGGGAGTAGGATGAACCATGAGCCAGAAGACCTGCCCGAAACGGGAATCTTTCAGCGGATCTCTCGCCACTCGCGAGTGATCCTCTCCTTGGTTTCCTAGACCATCGTTCCCTCGAGGGCTGGGGAACAGGCGAGGATGAAGAAGCGGGTGCAATCCTCAGGGTCTTTTCAGGCCTTGAGGATTTTTTATTTTGGGCTCGCTGAAACTGATTCTTCGCTGCGTTCTCGTTCCGCTAGTAGCCTGCGGCGTACGTACTTCAGTACGCCTCGGCTACTTGCTCGCTGCGGCCTTGCGCAGAATTCAGTTTGAGCGAGCCCTTGTTACTGGCTTGGGAACGTTGGTTCTCTGTACTGGCATCGCACGTGCCAACGAGGCTGATGACTTAGCTATGAAGCGACGTCAACAAGGCATCCTGACCGGCATGCCGTTCATGGCCAACATCGCGCCCCGAACGTTTGTGGATGATTCAGGGCGAAAGCTGTATTTCGCCAAGGCTCCCCGTCGAGTTCTCTCGCTGGCGCCCAGCCTTACGGAAATGCTGTTTGCCATCGGCCTCGATGAACAGATCGTGGGCGTCACAAATTTTTGCAATTATCCTCCGGCGGCCGCCGGCAAGCCTAAAGTCGGCTACACACAACCCAACCTTGAATCTTTGTTGGCCCTCAGCCCGGATATGGTGGCGGCGCCCGGTGAACTTCTGCGTGCTGACGTGCTGGCGAAGCTGGAAGCGCTGAAAGTGCCGACCTTCATCTTTGAGGCGAAATCCCTTGAGCATGTCCTGGCGCACATCCACACATTGGGGCGGATTTTCGAACGTTCGTCTGCTGCCGATGCGCTGACTCGCCATATGCGGGAACGGATCGCCGAGGTCTCGCGCCGCGTCCAGACCGTAGAACGAAAACGGGTCTTATATGTATTAAGCAGCCACCCGCTTATTACGGTCGGTCCCAATAGTTACATTCATCAGATGATCGAGCTGGCGGGAGGAATCAATGTCGCGGCTGGAACGTCGGGAGCCTATCCACGGCTCAGCATGGAAACCGTGTTGGAGAAAGATCCTGAGATACTGGTCTTCCCCGTGGGGTCAACCGAAAGTGTTCCTGAGCATGAACAGCAAACATGGAAGCGGTGGACCGGTTTGTCGGCCGTCCAACGTCATCGGCTGCATGTCGTGTCTTCTGACGCGCTGAATCGTCCAGGACCGCGCGTCGTCGACGGCTTGGAACAATTGGCGCAGGTGATTCATCCGGAAGCATTCTCCTCCGACTACCCCCCTTCTTCTCGGCCATGACAATTTCACCCAGCCAGCCCGCATCCTCCGTGTCCGATCGAGCGTCATCGCCGAAATCCGCAGCGGCTATCGGCGATGTAGCCGACTTCCGCAAGGCCATTCTCACTATGCCCCGATGGCTCAGCGTGATGGCCACTCTGTCAACCGCCGCCATCGTCCTCACGCTGGTCTGTCTTCAAATGGGAACTCAGTATGTGAGTCTTGCAGAAGTCGGGCGGATTATCGGACGAGCGTTTGGTGTGGGAGAGACCGGGGCCAATGGATCGTCTATCACGGACACGATCGTCTTGCAGTTGCGGATGCCGCGAGTGTTGCTTGGATTTCTCGTGGGGAGTTCTCTGGCGTCCGTCGGCGTGATTCTACAAGCGCTGCTTCGCAACCCATTAGCCGACCCCTACATTCTCGGCGTCTCGAGCGGCGCCGCGCTCGGTGTCTCCTTGGCCGTCCTATTCGGTCTGGGCGGCATGGCCTGGCTGATTCCGACCTTGCCGATCTATGGATTCTTCGGCGGTCTGCTGGCTCTCCTGGTGCTCTACCGCATGTCCGCGACCTACGACAGACTGCCGGTCCATAGCGTCCTCTTGGCGGGAGTCATTTTAAATGCCATTTTTGCCGCCCTCATCATGTTCATCACGTCAATCATGGAGCCCAATCGTGCCTTCGGCATGATGGCGTGGTTGATGGGATCGCTGACGGCAACGGCCGACCAGACGCTGTTGGCCCTCTCCATCTATTTGGCTCTTTGTCTGGCGTGGTTGTTTAAACAGGTCAACGTACTGAACATCTTGACATTAGGAGAGGAGCCGGCCCGCTCGCTGGGCGTTGATACCGAACGGGCGAAACGAGGCATCTTGATGACCGCCGCGCTCGTCACCGGGGCGGTCGTTTCAGTAAGCGGCATGATCGGCTTCATCGGGATGGTGGTTCCTCATGCCGTACGATTGGTGCTCGGCGCTGACCATCGCTTGCTGTTGCCCGCGTCCGCCCTTGTGGGAGGCATGGTGCTCATGACTGCCGATACGTTCGCCAGAAGTGTTTTTGCTCCTTCAGAACTGCCCGTTGGAATCATGACCGCATTGGCCGGAGGTCCATTCTTTATCTATCTCCTTGTGTGGAGAAAAGACCGGCTGGCTTGACCTCGTTGCCAATAGAAATCCGATGGGAGTGCTCATGATGCCGCAGCAGAATGCCTACGAAGTCCGGTCACTGTTTTTCCGTTACGGTTCTGCCCATGTTGGAACCAGCTGGGCTGTTCAGGATGTGAACCTGCAGGTGAAGGCCGGGGAGATTTTGGGCATCGTGGGTCCGAACGGATCTGGGAAGACGTCCTTGCTCAAACTTCTGGCGAAGATCGTGAGGCCGTACACTGGCGAGATCACGTTATTCGGCAAATCTCTCGAGTCGGCCACGCATCGGGAGGTGGCACGGCAAGTCGCGTTTGTTCCCCAAGACAATCAGCCGGCTTTTTCTTTCAGCGTGGCGGAAACGGTGCTGATGGGTCGATTTCCCCACCGGCATTCGTCCTTTTGGGGCTCTGCGTTTGGCTGGGACAGCCAGGAGGATTGCGCCGTGGCGCAACAGGCGATGAGGACAATGGATGTGGCACATCTCGCACATCGTTCGGTCACGGATCTCTCCGGCGGAGAACGCCAGCGGGCCGTCATTGCCCGCGCGCTGACTCAAGCACCGAAAGTGTTGCTCCTCGATGAGCCGACCGCCTTCCTCGATCTCCAGCATCAACTCGAGATCTGTTCGATCTTGCGTGCGCTCAATGAAGAGCGCGGGCTGACCATCGTCATGGTTTCGCATGACTTGAACCTGGCCAGCCAGCACTGCGATCGGATTCTCATGCTGAAAGACGGCGTCGTGGCCAAGATGGGCAGTCCGATGGACGTCATGCTCCCGGAAATCTTGCAGGCAGTGTATGGGTGCCACGTATTGGTCGACTCACATCCTGAGTCGGGGCTTCCTCGCATCACGTTGCCGAGACAATTGCACTGAGCTGAATGTTCACTATGCGGGTGTGGTTCGTGCCCGGCCTATCCGCATACACGATGAGGGCACGAAAATAACTTCGAGAGAGAGGGCCAACACAAGCCGTCAGCGCCGGGGAAGATGGTGCAAAGCCATCACGGTGCCGCCACTGTAAGCGGGGAGCGTTCTTCCAGAGAGGCCACCGGTTTGGGGCGAGACTGTCGCGCGTGGAAACGCGACGATCCTCGCACCCGCTGGGAAGGCGGAAGAACGCGGCGATCCGCGAGTCAGGAGACCCAACTGACGGAAAGTCGTCACACCCTTCGAGTCAAAGGGAGGCTATCATGTCGTCGTTTTTCGCACGTGTATTTCTCAGTTGGTTGGTTGGTCTCTGTGCAGCTGGTTTCCTCCACTCCGCTTCCGCAGCGGAAGGCGAACGGGGCGAACGATCTGATGTCGTTGAGACTCCCGAAGTGTTTATCAGCTCCACCAAGACGGAAGTCCCCGTTAAGCAAGTCACGAGCGCTGTGGAGACCATTACTGGCGAGCAGATGCAGCAACGGAAGATCAAGACTGTGGTTGAGGCGCTTCGTTTGGCACAGGGACTGGCGGTCTTTCAAAGCGGCGGTCCTGGTACGCTGGCGGAGGTGCGCATGCGGGGCGGCACACCGGAACAGACGCTCGTCTTAATCGACGGGGCGATTGTCAATAGCGCCACTCTCGGTTCTTACAACTTTGCCAACCTGACCACCGACAACATCGAGAGGATTGAAATCCTTCGAGGCAGTCAAGGCATGATGTGGGGATCTGATGCGATGGGCGGCGTGGTGAATATCATCACGAAGCGTGGACGCGAAACACCCACCATCTCCTCCTTTGTGGAATACGGTTCGTTCGCGACGATCCGTGAAGGCGCTAGCGCCATCGGAAAGAAAGGACCAGTGGACGTGGCGGCGACGCTGAGCCGCTGGGATACGTCCAATTTTTCGGCCATCAATTATCGGCGCGGCGCCGCAGAACGCGACGGCTTTCACAACTGGCAGGGATCGGCCAAGTTGGGCGTCGATCTGCCGAAGGACGGACGACTCGAGTTCAATTTTCGATGGATGGACGGGATCACGAATTTAGACAATACCCTGCCAGATCCCTCCGATACGCTGGGAGCAAAGACGCAGAGCAAGCAGTACGTGTATACCGGCAGCTATATGCAGCCGATTACGAATTGGTGGTCGCAAAGGCTGACCTTGGCGCGCGCAACT
>JARDZZ010000132.1 GCA_029240595.1 Nitrospira sp. | reverse complement strand
GTGAAGGTCTTTGACGATGATCATGCTCACAACGTCCCTCAGCTATTCATAGCGAAGGGCGGCGACCGGTTCGAGTCTTGCGGCCTGCAGCGAGGGATAAATGGTCGCGGCAAAACTGATGAGAATGGCGGAGCCGGCAACCAACAACACGTCCTCGGCCAAGACGTGGACGGGGATTTTTGAGATGTAATAGACCGTCGGATCAAAGGTCCATAAGCGTTCGATGAGCCACAAAAAGGCATATCCCAGCGGAATGCCGATCGCCGTGCCCGAAAGACCGATAATCAATCCGTTGAGCATGAAAATCCGTCGGATGCTCTTTTTCGTGGCGCCCATGGCCTTCAGAATGGCGATCTCTTTCTGTTTTTCTGTGACGATCATCGTCAGGGTACTCACGATATTAAAAGAGGCGACAATCGTGATGAGCACGAGCAGAAGGAACATCATCGTCTTTTCGAGCTTGAGGGCGGAAAACAAATTACGGTTCATCTGCATCCAGTCTCTGGCGCCGTAGGAAAAGCCGAGCGATTGCTCCACGCGGCGGGCGATGTCGCCGGCCCGAAAGACATCGGTCACTTTGATTTCGATGCCTGTGACAGTCTCTCCCATGCTGAAAAACTTCTGCGCTTCCCCGAGGTCGATATAGGCGAGGGAGGAGTCGTATTCATACATCCCGGATTGGAAGATGCCTGCCACCGCGAAAATTCTGATCTTCGGAACCATGCCCATCGCGCTGATCGTGCCGGTCGGCGACACGACACTGACCGTATCCCCCACAAACGCGCCGAGTCGAAGTGCCAGCTCTTTGCCCAAAATGATGCCGGGTTTTTCTGACGATTGGAGGGGACCAGACGGGTTGTCGGGCGGAGGCAGTTTCACGGCAATCGGTTGACTCAGGTCTTCCAATCGTCCCGATACCATATTATGGGCGAGCGCCGTCACGAAACCTTCGCGTTCGGGATCGATGCCGCGGAGGACGACGCCTTGAGCGCTGCCTTGGGTCGTGAGCATCACCTGTTTGAGGATGAACGGCGTCACCGCCACGACGTCAGGAACGGTTTCCAGCTGTTTGGCGACCGCATCGTAATCGCTCATGCCGTCCTTCATGCGATCCTGAACGATGATGTGAGCGGTCGTGCCGAGTATTTTGGCCTGAATGTCTTCTTTAAAGCCGGTCATGATTCCGACGGTACCGATTAATGCAGCCACGCCCAAGGTGATTCCCGTCACCGAAACGAACGTATTCAATGAAATGGTGCGATTCCGCCGCTTGGCGCGCAAGTATCGAAGGCCGACGAAGATCTCGTACGGGATTGCCAAGAGGTTATTTCTCCGGACGCAGCTGCGGAAAGAGCACCACATCGCGGATCGAAGCTTGATTGGTGAAGAGCATGGTGAGACGGTCAATACCGATGCCCTCTCCCGCCGTCGGCGGCATTCCGTATTCCAAGGCCCGAAGGAAGTCCTCATCGACTACGTGCGCTTCCTCGTCACCGGCGGCGCGCTGTGCCGCTTGTCCCTCGAAGCGCTCCCGTTGATCCAACGGATCGTTCAGCTCCGAAAACGCATTGGCAATCTCCCGCCCCGCAATGTAGAGCTCGAATCGATCGGTGAGAGAGGGGTCGGCATCCTTCCGCCTGGCCAGCGGAGAGATCTCCATCGGATAATCGGTGATAAAAGTCGGCTGCTGCAGATTCGGCTCGACGGTTTCTTCAAAAATCTCATTCACGATGTTGAACAGCGGCCATTTCGGGTCGATCGGCACGTGTAGTTCCTTGGCTGCAGCCACCGCCTGCTCACGATCCGTCAGCACGGCCGGAGCCAGCCGGTTAACCTCCAGAATAGCTTCACGATATGACCAACGCCGCCACGGAGGAGTCAAATCGATCACCTGGCCCTGGTACTCAATGACGGTCTTACCGAACAGTTGTTGGGCCAACGATGAAATCAGTTCCTCGGTGAGACGAATGAGGTCCTGGTAGTCGGCATAGGCCACATAGAATTCAAGCATCGTGAATTCGGGATTGTGAATGGTCGAAATGCCTTCGTTCCTGAAGTTTCTGTTGATTTCAAAAACACGCGGAAAACCGCCGACGATGAGCCGCTTCAAATATAATTCCGGCGCGATTCGAAGATAGAGATCGACGCCCAGCGCGTTGTGATGGGTGACAAAAGGCTTCGCGGCCGCGCCGCCGGGAATCGGGTGCATCATCGGTGTCTCGACTTCGAGAAACCCCCGTTGAATCAAGAACGCTCTGATGGCCGAGATAATGCGGCTCCTGGCCGCGAAAATGCCGTGCACCTCCGGGTTTGCGATCAGATCGACATAACGCTGACGATACCGGGTTTCGACATCCGTCAAGCCGTGCCATTTCTCCGGCAGAGGACGAAGCGCCTTGCTGAGAAACGAGAGGTCGTGGACCTCGACGGTGAACTCGTTGGTTTTCGTTCGAAACAAGGTCCCTGTCACCCCGATCCAATCGCCGAGGTCCAATTGTTCGGTCACTGTAGAGGCCTTTTCCGACAGTAGATCCTTCTTCAAATAGATCTGCAAGCGGTCGGCCCCGTCCTGGAGCACGGCGAAGGCCGCCTTGCCGAATCGACGCAATGCGACAACGCGACCAGCGATGGTACAGGCGATCTTCTCGCCCTCCAGCGTCTCTTTCGTCTTTTGGCCATGAAGCTTGATGAGGTCGCTCACCCGATCCTTCGCATCAAAGCGTGTTCCGTAGGGCGGCACGCCCGCCGCACGCAGCTGATCGAGCTTTTTGATCCGCTGCTGCCGCTGCTCGTTCGCTTCATCCATGCTCAACCCTGTCGTACCGGTACGCCGGAACTACACGTCATCGGATTCGTGTGCCGGAGAGAGTTGATCGCTCCCTCTGATGAGCTTCTGCTTCAAATAGGCTTCAATGAAGCCGTCAATATCGCCGTCCATGACTGCGGACACTTGTCCGACCTCGTGGCCGGTCCGATGGTCCTTGACCATCTGGTAGGGCTGGAACACGTAAGAACGGATTTGGCTCCCCCACGCGATATCTTTTTTCTCGCCGACAATAGCGTTGAACTCGGCTTCCTTTTTTTTCTGTTCCTGCTCGTACAGCCGGGCTTTCAGGATTTTCATCGCCCCGTTGCGGTTCTGGAGTTGGGACCGCTCGTTCTGACATTGAACGACGATGCCGCTCGGCAAATGGGTGATCCTGATCGCCGTCTCGACTTTGTTCACATTCTGGCCGCCCGCGCCGCCCGCCCGAAACGTATCGATCCTCAGATCCTTCTCCTCGATCGCCACTTCAATGTCATCGTTAAGCTCGGGATAGACAAACACGGAGGCAAAGGACGTGTGCCGTCGCTTGTTGGCATCGAACGGCGATATGCGTACGAGCCGATGGACGCCGGCTTCCGCTTTCAGATAGCCGTACGCATAGGGACCGGCAACGGACACCGTCGCGCTCTTGATCCCGGCTTCTTCGCCCGCCTGCAAATCCAACGTGTCTACTTTGAACCCTTTGCCCTCTGCCCAGCGGACGTACATGCGCAGCAGCATTTGAGCCCAGTCCTGTGACTCCGTGCCACCCGCGCCCGGATGTATGGCGACGAGCGCATTGTTCTGATCGAGGTCGCCGGACAGCAAATGCTCCACACGAAGTGCGGCCAGACGGGGTTCGAATTGGTCGAGCTCAGAGGCGAGTTCCCGCTCCAGACCGGCATCGCCACTTTCCTGCGCCAATTCAAGGAGTGCCGTCACGTCGCTGAGCTTCGCCTCGATGTCGCGCCATTGCTGCAGTTCGCGTTCCAGCCTGACTTTTTGACGGCTCACGCCGGCCGCCGCGCGCGCGTCGTTCCAAAAATCAGCCTGGCCCATCTTGGCTTCGAGTTCTTCCAGTTGGGCGGTCATGCGGGAGAGGTCAAAGATGCCCCCGAAGTTCCGATACTCGTTCGTCGACCGCACGTACGCGAACACGAATTTCGTCCAGCATGAACAACAATCCTTTCCTTTAGACGGGGGTCGCCGCGATCGCGTCCGGTTCGGCTCCCTTGGTGCCAAACAAGCCGTACAGCGAGAGCAGCAGGGAGATTAACATACAGCCGTAGGCAAAGACATCTCCATGGCGGCTGTAAAAGGTCTGCGTTTGCCGAACCGGAATCGTCGCCTGCAGGGCAGCTTCGGTAAACAGGGGAGAGGCTTCGATGATGCGCCCGAAAGGGTCGATGAAACCCGAAATGCCGGTGTTTGCGGCCCTCGCGAAGGCCAGATGATTTTCGACTGACCGGAACACGACCATCGCGAAGTGCTGGAAGGGCGCGGACGAGTCTCCGAACCAGGCATCGTTCGTGATCGTCACGAGAAACTCGGCGCCGCCGAGCGCCATCCGGCGGACAAGGTCGGGAAAGATGACTTCATAACAAATGACGACGCCGAACTTGACGGAGCGGGAGATGCTCGAGTCCGCGGAAGGTTGGAACGACAGCACGATCGGACCCGGCCCGGCCTGAAAATCGCCGATGCCTTCCACCAGCTTGTCGAGAAAGAACAGCAGGGACGATTTCAACGGAATATACTCGCCGAAGGGAACCAGGTGCTGCTTGTCATAACGGCCAAGCAGTTGGCCCTGGGGCGATAACAGATAGGCGCTGTTCAGCAAGAACGGCTTGCGTTCCGCATCAAACCGCACTGCAGGACTGCCGAAGAGAAGCGGGGCTGAAGCACGGCTGGCCATGGACACGAGTTGCAGTTGATACACCGGCTCGCGTTCGTAGATGAAGGGGGTCGCCGCCTCCGGCCATACCACGAGATCGACGCCGTAGCCGAACGATTCTGTCAGTCGGTCATAGCGTCGAAGCGTCTCATCCCGGTAGGCTTGATCCCATTTCACCGCCTGGTCAATGTTCGGTTGCACCACGCCGACTCGCAATGAGGCCTTGAGCTGCTCCATCCCCTCGCTGACGATCAATGAGGTACTGTAGGCCCAGGACAGGCCCACCAGCATTGCCGAGGTCGTCACTAATTCCCATGGAAGACGCGCCGGCCTGAATCCGCGAAAGAGGGGCATCAGCCACAGATACAATTCCGCCAGGGCGACATTGGCCAGCACAATCAGAAACGACACACCATAGACTCCCAAATGATCGGCGATCTGAATCACGTCGAGCTGACGATACTGTGAATACCCGAGAAGCGACCAGGGCAACCCTGTGAAGAGATAGGTGCGCAGCAATTCCAGCGCCACCCACAAACAAGGTGCGGCAAACAGGCCGTAGCGGGGGACCAGCATTCGGAACCATACAACACCGGCACTATAGAGGGCGACGAAAAGACCCAGATACGCCGTCAACAACAGCATAATCCCATAGCTAATCACCAAGGGGACTTTGCCGTAGGTATTCATCGCCGTGACGACCCAGGACATGATGCCGGTGGAACTGACGATGCCGGCGAGCCAGCCCAACCAAAACGCCTGTGAGCGTCGACTGCTGCTGGCCAAGGCGATATGAAGGGGAATCAGCGCGACCCAGGCCAGAAGGCCGAGATCGTATTTGGGAAAGCAGTAGGGAAGCAGAATGCCCGTCGCGGCGGCGAGCAGGATAAGGCGGACGGGCCACTGACTCATCACGCTAACTTAGCGGAACGATAAAGGCTGTTGCAACCAACTTGGGGAGAAGGCCCGATTGAGCCGGGTCTCTGCTCGACGAAAAGTGCGACACTGTGTGGCGGCGCGACCGTAGGGGTGAGGATGCGGCTAATGGCTCCGGATCGAGAGGGGAGCCGGTGGGGGCTCATTACCGGTATCGCGGCACTCACCGATCAGCCCGCAAGCCGCTTCATCCAGCTCGACACCAAAATGTGGCTGACGCACCCAACGTACGGTTGCTTTCTTGATCATCAGCGCACGCTTGGCAGGACGAATGAGGAGGACCATGAGTTCCATACCCACGGTGACGCCATGGGTGCCCGAGACACAGCCGCCATGCTCGGTGAGGTTTTGCATCATACCGCTTGCATGTAACTGCCCATCTGAATAATAGACGGCGCATGACACAGGAGTGCGGACGCAGCGTCGTTTGTTCCAATGAGAAGTCACGATGCGCTGCATCCTCTCTTGGTGTCCAGGAGTCGACGAAACCTCCAGCGACGGCTTGCTTCATCGATAGGCAGCAGCCGCAGTCCGATCAGGAGCGATGCCGCTCCAATCCCCATCGCATTCATCAGAACATCACCGATTTCCACGACTCGACCCGGCACGACGCCTTGGAACACTTCCATCCATATCCCGAACACCAGCGCCGCCGGCATAGCCACGCACAAGGCAACATGCTGAGGCCATTCTCGACCTCGCAATCCACTGGCGAGCAACCACGTCAAGAGCCCATAGGCCGGCGCATGCGAAAATTGCGAAAGGGGACAAGGGACCCATTCCAATAGACGACCGGAAATTCCTACTCCCGGCGTGATCAAAGAGCCGAATCCCAAGAGCACCATATAGACCAGTGACGTACCCAAGCCCATGCATGACTCCAATCAACGCACGTGGGAGGAACCTACAAGATCACCTACTGAGAAACTACTGGGCAATGGTAGGGCGTGAGAGAGGGGATCGCATGGAAGAGGAATCGAGCTTTGCAGGTTTTCGCACCGATGAAATTGAAGCAAAGCATCTGGATAATCATGGGCTTAGACTTTGCACTTCCTCCGGTTGATCTTGACTGTTGCCGGCCAAGCAGTTCTGCCATCTTTCGGGGGAGAGCACGAACACATCAAGTTGGTGATTTCTCACGAGTGAAGAGGTATTCTTCCGTTCAGACAGATCTGATCAAATCGTTCGTTGAGCAACAGACCAACAACCCGGATAAGCTGATGCGCATCCTCGTCGTCTCCTTCACACTCTTCGCTCTGTATACGGTCAACGGCTGTGTCAGCCAAGGCACCTACGATGCCGTCGTGCAGGAAGGACTCATGACGAGGTCTGAACTCGACCGGATGCAGGAGGAGCACAGAGCCCTCGTCCGGCAAGCAAATGACCTTGAACAGATGAACGCGGACAGCGTGCGCGAGGCCGAAACCATCGTGGCAGCCGTACAGCAAGCCAAAGACGATGCAGAAGACGAACGTCACACTGCTGAAATGCGTATCGCGAGGTTGAAAGCGAAAGCCATTCAAGCCGCCAAACAGCACAACGCCCTTCAGTACGAGTTGAATGTGGCCAAGGAAA
>JARDZZ010000027.1 GCA_029240595.1 Nitrospira sp. | reverse complement strand
TTTGCAGCTCCTCCCGACGATGTCCGCAACGACGACGAATTGTTGCGGGAGCGGATCAGTACGACCGTGACCGGCCTGCTGGGATTGATCGGCGTGGAAGCGGATCCGATTCAAAGCCGAGAGCATATTCTGATTTCGACGATTCTGAATGAAAAATGGAGACGGAAAGAAGATCTTGACCTTGCGGCCCTCATTCACGCCATCCAATCCCCCCCCGCCGGGAAGATCGGCGTTTTGGACGTCGATGCCTTCTTTCCTTCCAGGGACCGATTTGCGCTCTCAATGAAACTGAACAACCTGCTGGCTGCGCCCGGGTTCGAAGCCTGGCTGAGCGGAGCGTCGTTGGACGTCCAAGAACTGCTCTACACGCCCACAGGCAAGCCCCGCCTGGCTATTTTCTCGATCGCACATCTGAGCGACGCTGAACGGATGTTTTTTGTCACCTTGTTGTTGAGCCAGGTAGTCGGCTGGATGCGCGGCCAGCCCGGGACCACCAGCTTGCGCGCGCTGCTCTATATGGACGAGATCTTCGGCTACTTTCCGCCGGTGGCAAATCCTCCGTCGAAACTGCCGCTGATGACGTTGCTCAAGCAGGCCAGGGCATTCGGGCTCGGCGTAGTATTGGCGACACAGAATCCGGTGGATCTCGATTACAAGGGTTTGGCCAACACTGGCACATGGTTCATCGGCCGGCTCCAAACTGAACGTGATAAAGCACGTGTGCTCGAAGGTTTAGAAGGCGCCTCTGCCAGCGCAGGCAAGACATTCGACAAAAATCGTATGGAACAAACGCTGGCAGGACTTGGCGCTCGCATCTTTTTGATGCATAACGTCCATGAAGATGAGCCGGTCGTGTTCGAAACGCGCTGGGCTCTTTCCTACCTACGAGGCCCGCTCACGCGCTCGCAGATCAAGGCATTAATGGATCCGCGCAGAACCGAGTCGCAATCATCGAAGGCCGCCTCTCAAGCGGGAGGCAGCGTTCGGCAAAGCATGCTCGAGTCGCGGCCGATAGTGGATCCCGCTGTCGCGCAGTATGTTGCGCCCCTGCGTGGTAAAAAGCCGGACGACAGTCACCTGGTCTATGTGCCCATGGTGCTGGGCGCCGGCCAGGTGCGTTTTGCTGACAGCAAGAGCGGCATCGATGCGACGCAGGACGTCCATATCATGGCCCCCGTGACCGATGGTGCGGTCGCCCTCGATTGGGGTCAGGGCGTCACAGCAACAATATCACCGGCGGATCTCGAGCAAAGTCCCGCCGAAGAAGCGCAATTCCTTCCGGTTCCGCCCAGCGCGGGCAAAGCCAAGAGCTATGACATCTGGAAGAAAGAATTTGCAGGCTGGCTCTTCCGGACGCAGCAATTGGAGCTGTTGAAGAGTCCGGCTTCGAACGAAGTGTCGAGGCCGGGAGAATCCGAACGCGACTTTCGTGTTCGTTTACAACAGGCCGGTCGCGAGCGGCGTGACCAGCACATTGAATCGCTGCGGCGAAAATATGCGCCCAAGATCACCGCTCTTCAGGAGCGGGTTCGCCGTGCAGACCAGCAGAGACAAAAACAGCAGGCCGAGTCGAAAACCAGTCAAGTCCAAGCCGCCATTTCGGTGGGCGCGTCGATCGTGGGGGCATTCCTGGGCCGAAAAACCCTCAGTGCGACGAACATTGGCCGGGCGACGACGGCCATTCGCGGCGCCGGTCGTGTGCTGAAGGAGTCCCGCGATGTGAATATGGCCGAAGAGAACGTGGCCGCACTGCGGCAGCAACTGGCAGACCTCGAAGCGCAATTCGGATCAGAGCGTGACGCGCTCACTGCGGCGACCGATCCACTTCAGGAGAAACTGGAATCCATTTCTCTCAAGCCGACCAAGGCGAACATCACCGTAACGCTCGTGGCGTTAGTCTGGACGCCGCACTGGCGATCCGCCGCCGGCGCCATGACGCCCGCCTGGGAATAGTCCGAAGAAAAGCTCAGCTGCTTCGGCCCGAGCGGAATGCCTCGAACAGCACTTCGGCTTGTCCGGTCCCCTTTGACAGCGGTTGACTGAAGACTTTCTCGGCGATGTGAAATCCGAGTGACCTATAGGACTCAAACTGCGATTCGTCAAAAAACTGATCCGCGGTCGGTTCGTGCGGGAACTCGTCATGACAGCTCGCATACTGCCGCACGTCGGCCGGTTCATTCCCCGTCAGCGAAGGCTTCAAATAGATCAACAGGCCGGGAGAAGCCTCTCGATCGACTTGATCGTAGCGGATGATGCCCAGTGCATAGTGGGCTCGGCTCAGCCGGTTTTCCGGCTGGACCTGAAGAAGGTCGGTGGGAATGTCGATGTCTATTCCAAGATCGATGCGAATTTTCCGAATGGCACCCCCGAGATCCAAAAAGGAGCGGGCGCTGTCACAACTCGCGTCACAGACCACGATGCAGTGGCACCGGCGAAGGACCATTTCGTACAGTCCCAGATTCTCGAAATGGCCGCCGTCGGACAGGTAGACATAGGGATTATTCGCATCCGTCAAGCCGAACGTTTCGGCGAACAAAGGACGCACCGCAATGCGTGGGCAGGACTGGTCAAACGTGTGACGGCCGGCCGGTCCCGGATTGCCAAGCCACCACCCCAGCCTGACGTTAAAGAACGCGAGCAAAAACGTCACAGCCGGAGCCGAGTGGTAACCCATGTTGGGACTAGCCGCAGCTCCGGAGATAGCCATGGCGGTTCCCAGGGTCATGGCTCTGTGGAGCCGGCCATTCGCTCCATACACCTTCGCCCGTCGGTATCCGAGATTCCAACTTCCGCAAAAGAGCGGGGAAGCCGTGAATGATTGCGCTTTCCGTTGTTGCCAGGCCAAATTGCTTCCTCGGACGAGATTAATCGCCATATTGAGGATATGAAACGGCTTCTTGACGCGCCCGGTGCTGTCTACGAGTTCATGCAGCTGCACGTTGTCGCTGAGGTCGAATCCGGTGAAGAGGTTGGGACGGCGTTCGACACCATACTCCTGAAGGCGCGTGGCACCGAGATAGGCTCGGATCAGCCGATTGCGGTAAATCGAGTGGAGAGAAAATTTATTGATATTGATGACGATGGACATGGCCCCTGCGAAGATGACAAGGGACAAGGTGAGCTTCAACAGCAGGAGCAGAGGGCTGTGGTGAAGAATGAGCGCATGCCCCCACGCATCGGATGGCACTCCTAAGCCAATGGTCTCCGTGTCGAGGATGCCAGGCTCATACAGGCCCGCAATCAGGTGAAGAAGCCGGCTCGTGCCCAGCGTGACCAAGACAAGCAGACAAGCAATGAAGAGCGGAGCGGCCAGCCGCACCGCCCGATCGAGTACCAAATCCAGCAGGTCGGGCTTCGTCTTCCCCGTCGCCGCTGTCTTGGAGCTAAATCCAACCACCAGGGAGATCACACCGGACACGCCTCCCACACTGGCCATGAGTGTCGGTGTGTAGGACAGAAGTCCAGGCCCGAATATGACTAGCGCCCCCCGCGGTCCACGCCAACATGACAATGAGTGTCCAGGCTCCCGCCCGTCCCCACCATTCCCGGTCGTGATCGTCTGTATATCGGCTGGCAACGCCCACGAACAGAGTTGCGGTGAACAGGAACATGGAGAGAAAGGCCGGCACCGCAAACGTGGCATACCATTCTGCAAAATCGCCCACCGGAATCCCGGGAGGAGTTTCCGCGAGCACCGACCACAGGAAGAGACCACCCACGGCGCCGGACCACAGGATGACCAGAAACTCGACCAGAAGACGCCCCTTGAAGGCACGCCACCGGCGCAAGAGCAAAGCCGAGACCAGCCACCCGGCGGCATGTATGAAGGCGCCGCCAAACACGAATGTACCGCGACTCGGCCAGCTGCCGAACGTCAGATCATCGAGATGACCGCCGGCGTTTCGATACCAAGCCCAGGCGTTGGTCAGAAGAAACGCGGCGATCATGAGCGGCGTCAGGCCGGCAATAAGAAACCATTGTTGCCGCTCAAACTGCTTCCAGATACCGTGAGCGCGAAGCGATCCGAGACTGGGGCGATACACATGGAGATAGGTCAGGGCAATCAATCCGCACAGCAGGCCCAGATTGAGGCTCCAGGCCGGTGCTGACGGACCAAGACCGAGGTCTCCGCTGGTCCCACGAACCAACGCTGTCAGAAAACGAGGGACAGCCAAGACGGCGGCGATGAGAGGCACCAGGATCAACCAATTGAGCGTGAGATTACGCAGATAACTGCCGAGGAGAGTCCACGAATCGGCGGATAACAATCCGAGGCGGGGGCTCAGGTAGTTGCTATATTGACGCAACCACTTGATAGGCCTCGCTTCACGGTCCTGGTCATCGAATGATACGGTCCGCAAGTCATGCATCACGCCGCCTGCGCCCTTTGGATGTCGATGAATCCATGCGGTTAACCAACTCCCGATGTAACCGCCTCCTGAAACGGTGGAGAGGTAGTCGAACCGGGTGAGGAGTGAGAGGTGAGCAAGTGCTTGAATGACTCCCAATGCGAACGTGGCACTCCGGATCCCTCCTCCTGACAAACAGAGGGCGGTCCGTTTCTGTGGCAGTTGGTGTATGCGAGTGTAAAGGGCGGCGAGTCGGTTGTGAGGATTGAGTGCAGTATGTGCCGGAGGCAAGGCCCCATGAAGCGCCTCGTATTCCTCCTCGAGGACGCGGAGGAGGGGAACGGGAGCATTGACTGGCTCAGTGGCCATGATGGCTCGCCTATTGGTGTGCTTCGATGAAATTGACGATACGATGCCGCGACTGTTCCACCACTTTGCGCGCCGCTTTCAACAGCAACTCCCCGTGACAAGGCGTCTTGATCTTGAACAGGGTCGGGATCTGGCTGACGGCTTGCTTGATTGCAGCCGGTGTCACGTCGGCGGAAAACTCATTCCGGCATGCTTCCGGCAGATCGTCGTATCCCGTCCACTCCGCATCGACGTGTTTTAAGACGACAATTCTCAGATGGGCGAAATCTGGAAGCACGACGCCTTCGGTCCTGAGGCTGTGCCAGAGCAGCGTCTGGTAGGTATTTGCCCGTTCTTCCATTATGCCGACAATGCGCGAGGGATCGTCGCGAAAGACCTCGAATCCTTTGTCGCTCTTGTCGAGGCCGGGCCCTCCTGCGTCGAAGGGAAATGATGTATCGATCACGATGATCAGACCGCTTTTTGAAGACCCCTTAGGGATTTTTTTCAAGAACAGGGTCGTGAGGGATTCGGTCCCCAGATTGTCGAAGAGCCCGCCGTCGCCGATATGCAGGTACGTCGGCCTGCCGGCGACTTGGTAGGTGACCGGGCCCACGACCGGAGGGAAGGAGGCGGAAGTGGCCACGGCGAGAGACAATGGAAGCTCGCGATAATCAGCGCCGATCCGCTCGAAGGTGAGCGGCAGAAACTGTCGGCTGGCTCGTTCTAAGCCCTTCTGAATGATGGCCATGCCTTCAGGTGTGACCGGCACCGGGCGATCGGGCTTCTTTAACTCCTTCGTCAAAAGTTCGATAAAGTCGTAATCGAAATCCGAAGCCGGTAGTGTGGTGAAGGCGAAGCGCCGTCCGGAGTTATAGACCGTACCGTTCAAGATCACGCGGGGAATATCGCCGCGTTGCTCCCGCTTGTACAGTTGAGCGAAGGTCGTGTGACCGAGAAAGTCCTCGTCCCAGACTTCCGACAGCGAATAGGCGAGCTTCGTCGGGTTCAGAGCGCGGAAGAATGCAAGTTGGCGGAACAGAGCGCTCCGCTGGAAATTGGACTGCATCGCGGTCTTATAGAGGGAAAAGAATTCCCGATACCGCGGAGAGAGCCCGTTTACGCCGAGCACTGGTTCGGACTTCGGAGGTTTGTTGGTCACATAATAGGCCGTGGCCAGACTGCCGCCGGACACGCTCGACATGTAGCTGACGGTTTCCAGGACGCTGCGGTTCTCCGTGCCAAAACGAACGGGAACCTCCGCCAGGGCTTCCAAGGCTCCGGCGGCGAATGTCGCTGCCCGGCTGCCCCCGCCTGAGACGGCAAGCCCTACCATGAAATCCTGGTCAGACAAAGGGGCGAACAACGCTTCGGCATGTTCCGGTTGTGCGGGAAGTTCATGAATCTTCGCAAAGCATCCGGCGAGGAGCAGGCCGGCGCTCATCATGGCGACAATAGGTCGTATCACGCTGTGATGTCTCCTTTTCCTTGTTCGTTCTTTTGCCTCATTCCAAAATAGCAAACGCCTCCTTGTTCGACGAGCTTTTTCACGAGTTCGTCTTGGAATAAACATGTTGGAGATGAGAGCGAAAAATCGATGAGGGAAGGCGTGGAGCCTGCGGGTGCAGGCCGACGGGTAAACCGCGACGGACGCCAGCCCATGTGGGTCACAGGCACCTCGTTCAAGAACGACGGCCAGGATCCTTGCCAGAGCCTAGGGCGAATGCTTTTTGTCTTTCTGCATGATCTTGTCGGTCCAAGCCAGCAGAATGGCCGACCCCAAAAAGGTCATGTGGATGAAAATCTTCCACTTGATGTGCTCAGGATTCTCATTCGCGACATCGACGAACGCTTTGAGCAAGTGAATGCTTGAAATGCCGATGAGGGAGGCCGCCAATTTGACTTTGATCGTGCCGGGATCCACATGGCTGAGCCAATCAGGCCGGTCCGGATGGCCTTCCAGGCTCAACTTGCTGACAAAGGTGGCGTAGCCCCCGATCACCACCATGGTCAACAGATTGGCGACCATCGTGACGTCGATCAGCCCCAGCACGCCGAGCATGAATTTGGTTTCTTCAAGGCCTTGAACGTGCACCACCATTTCCCACAGTTCCACTAAAAATTTATAGGCGTAGAGCAGTTCGGCTACGATCAGGCCGCCGTACAGCGGGGCTTGGATCCAGCGGCTGGCAAACACGACCACTTCAAAACCGTGCTCGAGTGCGTTGGTATTCTCTGAGATGGTTGAACCAATGCGTTGATCGGACATGATGCTCCGGTGTTTGCGAATACGTTCAACGGAGGAAGGACCTGATGGGGGCTGTATCCTAGAGGGCTGGACGGTCTCTGTCAAATATTTCGCATGAACGACGGCAACGTACGGGGAACCTCATGATTGAGGTGCGTCGGAGGAGTGCTCCCGCAGTCGGCTTATGTCGAAGGAATGGTAAGCGTGACTGTCGTGCCCTGGGTGAGGACGGATGTAATGGAGATACGGCCGTGGAGCTTTCTCGCTCGAGCGCGCATGTTCTGCAAACCCATGCCCATACCCTGCTTGCGCCGTTGCAAGGGAGAGAACCCGTGGCCGTTGTCGATGACTTCCAGACGGATCTTATTCCCATGTCGCCGCAGGGTCACCATCCGCTTGTCCGCTTTGGTATGACGGATGCTGTTGCTCAGCGCTTCCTTGGCGATGGCCAGCACATGGGTGCGCTGTTCCGGAGCCAGTCGCAGGCCGGCCTCGTCGTCTACCGTGACGACGATCTCTCCGGCGCCCGTCGCCATGAACGATCCCGCCAGCGCCCGAAGGGTATCGGCGACGGATTGCTCGAAAACGACGGGAGGCTGCACGTGAGAAATAAACGACCGCACCTCACGAATCACATTGTTCAATTGGCCGACAGACTGTTCCAACCGTTTGGCGTTTGTTCGTGAGATCCGCTGTATGCGTTGTTTGGTGAGCTCGAGTCCCATGCCGACGGCATAGAGAGACTGCAAGAGATTGTCGTGAAGGTCTTGACTGAGCCGCTCTCTCTCCTCAAACGCCTGCCGGACCGCCACCTCGCTGCGGCGCAGTGCCTCTTCCGCCCGTTTCTGTTCGGTAATGTCTGTTCCGATGGTCACCAGACATTCGTTGCCGTTGAGCACGATCACTTCCGTGGATGCGAGGAACTGGCGGACCTCTCCACGCTTCGATTTCAGCGGAACCTCGAGGTTTCTGATGGTGCCCTTTGTCCGGAGGCGCTCAACAAATTGCTGCCGTGCCTCGGGATCAGGCCAAATACCCAGGAGGGAGGTCGTCTGACCGATCACCTCCTCGCGTGTAAACCCGAAGACTTCCAATGCCGCATCATTGATATCCAGGCAGGCGCCGGTTTCCAAGTCCGTAATGCCGATCGGATAGGGACTCGAGCGAAACGCTTTGCTGAACCGTTCCTCGCTCGCGAGGAGGGCTTCCTCGGCCCGTTTGAGGTTGGATTGGTCGACGTACAAACCAATGGCCGTCGACACGTCCCCTCCCTCCGAGTGAACGAAGACGGGCCACAGCAAGAGGTCCAGCATCTTCCCGTCCTTACGGCACCGCCGCAGTTCGATCGGACCGTGAATCTCCCCTCGCAGTCCGCGTTCCCAAAGCGACTCAGCCCTGGCCGCTTCTTCTTGAGGAACGTACGGCAGTTCGCGGCCCAAGACCTCCTCTTCCGACCATCCGAACAAGCGTGTTGCCGCTTGATTCCAACTGGTGACACGGGCGGCGAGATCCAGGCTGACGATCGGAAGGGGAGACTCACGGACGAGTGTTTGAAGCAGCTGAGTCGTTCTAGCCAGGCCGGCCTCTGCCTGTTTCCGATCGTGGATGTTCTGCATGACGGCGATGAAATAGGCGGGGACACAAGCGCCGTCGCGGACGAGTGAGACGGTCATCTCGACCCAAACCCAGACGTCGTCGCTGCGGCGATACCGTGTTTCCATGGCGAACGAGGGACGCTTGCCGCTCACCAATTGGCGGATCTGATCGAGAATCAGTTGGAGATCGTCGGGATACACGAACTGCTGGAACGTGCACCGCGTCATCGTTCTTGATGAATACCCCAGCGTCTCGCAGAGGCGAGGATTGACTCTGAGGAACTGCCCATCCAAACCAAGTTGGGCGATGCCAACGCCGGCATGTTCGAAGAGCGCCCGCCAGCGTTCTTCGCTCTCCCGCATATAGTCTTCGGTGAGTCGGCGGGCGGTGATGTCCTCGCAAACGACCAGGGTAAGGATCTGCCCTTGATGGTCCATGACGGCCTGCGCCCGCTCTTTCACCCACAGCGTGCTGCCATCTTTCCGCACTTTTTGGATTTCCCACTGAAAGACTTTCATCGGGCTGGCTGCGCAAACGGTGAGTTGACCGAGGACGGCTTGATGCTGATCCGGCTCAAAGACTTTCAGCACGGACTCACCGATCAGCTCATCCGGTTGATATCCAAGCTGCGTGGCGCCGAATTGATTGACGGAGACGACCGTCCCATCGGCCCCGAGGGTGAAATACATCGACGGGTTGTTGTCGTACAGCAGCCGGTAGCGAGCTTCGCTGTCTTGCAGCGTGGATTCGACTTCAAGACGGCGGCGGGTTTCCTCTTCCAGACTGACGAGCCCATGACTGGGGGTAAGGCCGTTTCGAACGACGCCGCTGGCGGCAGGAGCGGCATTCAAGGTCGGTGTGTCGGGGAGGCCCGGATCAGGCTCATGCTTGCCGGCTGGGGGCGAGGTCATCGACCGGTCTTGTGCGCGGCGGGTCATCGATCTCCTGAAAGAAATAAGGGCGACGTACGAATCGAGTTAGTTGGCAACTGAGTGTTCAGGGGCTAGCATAGGGCGGTTGGCCTCGAAATTCCAGTAGGCGCTGAGCGCCGTACAGTGGAGCGCGGCAGGTGGTCACGCTAATTCCCGGCGAAGTTGCTGGACGACGCGTTCGCTCAACCCCGCTTGGCGAAGGTCCTCTTCACTGGCTTGCGCCACATTTGCGAGGCTTCCGAATCGCTTGAGCAGCTTGGTGCGGGTGATCGAGCCGATGCCGATGACCTGATCGAGATGGGAGGTCACGAGCGTTTTCCCACGAAGTTTGCGATGGTACGTGACGGCGAAGCGATGCGCCTCGTCGCGGATCCGTTGTAGGAGATGAGTGGCCGGCGAGTTTGCACGCAGCACGATCGGATTTTTCCGCCCCGGGAGATACACTCGTTCATCTTTTTCCCCCTTCGCTTTGGCCAATCCGATTATGGCAAGGTCGGACTGTCCCAAATCTTTGAGAGCGGACCTAGCGAAAGCCAACTGGCCCAGTCCTCCGTCGATGACAATCAGATCCGGGCGAGCGAGATTCTCCATCCCGCCGTATCGTCGCGTGACGACCTCCTGCATGCTCGCAAAGTCATTCGCGCCTTGAACGGTGGCGATCCTGAACCGGCGGTAGTCTGACTTTTTCATGCGACCGTCTTCCCAGACGACCATAGACGCCACCGACTGGTTGCCCATCGTATTGGACACATCAAAGCCCTCAATGCGCTTCGGCGCCGTCTCAAGCCTCAGGACCCGTTGCAATTCATCTCCGGCCTGGCGGTCAAGCTCCTGGTTGCGCAGGTGCTCGGCCAGCGCGGCTGCCGCATTCTCTTCCGCCAACAGCACAAGTTGATGCTTCGTGCCGCGCTCCGGTGCCAGCACGCGGACGGTTTCACCGCGTTTCTCGGACAGCCAGCGAGCCACGAGGTCGCCATCCGGAATGTCCACCGGGATCAGCAATTCCCGGGGAGGTTGCCCTTCCTTGTTATAGAACTGTTCAATGGACGAGCGAACGAGCTCTTCATCCGTGGCATCGGCCGATTCGAGCCAGAAAAAGTCCTTGCGGCCAATCAACAAACCTCCCCGCACAAAGAGCAGTTGCAGGTCGACGGAAGCCCCATGTCGTGCGAGGCCGACGACGTCCTGATCGATGGAAGCGGTTTGCGTGATTCGCTGCCGCTCGAGCGTGCGCTCGATCTTGGAAATCCGATCCCTCAGCCTGGCCGCCTCCTCAAACTCCTCACGAGCCGCGGCGGCTTCCATGTGAGTCCGAAGTTCATCAACCAGTTCTCGGTCGTGCCCTTCCAAAAACTGGCGTACCTGCCGGACGATTCGGTGATAGTCCGCCTGCGTTTGCTGCCCTGTACAGGGCGCCATGCACCGTTTGATTTCAAATTCGATACAGGCCCGTTCGGCCGTTCCATCAATGTCAATCGTGCAGGTGGCGAGTGGAAATACCCGTTTGATGACTTTGAGTGTCTCGCGCAGCGCGCCTGCCGGCGTATAAGGACCGTAATAGAGGGCTCCGTCCTTCTGCACCCGTCGGACGATGGACAGCCGGGGGAACCTGTCCTTGATGGGCAGCCGAAGATAAGGATACTGTTTGTCGTCACGCAGCACGACATTGAAGCGCGGCCGGTGACGTTTAACGAGATTACTTTCAAGGATCAAGGCTTCCAGCTCGGAACGCGTGACCATCGTCTCCAGATCGGCGATCTGACTGACCAATAAGGCCGTCTTGGGCGTATGGTCTGCGCCTTTGAGAAAGTACGACCGAACGCGGTCGGCGAGCCGGGCGGCCTTGCCGATGTACAGCACAGCGCCGGTCTGGTCCTTGAATAGATAGACACCGGGCTGGTCGGGCAGGTTGGTCAGTTTGGTTTCAAGTGCGGAATGTGCGGCAGCCATGCCCCATTGTACGAGTCCTGCGGCGTACCGGGCAAGGCAGCGCTATTTGAGCGAGCGCACAAAGGAGGGGCTCACGGTCCCGCGCGCGACTTCTGCCACCGGCCCTTTCATCGTAAGGCTGAAATCGGGCGCGACATCGATCGTCAAGGTTCCCCCGGGCATCTTTACCGCCACCGGACTGGTGACCAAGTGGAGTCGGACGGCGGCGCTCGCGGCCGCGCAGGAAGAGGAACCGGAAGCCTGCGTTTCGCCGGCCCCGCGTTCCCAAATTAAGATGGTGAGCTCCTTGGGGCCGGTTGGAACCGCCAATTGGACATTCGTTCGCTTGGGAAAGAGGGGATGATGCTCCAGCTTCGGACCCAGGGTCAGGAGATCCTGTTTGGACCAGGACTCTCCAGCCGGTTTGAATACGACGCAGTGCGGGTTGCCTACGCTGACGCCGGTAAATGTGAATGAGCGTCCAGCTGCATCGATCGGCTGCTCGATCAACTCTTTGACGGGCAGAGTGCAAGGCAACGCACCCGGTGAAAATGTGGCGCGACCCATGGCGACGGTGACGGCACTGGCATCACCGTGCCGGTCTACGTGCAAATCGATCGTGACGAGCCCGCCTTTCGTCTCCACCGTAAAATGTTTCTTCTTCGTCTTGCCGGTCGCATGGAGATAGCGGGCGAAGATGCGGAGCCCGTTGCCCGATTTTTCCGCTTCGCTGCCGTCCGGGTTGAAAATGCGCAGACCAAAGTCGGCCTTGGTCGAGGGCGCAGGGGCGAGGATCCCGTCGCTGCCTAATCCCCAGTTCCTGTCGCAGAGAGCGGCGATCCTGCTCGGCGTGAGTTTAAAGCTCAATTCCTTCGGGTCCAGCACCAAATAATCGTTGCCCAAGCCGTGCCCGCGGAAAAACCCATTCTTCATCTCATGGCTCCTGGGGGATCGCACCGGGATACCGGTCACACCATCTTCGCACCCGCTGGCCGCTCGATCAATTCGACCTCATACCCGTCAGGCGCATCGATGAACACGAAGCGGCTCCCCGAAGACGTCGTAGTCGGACCATCCGTGATGGGGATGCCCTTTTGCTGCAGGGCGGTCATCGTGCGGTCCAGATTGTCCACCTGGAAGGCGAGGTGCACGAGATCTGGTTGAACCTTCACGGCTCCGCTTGGAGGAAAACTGCAGAGCTCAATCAATTCTTCACTATCCGGTACTCGAAGGAAGGCCAGGTGGGAGCCCCGAGGCGACGTTTTTCGTTCCAGCACCTCAAGACCAAGCACGTCGGTATAGAAGGCAATCGTCTGATCCATGTCGCTCACGCGCATCCGCGTGTGAAGGAGTTTGGTCACTTTGAAATCAGTCATCAGTCGACCATGGCTGTATGCCGGTTTGGTGGCGGCGATTCTCATGTATCTTAGCAGCGACACAGAGGGCTGACTAGCGGCTCTGCTCTCTTGCCGGACCGGCGGTTTTTCGCAGAAGGATTTCCGCACTACCTGGAATCAAGAAATTCGGCATGGGACCGATCTCGTGATAGCCTTGCTTCCTGTAAAATTCACGGGCACCCTTGTTGAAGTCCGATACGCAGGCGAAGAGATTCTTCGTTCGCGCGAACACTAAGGATTCGACGTGGCGGATGAGCTGCTTCCCCGCTCCCTGATTTCTCGCCCAGGCGGCGACTCCGAGCAACTCCAAATAATCGCCAAGCAAAAACTTTTGACGCACGATTGCAATGCCCGCGATCCGGCCCTCCGCTTCCGCGACGAAGCACTCACGGCCATGAGGGATTGGGCAAAAAATCCGCTTCCAGTCTTCGCGGCTGTATCCGAGCGTTTTCCAGGGATCGGACTCGCCGAGCAGCGTGATGACGGTCTCGCAATCGTCAGCCCGCATGGGTCTGATCGACCGGCCGCTCATCGGTTCACGGGTTTGCACGACAGCAGGTCGCTGACCGTCGTCGGTTTCAGCCCTTTGCGCGGCAGGATGTCAGCCGTAAGCCGTTCAACGACTTGCCGGGTGTGTTTCCCTTTGCCGTTCGCATGGAGGACGACGATACTGCCTGCTTTGGCCCGCTTTTCAATGCGCAAGAGAATGTGTTCGGCTGACAGCGATGGATCCGGATCTCCGGATTCAATATTCCATCGGACCAGGCGCAGGCCGAGGGCCTTCACGACATCGACCGTGACCTCATTATATTCACCGAACGGTGGACGAAAGAGCACCGTGTCATGCGCATAGTGTTCGCTGAGCAGCTTGACCGGACCCAGGATTTCTCCTCGCTGCTCTTCCGCATTGTGCATGGGCAGATGGGCATGCACCTCGCCGTGCGTGCCTACTTCAAAAAATGCGATGCCAAGCAGTTGCTCTACTTCCGGGTCGTGTTTGGCAATCCACCGGCCGGACATGAAAAATGTTGCGGGAATATGGTGGTCGATCAAATAGTCGATCAACGCCTTGTCGTATCCCGCCCCCTTTCTCACCGGGCACAAATCGAAGGTGAGTGCAATCGTCGGGCAGGCAGGAGGTCCCGACGTGATCACCTGTCCCAGAGCGTTGGTGGCGGCCGCCAGCGTCAGGGCCGCCATCACCGTCACAAGCCCGAGGTGTACTCGTCGCATGCTCTTTAGTATACCCGAACCGTAGCCTGCCTAAATCTGTAAAATCTCATCGCGTTGTGAAACATTGACGGTCGGTTTTCAGCGCTGGTACTGTGCACTCATGACTCTGCCGAGCTGGGAAATTGGACGAGCTTTGGGCATTCCCATCCGGGTGCATGCCTCGTGGTTTCTCGTCTTTGTATTCGTGACCTGGACTCTGGCAACGGAATATTTGCCCGATGCCTTACCCGGTCTTTCCGACTCGCGCTATTGGGGGATGGGTGCGGCGGCCGCACTGCTGCTCTTTCTCTCCGTGCTCTTGCACGAGCTGGGACATTCCTACGTCGCGCAACGTTACCGCATTCCAATCGGCCAGATTACACTGTTTCTTTTTGGCGGTGTGGCGCAGATGCGGGCTGAACCGCCGAGCCCCAAGGCCGAGTTTTTGATCGCGATTGCCGGGCCTGTGGTCAGTTTCGCACTCGGCGCCTTCTGTTTGGGGGCAGCGTTGGCGGCAGACTGGTTGTCACTCCCATTCGGAGGGCAGGGTTTCGTCGTGTTGGGCGGGCTGTTGGGAGTGGTCAATGTCCAGCTGGGCCTCTTCAATCTCATTCCCGGGTTTCCCTTGGACGGTGGCCGCGCACTCCGAGCAGGTCTATGGGCCTGGGGTCGCGATTTCCATTGGGCGACGAGCCGGGCGGCGCTCTTGGGTTTGGGATTTGGCTTCCTGCTCGCAAGTGCGGGCGCTGGACTCATCGGAGGGGCCATCTCCGGCATGCTTCATCCCTCGACGGCAAGTAACGGAGGATGGCTCATGTTTATCGGCGCCTTCCTCTTCGGAGCGGCTTGGAGCACCAGGAGACAAGCCTCACTTCGCTTGGCGCTGAACGCGACGTGCGTGCGAGACGTCATGATTCGAGCGGTTGTGACGATTCCGTCGCAGTTGAGTCTGCAAGCCGCTGTCGATGAGTTCTTCGTCGCCTACGGGTATGGCAGTTTCCCTGTGGCTGAGGAGGGCCGGGTCGTCGGCCTCATCACCGTCCAAGACGTGCAGGCTATCTCTCAGGGATTATGGACCTGGCGGACGGTAGCAGATGTCATGCGACCGGCGTCGCCGGAGCTGTTTATTCAGCCGGAATGGTCCATTATGCAGGCCATGGAACTCATGGTTCGAACGGGTTTCGATCGGCTGGTGGTGATGGAAGACGGACGTCCAGTGGGGCTGATCACAGGGTCCGCTGTCGCGCGGTTTCTTCAACTGCACAAGGCGTGACGCCTCGTGGGCATCGTTCCCTCGTCATTCGGCGCGGGCAATCGAGATATTCTGGGCAATGGCAATACGCACGAGATGCACCACGAGCAAAAATCCGTAGACAACGCAGAAAAACTTAAACGTGACGCGGTAAAAGTCCATAAGAATGATCGGCAGGCACAAGGCAAACAGAAGACTCGCGATCAGCGTCATGAAGGTTAATCGCCGGCAAAATTCGTAGGAGGCCTCTTTCCCGATGGGCTTCAACGCGCGTGCATAGCGTTCGGCACGTTGCAACCGGGCTTCGCTCAGGGTTGACGCAGTGGCGCCCCAATATCGCAAGTAGAAATACCCCCCCAGGATCCCGACCCATGGCAGAGTCCATATCGGCCAATAGGCGCCGCCTCCGTAGGTCTCACTGCTGACCAGCGAGGCGAAAGACGGCGCGTAGAGCAATCCCAAGACCAACGGCAGCAGTTGTTCGTCCTGCGGGCGCTCTCCATCGGGACCACCGTGGATCAATTCCCGCTCGAACAGCGGATAGCCGTACTTGAGGACGACGAGCGCAACCGCGGCGCTCATGGTTTTGTCTGGCACGTAGCGGACACAGTTCTGAAACCAGTTCACGACCCACCAGCCCACATGCTCGCCCCACGTCAATCCGAATACCGATTCGAGGTACTGATGGACCATCTGCTCCCACTGAAGCACCCTGGCATGCAGCGTTTCTGCGACGGCGGGATTCAACGCGAACGTGGCATGTTCGTTTAAGGCTGCTTGCACGAAGGTGCCGGGTAAACTCATGACGACGGCACCTCCGGCACCGAAGATGGACAGAAACCAGGCATGGGAGAGAACCGTACTCTTGCCCGTGCGCAAGTATTTTTGGAACCCCGCTTCTCTGGCCATCCATCCCCAGTACAGGGCGCCGGTCATGCTGACCAGCGACCAGGGGAATATCACCACATCCGCTCCCGACTCGGGGAACAGCAGCCAATTGACGACGGAATTCGAGAGCAGGGCGACAATGGCTCCCCACCATGGACCTAGCAGAAAGGCCACCAAGGCAGTACCCGTCATATCGAGAAACAGAATGCTGTCGAGGTGCCGGCTCAGCATCAAGCCTACATAGTTGAGCATCAGGCCGGCGGCAACGATGACGCCTGTCTCGTACATCAGGAGATACGAAGTGCCGCGCAACGGCTTGGTGGAAAAGAAATCAATGTTCGCCAGCGGTTCCTGTGTCTGGCGTTCATGTGATATGGAAGGCTTGCGTTCCTTCTTGGTGGTCAAGCGGTGCTGGATGTCCATCAATTTTTCCATCACTGTCAGCAGTGCGGCGATGAACCCGATGAGGGTTCCACCCAGCATCAGCATCTCTTTCCCCATGTCTTCGGGCATGACAGGTCCCTCTTATTGAGGGTCCATTCTAGCGACGAAGCGTAGTCTGGGCCAGAAAAAGGCTAGAAGCCAACAGGCCGGAAATCAGCCACCGGCGTTGGCTGAAGGGGAAACCAGCCTTGCCGGTGAGAAGCTGCCGGCTGCAGCGGCCTGAGACCGTTGTTGCAGCGCGTGAGCGATGACGGCGCCGAGCAGCAGCAGCAGAGCCGAATAGTAGATCCAAAGCAGCAGGAGGATCACCTCGAGCAAGGAGCCGTACAATTTGGTGTAGACGGTCGCATACTCGTTGTAGGTCACAAAAAGGAGTTTGGCAGCCACCCACAGGAGACTGAACGTTAACGAACCGATCAGAGCTTCACGCCATTGCGGGCGTCGGCGGGGAACGTAGCGGTACAGAGCGCCGACTGTCAGAAAGGCCATCGTAAAGGGAAGGGTGTAGGTGAGAAAGACATCGTGAGCCGCGAGCGCAATCAAATCCAACCCCCAGAGATGCGGCGCATAGGCGGTGAGAAAATTGACGGTTTGCGTCGCCACATACGACAGCACCAGCATGAGAGCCACCGCGCCCTGTGAGGCGACGGCGATGGCCGTCGAAATCAACGGATGTCGTTTCCAGGTGCTGTCAAACACGACGTTCAGTGCGTAATCCAGTTCGTAGAATACCAGCGTGCCGAACCACGCAAAGGACAGAAAGACGAGCCATCGGACAGTTTCCAACTCGCTGATTCGTTGCAACTCCACGGCCAGCCGCTCTCCAAGCGTAGGCAGAAACCCTTTGAGGAAGCTCAACAACACCTGTCCGCCGATCACCTCATGGCTCACGATAAAACTGACGCCATACAGCAGCATGAATACCAGCGGGAACAATGAGAGCAACGAAAAAAATGCCAGCGAAGCTGCCAGGCTGGCACACCCGTGGCGCAGAAAGGATCGGGTCAGATCGGCAAGCAAGCGCCAAAATGACATGAGCATCGGCATGATTCCCAACTGGCGTAGCCTGATCAAAACGGCTGCCCTAGCCTAGCACGAGTATAGTAGTCATGCACGACTACAGCGCGTTCGAAAGCTATCGGAGCATGAGGACGGACTGAAGGGCAAGACTGACAACGGGATTGGGATAGAGACCCAACAGAATAACGCCGGCGACGGCGCAAGCCAAGACGATTGAAAGCGCCGGCGAGGTGACGAGGCGCGGAGAGTCGATGACCCCGGCTTCCGGCTCTCGCATGTACATCAACATGACCACCCGCATGTAGTAATACGCCGAGACCGCCGCGAAAATCAGCGCGACGGCGGCGAGCCAGCTCAGTCCCGCTTCCACGGCCGCCATGAAGACGTAAAATTTTCCGAGAAACCCTGCCGTCGGCGGAATGCCGGCTAGAGACACCATGAAGACCAGCATCATCAATGCGGCCACCGGCTGGCGTTTGGCCAAGCCCGCATAGTCGTCGATGTCCTCGCCTTCGAGCCCTCCTTTTCGGAACATGGCAATGACGGCAAAGGCCCCGAGTGTCATGAAGGCGTAAAAGGCCAGATAGAGCATCACGCTGGCAATGCCGGAGGTGCCCCCTGATTCCCCTGCGGCGCGCCCCGCAGCCACCAGGCCGATCAAGGCATACCCCGCGTGGGCGATGCTTGAATAGGCCAACATGCGCTTGATGTTGGTTTGAACGATGGCCACAACGTTGCCGAGGACGAGCGTGATGACGCAGAGGACCACAAAGAGATTCGACCAATCAGCCCTCAATCCTCCGAGCCCCTCGACGAACACCCGAAGAAACGCAGCAAAGCTTGCGGCTTTTGAGGCAACGGCCATGAAAGCCGTCACGGCCGTCGGCGCGCCCTGATACACATCCGGTGTCCACATGTGAAAGGGGACGACGGCAAGCTTGAATCCGAATCCGACGGTCAAAAGAATGGTGGCGATCAAGAGCAGAGGATCATCGAATCCTTTGGTACCCAGGGCGTCGGCAATGGCGCTTAACCGAGTGCTTCCCGTGAGACCGTAAAGGAGGGAAATGCCGTATAAGAGCAGCCCTGATGAAAAGGCTCCGAGGACAAAGTATTTTGCCGAGGCTTCCAGTGACCGCGGCGACGCCCGTTTGAGTCCGGCCATGACATAGAGCGAGAGGGACATCAATTCCGTGCCGAGATAGATTGTCAGCAGATCGGCTCCGGACACCATGACCATCATTCCAGAAAGGGCCAGTAGGATGAAGCCATAGTACTCACCGAGATGAAGGCCTTCGGCCTTGAGATACGGAAGCGACATCAGAATCGTCAGGCCGGTCACGCCGTACAACAGCAGTTTCCAGAAGCGGGCGTAGCCGTCGACGACGACCAGATCGCTGAAGGCCGGCAAACGGAGATTCAGGACGCTGATTTGCCCGCCGGTCAATCCGATGCAAAGGGCCAGGCTCCCGAGACTGAGCCAGGCCAGGAGTTCTTTTCGTGAGTGCGGGGTCAGGGGATCCAGGACAAAGACGAGGCAGGCTGCAGCCACGACGATCAGTTCTGGAAGAATGACGATCAGATCACTCCCGTAGGACGTCATGGCCGGCCAGCCTGAGACTCACCCGTCGCAGTCAAGAGGACGGGTGGACGGTGAGTGGCGGAAGGATGAGATGTCGGAGCCACTCGTGCTCGGGCCATCGTCTCCAGCGTTTTGGTCACGCTCGCGTGCATGCGGCTGACCAACGGGTTAGGAAAGAGGCCGATCCAGAAGACGAGCACGACGAGGGGGACGAGTGTCCCAGATTCGCGGTGGCCGATGTCCTGCAATCGCGGCAATTCTCGCGGAGACGGGACGCCGAAGGCGATCCGTTGCACCATATAGAGGAGATACACCGCTGCGAGAATGATTCCGAGGGACGCAATCGCGGTCGCGGCTTTGCTCCACAGAAACGTGCCGACGAGCACCAGAAATTCGCCGACAAAACTGTTGGTGCCCGGCAAGCCGAGAGATGAAAGGGTAAAGATGACGAAGAATGTCGCGTATCGTGGCATTGGTTTCGCCAGGCCGGCATTGTCCGATATCAGCCTGCTGTGCGTGCGGTCGTAGATCATCCCGACACACAGGAAAAGCGCACCCGTGGTGATCCCATGGTTGACCATTTGCATGACAGCGCCTTCGATGCCCTCTTGATTCATCACAAACAAGCCAAGGGTCACGAAGCCCATGTGACTCACGCTTGAATACGCAATCAATTTTTTGAGATCGACCTGGGCCAGCGCCATATAGGCGCCATAAATAATGGCGGTGATCGAGAGCGCTGCCATCAGTGGGGTCATCATGCGACTCGCGTCGGGCAGCATCGGCAAGCTGAATCGGACAAACCCGTACGCCCCCATCTTCAGCAGCACACTGGCGAGGATGACGCTGCCCGCGGTCGGCGCTTCCACGTGCGCATCGGGCAACCATGTATGGAACGGAAACATGGGTACCTTCACGGCGAACGCGGCAAAAAATGCCCAAAAGAGCCACATCTGCAGCGAGGCTGGATAGGTGACCTGACTCAGCGCCAGAATATCGAACGTATGGCCGCCGTAAAAATACAGGACGAGCACCGCCACGAGTAGGAGCATGCTGCCGACCAGCGTATAGAGGAAGAACTTCATCGCGGCATAGAGGCGGTTCGGCCCTCCCCACACACCGATGAGCAGATACATGGGGATCAGCATCGCTTCCCAGAACACATAAAACAGGACAAAATCCAGGGCGATGAAGACGCCGATCATGGCCCCTTCCATCACCAGCAGAACGGACATGAACGTACGCACCCTGGTTGTGATCGACTCCCAGGAAATCAACACACAGAGCGGCATGAGGAGGGCAGTCATCAGGACGAGAGGCAGACTGATGCCGTCGACTCCGAGGCTATAATGAATCGGCGGTGATGTGATCCACTGCACGTGCTCGACGAACTGCATGTGGCTTGAGGAAGAATCGAACAGCCACCACAGAGGAAGCGCGAGGAGAAAGTCGGCGACCGTGATGACCAGGGCCATCGCACGCGCATGCGTCTCTTTGACCAGAAAGAGGGCTCCGGCGCCCGCTAACGGCAGGAAGATCAAGACAGTGAGCCAGGGAAATCCACCGGTGTGCATGGGCCTCACATCACCATCAATACCGTGAGAATCACCACAGCGCCTAAGGCCATGCCGAGCGCATAATGTTGCGCCTGTCCGCTCTGCACGAGGCGTAACAGCCAGCCCCCCCAGGCAATGGCCCGGGCGACGCCGTTGACGGCGGCGTCGATCGTCGCCACGTCCATGCGTTTCCACAATGCTACGGCCGCATGAAAGGTGGGGCGCACGAAGAGGCGGTCGTAGACTTCATCTGCATACCATTTGTTCAGAGACAGCTCGTAGGCCGTCTGCCAGCGCCGGGCCCAGCGTTCAGGCAGTGAAGGATGCAGCACGTACGCGTAATAGGCGCCGGCGATCCCCAGCAATCCCATGACGGTAGCCAGGACCATGATTGCCGTCGCTCCGCTTCCTTCATGGAGCGACGCCCCGCCTTCCCTGGAGAAGACCGGCTGGAGAAAATCCGGGATGCCCACGTACCCTGTGACGATGCTCAAGACAGCGAGGATAATGAGGGGAACGGTCATCGAGTACGAGGGTTCGTGCACGTGGTCCCCGTGGTGCCGGTCCCCCCGAAATGGCCCCCAAAACGTCACGAACACCAGCCGGAAGGTATAGAACGCGGTCAGCAGAGCCGTCACAAGGCCGAAGGCCGTCAACACCTGACCGAGAATCCCCGCCGACCAGGCCGAGATCAGCAGATCGTCTTTGCTGAAAAAGCCGGCGGTGAGGGGAAATCCGGCAAGTGCCAATGAGCCGACAACGAATGTCCAGTAGGTGACGGGCAGTTTGTCCTTGAGCCCGCCCATGCGGCGCATGTCCTGCTCATGGTGCAGAGCAATAATGACGGAGCCGCAACCCAGGAACAACAGCGCTTTGAACGCGCCATGGGTCAAGAGATGATAAATGCCGGCGGCATAGGCGCCCAGTCCGCACGCCATCATCATGTATCCGAGTTGGCTCATGGTGGAGTAGGCGACCACCCGCTTGATGTCCGTTTGCGTCAACGCGATGGTTGCCCCCAGCATCATCGTCAACGCGCCGACGACGGCCACGACGTCCCTGGCGGCGGGAGCAACGTCATAAAGCGGAGCCAGCCTTGCGACCATGAAGACGCCAGCGGTGACCATCGTCGCGGCGTGAATAAGGGCGGAAATCGGCGTGGGCCCTTCCATGGCATCGGGCAGCCACACATGGAGCGGGACTTGAGCCGATTTGCCGATGGCGCCCATGAAGAGGAGCAGGCAGATCACCGTCATCACTGACACCTCGAGCGTCCCGCCGAACGGGTCAAGGAGGTTGATGACCTCTCCTGAGTGCGACGGGATCTGGGCGAAGACGTCGGAATAGTCCAGGCTATTGAACGTCGTCAAGACCAGCAGCAGGCCAAGCAGAAATCCGAAATCTCCCACCCGGTTGACAATGAACGCCTTAGTCGCCGCGGCGCAGGCTGATGGCCGTTCGTACCAATGGCCGATCAACAAATAGGAACACAGCCCGACCGCTTCCCAGAAGA
>JARDZZ010000001.1 GCA_029240595.1 Nitrospira sp. | reverse complement strand
AGGTGTGCACACCACGCGGGGAGGCCGCTGTGAGTGAGGACCGTAGTCTCATGGTTTCCAAGTTTCTGGTCATGGGAGAGCAAAGCCCTTGGCCATTTTCACCCGCCTAACCGTGTTCCGATATCTCCTACTGGCCGTCGGTCTTCTCACGCTGTCCTTTCTCGTGTGGCATATAGGTCCGGTCCACATTTATGAGGCGGTCGCCCGCTTCGGGCCGGGGGCCCTCGTCGTAATGCTCATTCCATCTGTGGTCATGTATGTGCTCGAGGCCTATGGCTGGAAAATTGTCTTGGGTTCAACGGCAGAGCGCATTTCCTTTGGCAAAATCCTCTCAATCCGGACCGCCGGTGAAGTGGTGAATATGACGACGCCTACTGCCTATATCGGCGGGGAGCCGCTTAAGGCGTACCTCCTTCAAAGGCACCACATCCCGATGGTCGAGGGCCTCGCCTCGGTCGTGATTGCCAAAACGATTATGACGATCGCCCAAGTCTTATTCATCTTGATTGGAATCGCGCTGGCCTTCTGGACGCTGGGGGCGGCCGGATCGTCGCTCCAGATGACTGCCGCGGCACTGCTCAGCGCGGCCTTGTTGTCATGTGGGATTGCCGCATTCGTCCTCGTGCAAAGACGCGGACTGTTTACGTGGTTGCTGGAGATATTTCGTCGGGTTGGCCTCCGCATGACCTTTCTTGAAGTGCGCGCCGAGAAACTTCGGTCGCTCGACAGGACGATTCTGGGGTTCTATGCCCATCATCAATCGGCATTTTATGCTTCAACGGGTCTGTATCTGCTGGGATGGCTCGCTGAAGCAGTGGAAGTCTTCGTGATCATTTCCTTTCTCGGCGGGCCTGCGAGTCTTCTGTCTGCCATTGCGATCGGGGCGTTATCCGTCTTGATCAAAGGCGGGACATTCTTCATTCCGGGGAGTTTGGGTGCTCAGGATGGAGGGAATTTGCTCTTGCTGAGGGCCTTCGGGTACTCAGACCTGACGGGAATGACCTTCGCGCTCTTGAGGCGTTTCAGGGAATTAGTCTGGATCATAATCGGTCTGGCTTGCTTGGCGATTCTCGGAAAGAAACCACCTGGCAGTCAGCGACCGAAGTCCTAGGACGATCCTGAGCGCTGCTGCTGCAGGAAGTGAATCCGCTCGATCATCTTGTCCCAGACAAACGAATGCAAGCGCAAGTTTGCTTCGCGGTCCACGTGGACGAATTCGATGCCGGCATGTGTGCCTTTGACCCATTTGACTTCGGCTGCGTCGATGGGCAGGGATTCGCTTTGATCCGGAAGAAGGAGTCGGAGTGCCACTTGTTGATTCTCCCGCAGCGGTTCATCCGTTTTAAGTGAGCATCCCACAGCCGACAGGTTGGATATCGTACCTTCTCCAACGGTGGCTGCCACACAATACATGACCGGGTAGCTCAGCGGCAGGCGATAGAGGCCGCGGTGGTAGGGCCTGCTCTCTTTCATCGTAACGTCAGTCTACTGTGTCGCCCGTGGCCGAATGTATCCCTCCTTAGAGGGGCGGCATCATTCACGACTATGCCGGACAGTGCTTTGAGCGGCCACAGGAGCCACCGCCATTCCGACCAGCGGGACGGCTCTGTCGCCGCTTTCTTTCTTGAAGACCGCAGACAACACGCTGGTCCACGGCGGCTTGCGGCGGACGAGCTCAGTGCCCAGGAGTACGGCCAGCGCTCCAATCAGGGTTGTCCCCGTGAGTGGCTCACCCAGATACCAATGAGCGATCGCGATGGTACAGATCGGAATGAGATTGTGATAGGCGCCTACAGTTGCAGGCGGCAAGGACTGCAGGGATCGGCAACGCAAGAGAAAGACACCGGCCGTCCCTAGCCCGATGAAAAGCACGGCACTCCAGACATTCCATGACAAATCGGCCGCCGGCGCTGGCTCACTCCAGGCCATCGAACAGCCCGATACCAAAACGGCACTGGTTCCGAACATGGCCGTGTTCGCTGTCAGCACCCCATGCCGTCTGACAATGTGCATACTCATGACAATATGGGCTGCCATCATGAGAGTGAAGAGAAACACGAGCGGGTCTCCAAAACTAACCTCGATTGCCCCTCCTTCAAGATTGGTGGCCAGCGCTGCCAGGCACCCTGCCCATGAGAGAAGGATGCCGGAGAATCCGGACCATGACACTTGCTCCTTGGAGAGGCACCAACTGAAGAACGCCGTGAACGTGGGCAGTAGGCTGTAAATCAGCGCATAGTGTGTGACGTTGGTGTATAAGAGGCCATAGGCAGCTACGACGTAAGATCCGACGCCGAGCAACCCAAGCGCGCCGAACCGCGCCCCGTCAGAGAGAGTCAAGGCACGCACACCCTTCCAATCCCAACAAGCTGTCATCACAGTCAGGAAAAGAAAGCCAATGACGATTCTCCCGTTGGCGATTGACAAAAAGGTCAGGCCGCTGTGCTCAAGCACGTACTTCATCGCCGGCGTGATCGTGCTGAGCAATGCTACAACGCCAAGCAAGCACAAGATGGGCACGGCTTGCGAGGGTGATCCTTCACTGTCTGAACCACCCGAGTGCCAAGGAAGCATTGCTATAGCCCTGCCATGCTGGACATGATCAAGCGTTGGATAAAGGAGACCAATTGCTGCCGATGCTCCGGGAGCAGATGCGTCATTTTCCCGCCGAAGCGAGGAGGCTCGGCATGTGTGATCAGCAGTTCGCAGTGAACAACAGAATTTTCGTCCAGCTGGCATTCAATGCGGACTGTCTCCGCCACTGTCAGAGGCAATTCCGAGGAAAAATGCAGCCCTTGTTCGGTGATGTCTATGACGTCACATAGAGCCGTCGTTTGGCCTTTCGTCACCAGGCCACGTCGGGCTACCGGCATGCGAAATTGGTGACGTTGATTCGTCATCGGTACGGTCCATTCTGATTATAGGCCGCATGCGCGATCACCACAGACTGACAGTGTGGCTTCAACCAGCGCCCAGCCAGGAGCGCAACACTGAGGATGGGAAACGGGGCGAGGCTGATCAACGTGATGAGCATCAAAGGTGTCATGGTCTTCTCCTTGGCAGACAGGTCATTCCCCGGACATGTAGCATTGACAGGGAATGTGCAATGCAGGGGCCAGAGGAATACCTACAAAGAAGGGCATAAGATTCCGCTGCAGATACAAGCCCTTGGCGGAACTGTGGCACTGTCAGCCGTGACGGAAGAGGCAAAAGGGACGCCGGGTGAAAAAGCAGACGGAAATTTACCCCGCTTCTGCCGAGAATTTCCTCCCTCTTCAGAGGGGATCAGTTGATCAGGTGACGGTAGTTTCCCTCCTCAAGCAGGATATTCAGCCTCGATGATCGTGTGGAGTCTTGCCTACCCTCTTGACTTTGCGCATCGCAAAATTACCTTTGTGGTGATTCGGGCAGAGGACTTGGCACTACGGCATACATCTGAACAGAGGCCTGAGCAGGTGTGATTCGTCGGTAGTGCCAATTCAAACCAATCTATAACCCATAACCAGAACTCTCACAGAGAGGAGGAGGGAGCGTTATGAGCACCTATTTACCCGCTGTGTTTTCGACCGTTCGGACGGATGGCTTTGATCGGAAAATCGATCGGATGTTTGACGAAGCTCTTCGTGCGTTTGGCACGGCCGAAGGAGCCTGGGTCCCAGCCTGTAATGCCTGGGAAGACTCAAACGGATTCTACGTTCAGATGGCCCTTCCCGGCTGGGAACCGAAAGACGTCACCTTGGAAGTGAACGACCAGGTGCTTTCCGTCAAGGGTGAGAAGACGGAGGAGAGCAGCGATTCGCGCAAACACCTGATGCGTGAAATTGCTGATGGCCGCTTTGTGCGGATCTTCAAGCTGCCGACGATCGTGGATCATGACAAAGCGTCGGCTATCTATAAAAATGGTCTCTTGACGATTTCATTCCCCAAGCGCGAAGAAGCGAAGTGCCGACGGATTGTCATCGAGGGATAATTCCGCCGCCGACTGAACGCCTCGCCGGCCGATGCATCCGGCCGTGCGGGGCGACGTTCTCGACCCAATTACGTTACCAGCCAGCAATCGACCAACAGAGTTGCCTGCCTCTCTCAAGTCGTCGCGCCTCCCAGCCTCTGATCATCCGCTATTTATGCTAGGATTGCCCCCATGTCCGTGTTGAAACTGGGACTATGGGCCTTCATCGGTGTGCTCGGGGCCGGTGCGCTTGCCATAGTGAGCGGACTGGTCTCTGCGCATGAAAAGGTGAATGGTCTCTGGTTGGTGATCGCCGCGGCCTGCATCTATGTGCTGGCCTACCGCTTCTATGGCCGCTGGCTCGCTTGTCGCGTCGCTTCCCTAGACAATCATCGGCTCACTCCTGCGGTGCGATTGAATGATGGAGTGAATTTTCATCCCACGAATAGGGTGGTACTTTTCGGCCACCATTTTGCGGCCATCGCCGGAGCCGGGCCCTTGCTCGGGCCAGTGCTCGCGGCGCAATTCGGATTTCTCCCGGGATTTCTCTGGCTGGTGATCGGCGCGGTGCTGGCTGGAGCGGTACAGGACTTCATCATTTTGGTGGCGTCCATGAGACGCAATGGCCGCTCGCTACCCGAGATCGCTCATGATGAACTTGGAACGCTGACAGGGAGTGCCACGGCCGTAGCGGTCTTGTTCATTGTGGTCGTCGCCTTGGCGGGGTTGGGGTTCGCCGTTGTCAATGCACTGTATCGCAACGCCTGGGGGACATTTACCATTGCGATGACGATTCCCATCGGCCTATTCATGGGATTCTATCTTCAAAAGTTCCGTCCGGGAGCGGTCGCCGAAGTTTCAATCGTAGGAGTGACGTTACTCATCATGACCGTCCTGTTCGGCCGCGTCGTGTCACAGTCGAGTTATGCGCCGTGGTTCGAATACGAGAAGGCCACACTCGTCTGGCTGCTGGCAGGCTATGGGTTTCTCGCTTCCATTCTGCCCGCATGGATGTTGTTGGTGCCCCGTGGGTATCTCTCGACCTTCATGAAACTCGGCGTCGTGGTATTGCTGGGAGTGGGCGTCGTTCTGATGGCACCAACGATTGAGATGCCACGAATAACCGTATTTGCCGCTGGTGGGGGGCCGATCATACCTGGCAGCCTCTTCCCGTTTCTCTTTATTACCATCGCCTGCGGAGCGGTCTCCGGCTTCCATGCGCTCGTGTCGTCGGGGACGACGCCCAAGATGATCGAGCAGGAATCACAAGCAGTGGTGGGGTATGCCGCAATGCTCTTGGAAAGTTTCGTCGGCGTCATGGCATTGATCGCGGCCACGGTGTTGATGCCAGGCGACTATCTCGCAATCAACACGCATCTTTCCACCGATGTCCTCACCACGATGGGGTTTCCTCCGGTAAGGATTGCAGAGCTGTCTCAATTGGTTGAGGCGAATGTCTCAGGGCGTCCCGGCGGAGCGGTTTCTCTTGCCGTTGGAATGGCTTCGATCTTCTCAGCATTGCCCGGCATGGCTGGACTCATGGCCTATTGGTATCAGTTTGCGTTGGTATTCGAGGCGTTGTTCATCCTGACAACCATTGATACCGGGACTCGCGTGGCCCGGTATCTCATTCAGGAAATGGCTGGCCGTCTGTATCCGCCGTTTCGTCGGTTTAACTGGCTGCCAGGCGTGCTGTCCAGTAGTGGCTTTGTCGTCGGAGCCTGGGCCTATCTCATCGGGACTGGCAGCATTTCGACCATCTGGCCGATGTTCGGTGCTGCGAATCAACTCCTGGGAACGCTTGCACTTTGCATCGGCACGACGGTGTTGATCAAGATGCGGAAGTCCTCCTATCTGTGGGTCACGGCGCTGCCGATGTTGTTTATCGGTGTAGTGACGCTGACGGGGTCGTACGAAATGTTCTGGATGTTCTTGCGGAAGGCCGCGGCATCGGCGGCCGAGGATGCGGTCGCGCTCTACCTCGACGCGGTTCTCGTTGCGGTAGTTGCGCTGTTGGGGTTGATTGTGTTGAGCGACAGCATGAGGCAGTGGTACGGATATGTCGTGTTGAAGCAACCGTTCACGAGCAGTGAGATCGTCGTAATGACGGGGGGCAGTTCGGCTGGGAGCCTGCCTGCGATGGTTCATGACGAGCATGATGGCGGCTTCCGGTTGCCCAAGGGAACAGGATGCTGCTGACCGTGGTGTGAGAGGAGGCGAAGGTGGCCGACCAATTCTCGTTCGATGTGGTCTCCGAAGTGAACATGCAAGAGCTGAAAAATGCACTCGATCAGGCGACAAAAGAAATCAAGCAGCGTTTCGATTTTAAGGATTCGAAGACGGAAATCACCTTGAAAGAGAAGGAAAAGGAACTCGTGGTCCTCTCAGATGACGAATATAAATTGAAGGCAGTTCAGGACATTATCAAAGGAAAATGCGTGAAGCGCGGCGTCTCGCTAAAGGCCTTCGATTATGGTCACATCGAACCGGCGCTGAGCGGGACCGTACGGCAAACAGCGAAGATTCAAAGCGGCTTGGCTTCAGAGAAGGCGAAAGAAATTGCGAAGACGATCAAGGATTCAAAACTGAAGGCTCAGGCCCAGATACAAGGTGAGCAGGTTCGGGTCGTCAGTAAGAGCAAAGACGAGTTGCAATCGGCGATTGCGTTGCTTCGTGGACGCGATTTTGGAATCGACCTTCAGTTTACGAACTATCGATGATCAGTGGCGCCACCACACGCCGCAATCGGTTCATGAAGCGATCGACTGTGGCGTGGCTGTTTCTTCCCATCTTGCTTGTTGCCTGCAACCGGAACGAGCCAATCGTTGTTATCCAGCTTCACCCGAAGAACCCCGACATTATCTACGTGACGACCAACGACTATATTTATAAGTCGCGCGACGGCGGTCAGACATGGGCGAATATTTCAAAAGGGATGAGTCATTCCCGCGTGATATCCATGGCGGTGGATCCATCTTATCCGGCGACGGTCTATGCCGGGACAAAGGGAGACGCCGTCTACAAAAGTCACGACGGAGGACAGCGCTGGACCTCCATGCGCTCAGGTTTGGATGATGCGACCATCTCATCGGTCGTCAACCAATTCGTCTTTGACCCCTTCGATAGCAACCATATTTTCGTGGCGACCACCATGGGAATATTTGAGACGAAGAGCGGCGGCGGCAGTTGGACCAAGAGAATGGAGGGCATGAAAGAGGTCCTGATGGTAGTGACGCTCGGGATGGACCCTACGCGTCCATCAATCTTATATGCCGGGACGAGCGGTGGCGTGTACAAAACTGTAAATGAAGGAACCCATTGGGAAAAGGTGAATAACGGCCTCGTGCCTCCAGAAATGGTCAAGACATCACGGGCACTGAATGTTACATCCATCGAGGTTGATCGGTTTGAGCCAGACACCGTGTACGCGGCAACGCTTTCCGGTGTATTCAAGACGACGGATGGAGCGAGGTCTTGGTCCCGAATTGGCGAATTGCTATCGGATCAGATGATCATGTCGATGATTCTGGATCGCACGAAGAAAGGAGTCGTGTATCTTGCCGGTCGAGATGGCGTGCATCGTAGTGATGATGGAGGGATGACCTGGAAGACGCTCAATAACGGCCTTTCTACAACCAACGTCCGCTCACTTGTCCAAAGCCCGACCGACCCCGACCTCCTCTACGCGGGAACGAATGGCAGCGGCCTTTACCGGAGTCGGGACGCGGGGGAGAGTTGGACACCCATGCCGCCTCTCACCCCGTAGTCACTAACGGATGTCCACGCCAGGCCTGCTCGCTGAATTCTCAGGAGACGAACTGCCTGAGGCGTCGCGGAGGTCGGAGCCGATGGTGGATGAATTGATACTGGATCCGACGGTTGAATCGGAGATGGTCGAGCCGACGGTCGACCGCTGCAACGTCGAACCAACGTCGGACGACGTCTCTTGGTTAAGCGAGGACTGTCCAATCGCCGGACCGGCGCGGCCTGTCGCGCCGATCTCAAATCCCGACGGGCCGCTCTGTCCGATTTCTCGACTGCTCCGGGGTGAAGCTCCGATATCCTGCCCGCTCGATCCGACACCTCCGATGTCCGTGCCGGTTTTCGAGCTGCGGCCGATCGCAGGGCCCGCGGCGGGGGCAACCCCGATATTGGCTCCGGTCTTGGCGCTTCCGGGCAACTTCGGGGCGTGGATCTCCCGTTCAATCGACTCCTCGAGTTCTCGGATTCGTTGCGATTGACGTCCCGCTTCTTCAAAGTCAAGCTGGTCCCGTGTGGCGGAAAGTTCACTGATCTTTTCCAGCCTTGCGCGCAGTGTTTTTAGGTCGCTTCTGGCCTTGGCGACTCGCGGGATCAGCTCCCGCAGCATGATCGCTCTTGATGCGAGCGCATTGTTGGAGAGATTACCCTGAACCGAGACCAGCAATTCGTTCACTTCGTCCCCGAGCTCCTCGACGTGGCTCAATTCGCTGAGGTCGTTCTTGCAGCATTCCAGGAAGTGCCGATATCGCTTCAGGAACGCCGAAACGTCCTGCTCAAGATTCTCGACGTGAAAATCCCGTTTCACCTTGCCTTGGACAGATTCATCTCGTAGTTCCGGCTTGGTGTCTGCCAGCGGGACGCAGCCTGGTCCGGGTGTCGCCGAGATAAGCTGATCCGCCCGTCGATCTGCGCAATAGTAAATGGCGGAGGCGGCTAAGGCGCTGGAGAGCGAAAGTGCGCCGCAAGTGGCGCTTACCGCCACGATAGCCATCGCAAAGTGACTGCCCAGATGCCAACCTGGATACATGTTTCCATTCTTATCTCACGGCTACATCTTGTCAATGAAACGAGGAATGTTGCTCTTCTTGAACGAGCCCGGAGAAATCAGCTAGTCTGCCCCAGTCGAATTCAATTTTTCTGAGGAGGACAGGCAATGCCTGTGATGACGATAGATGCCGCGGCACAGCATGTAGGACAGGAAGTCACTCTTCGAGGCTGGTTGCGCAGCCGTCGTGACAGCGGCAAGCTTCATTTCTTGACTCTTCGGGATGGAACCGGAGACATGCAGGCGGTCGTCAGCAAGAAAGCCGTCGGTGATGATCAATTCGCACTGTCGGCGAGTTTGACACAAGAGTCCTCACTGATAGTGACCGGGCAGCTCCGGCAAGACCACCGCGCACCGGGAGGGTATGAACTTGACGTGCGCAGCCTAGAAGCGCTCCAAATTGCCGGGCCGTTCCCAATCCAACCGAAGGAGCATGGCGTCGGATTTCTCATGGAACACCGGCATCTCTGGCTGCGTTCACATCGACAACATGCCATTCTCCGTATCCGCCACGAGATTATCCGCGCGTGCCGAAATTTTTTTGACGAACGCGGTTTCGTTTTGGTGGATGCACCAATTTTCACGCCGAATGCCTGTGAAGGCACGACCACGCTCTTTCAGACGCAGTACTTTGACGAAACGGCCTATTTGACACAGAGCGGACAGCTCTATAGTGAAGCCACGGCCGCTGCTTTCGGTAAGGTGTATTGTTTCGGGCCGACGTTCCGCGCAGAGAAATCAAAGACGCGGCGACATTTGATGGAATTTTGGATGGTGGAGCCTGAAGTCGCTTTCGCACAGTTGGCAGACATGATGGACTTGGCCGAAGAATTCCTTGCCGCAATCGTGCAGCAAGTATTGGAAACCAGAAGAACAGAACTGACGACGTTAGAGCGAGATATTAGTAAGCTTGAGCGTGTGGTGCCGCCGTTTCCACGTCTCACGTATGAAGAAGCAGTCGGTATTCTACGCAAGAAGAATAATCCCACGCAGATGGGTGATGATTTCGGGGGCGACGAAGAAACCATACTGTCGCAGGAATTCGATCGACCGGTGATCATCCATCGCTATCCGGCCGCACTCAAAGCCTTTTACATGCAGCCTGATGATCATCGGCCCGATCTTGCTCTCTGTATGGACGTGTTGGCGCCTGAAGGATACGGTGAGATTATTGGCGGCGGGCAACGGATCCACACGCTGGAATTGCTGCGGACGCGTTTACAAGAGCATCGGCTTCCGGAAGAAGCGTTCAAATGGTACCTGGATCTGCGCGAGTTCGGTTCCGTGCCGCATGCGGGCTTCGGGATGGGCATCGAACGCGCGGTAGCCTGGATCTGCGGCCTGGAACACGTTCGCGAAACCATCCCCTTCCCTCGCATGCTGTATAAGCTCTATCCCTAATTTGTCGCTTGCCCGGAGCGCCCTGCGCGCTCGAACCTTCCAAGTCCAGCACAACGCCTAGTGGTCGTAAAAACGGACAGTCCATAAAATCTCCACGTTTTCGCTGTGGATATCTGCCCCTGCTCGAGGGGGTCAAGTGGTATGCATCGTCCGCTGATCAGTGTTGGAAAGGATATCCATAAGTCCATGAAATTATTGTTGACAATGTAAAAGTGAAGAGTATACTCCGCGATGGCGTGGGAGAATGTGGGTGAAATTGGTGGAAGTCAGTTTGGCGGCAACCGAGAGCACATCCCGGTTATGCCCGCAGAAGTCCTCTTCTGGCTCAGGCCCCGTAGTCAGGGGATCTACCTGGACTGCACCGTGGGTTATTGTGGGCACGCCCTTGACATCCTTGAAGCCAGTGATCCGGACGGCAAAGTCTTCGGCATTGATCGCGACCCAGAGGCTGTTGATGCGGCGCGGCGGCGACTGCAGCCGTTCGGCGACCGGGCGGTCATCATCCAGGGACATTTCATGGAACTGAAGCGGCTTCTCGTCGAGCACAGCATTTCACATGTAGAGGGAGTTCTGTTCGATCTCGGTGCGTCGTCTCCACAGCTCGACGATCCGGCTCGTGGTTTTAGTTTTCAATCAGAGGGGCCGTTGGATATGCGTATGGATCGCAGTGGTCCGACGGCGGCTGATATCGTAAATGGACTTGATGAGATCGGGTTGGCGGACATGATTTACCGCTGGGGTGAGGAGCGATATTCGCGGCGGATTGCTCGAGCACTCGTTCGCGCTCGGCAGCAACGGACGATTTCGACGACTCGGGAATTGGTATCTGTAATTGAATCCGCAGTGCCAGGACATTATCGCCGCGGACGCATTCATTGTGCGACGCGTACTTTCCAGGCGCTTCGCATCGCCGTCAATAAAGAGTTGGATCACCTCGAAGCGTCGTTCCGTGATGCAGCGGATGTCTTGGCCCCTGGGGGACGGCTCTGCGTCATCTCGTTTCATTCTCTCGAAGACCGCATTGTGAAACAGTCCTTCAAGGCCTTTTCCACTCGGAACCCCGGCGAGTTCGAAGTCCTGACGAAGCGGCCACAAGTGCCCACCGAAGATGAAATGCGCCGAAATCCTCGATCCCGCAGTGCCAAGCTTCGAGTTCTGCAACGGATCGTACATGAGGGGCACGCATGAAATCCGTCGTCATAACCGCCGGTCTCTGCCTCGTGTTTTTCTTTGTCTGGGAGCGCGTGGATATCGTGCGGTTGGGATATCACATCGAGCGCTTGAAAGCGCAGAAGGTGTTGCTGGAACGTGAGCGAGACCAGCTGCAAGTGAAGTTTTCTGCCCTGACGGCACCGGAACGCATTGCGAAAGTTGCCACAGATAAACTGGGAATGGTGCCGCCGCAGCAAGGACAGGTGTTGATCGTCCATCCGCAGCAGGCTCCGCCTCCGTCCCTTGAGCAGGTGCGCATCGCTCGCACGATCTCGACGGCAAAAGGAGAACGATAAGATGGGTCCATCCCGGGGCCGCCGGTATTCCTTGTTAGCCCTGATGCTGGCGGGATTCGGCATCATCTTATTCCGGCTTGTCACGCTGCAAGTCTTGCAGGCGGCTGAGCTGACAGCGAGGGCGGATCGGCAACATCAAAAAAGCGTCACATTAGAAGGCGCGAGAGGAACGGTGATCGACCGACACGGAAAAGTGCTGGCGATGAACGTAGAAGTGCCGTCCATCTTTGGCGTCCCGACATCGCTCGACAATCCAGCCAACGCCGCTCGATTCCTGTCCCCGGTCCTGCACATTCGCCGCGAAGAAATCGAAAAGAAACTTCGCCAGGAGAAACATTTTGTGTGGCTGGCGAGAAAGATCGAGCCCGAGCAGGGACATCGACTGGAGCAGCTGTCAATCGACGGCATTGGGATGGTGATGGAAGGGCGGCGGTTTTATCCAAAGGGTCCACTACTTGCCCATGTTCTGGGGTTCGTCGGGATGGATGGCATCGGCCTTGAAGGTTTGGAACGTCGGTACGAAACGCAGTTGCACGGGGAAAAACGGATGACGATTCTCCAGCGCGATGCGCTGGGGCGAACCGTGTTTCCCAAAGGGCTCCGAGAACAAGTGCCTGCCGCAGGGCATGCGCTCACGCTCACAATTGACGAGGTCATTCAATACATCGCCGAAAAAGAGTTGGAGCAGGCTGTTGACCATTCTCGTGCGAAATCGGGAACCATCATCGTCCTGGAGCCCCAAAGCGGAGCGATCCTTGCTATGGCCGTCAGTCCAAGATTTGATCCAAATGCGGTAGCGGCGCTGACCGCCGATCGCTGGCGGAATCGGGCTTTGACAGACACCTATGAGCCTGGCTCGACGATGAAGGTGGTGGTAGCGGCTGCCGCTCTCGAGGAGCGAGTCATGATGCCCGGCTCGATGTTGTTCGGCGAAAACGGCAGGATGACCGTCGCCAGTACGACTATTCATGACCACGAAAAGCTCGGCTGGATGACCTTCGCCGAGATGATTCAAAAGTCCAGCAATATCGGAGCGGCAAAAACGGGCATGCTGCTCGGTGAATCACGGCTGTATCGCTACCTCCAAGCGTTCGGGTTTGGGCAGCGCACGGATGTCGATCTTCCGGGTGAAGTGGCTGGATTGCTGAAGTCTCCGCGTGAATGGGGCCGGCGCTCCCTCGCGTCGATTTCCATGGGCCAGGAAGTCGGCGTGACGCCTTTACAAATGGTGTCCGCCGTCGCCGCCATCGCCAATGACGGCGTTCTCATGAAGCCCTATGTGGTGTCAGGGATGAGAGATCAGAAAGGACAGCTCGTGAAGGAAACCCTTCCTCACGTCAAGCGCCGCGTGGTCTCCCCCGTCACCGCTCGGACTTTGACGACGATCTTGGAAGGGGTAGTCACGAGCGGGACGGGCACGAAAGCGGCAATTCCCGGATTTCGTGTGGCCGGCAAAACCGGGACAGCACAGAAAGTGGATCCACGTACTGGAGCCTATTCCAGCGCACTCTCCGTCGGGTCCTTTGTCGGTTTCGTGCCGGCGGATTCTCCGAGGCTGGCGATGATCGTCGTGATCGATGAACCGCAAGGCGAAGCCTGGGGTGGTGTCGTGGCGGCTCCGGTATTTCGCCGTGTCGGAGAACAGGTGCTTACCTATCTCGGTGTATCGCGAGACGACCAGGTAAAGATTGCCATGGTCGCCCCGCAGTGAAGGTGACGATGCAGCCTCGAGCGCTGACGGTCACGCAATTGTTGGCGGCGTTGAACGGTCAAGTGGCCATTGTTGAACGTCTGGGGGACCTGGACGGCTCGATTACCTCCGTGACGGACGATTCGAGGTCCGTTTCCTCGGGGAGCCTCTTCGTCGCGGTCAAAGGTGAGAGGGTGGATGGTCACAAGTATGTCGGCCAAGCGATTAAAGCCGGCGCCGCGGCGATTGTCGGACAGGATTCCGTAGAAAGGGCATCGGTTCCGTTTGTGCAGGTGACGGATTCACGCAAAGCATTGGGTTTGATTGGGAGCCGCTTTTACGGTTATACATCGGCGCAGCTAGCGATGATCGGTGTAACCGGAACGAATGGAAAAACGACAACGACCTATTTGTGCAAGGCGCTATTGGAGAACATCGGTCGTCGGGTCGGGTTAATCGGGACCGTCGCCTATCAGATCGGAGCGGAAACGATCCCGGCGTCGCACACGACTCCTGGTGCGGTGGAATTACAGCAATTGCTGGCCAGGATGAATGAAGCGCAGTTGGATAGTGTCGTCATGGAGGTGTCCTCGCACGCGCTGGCCATGGACCGAACCGCAGGATGTGAATACGACGTCGCCGTCTTCACGAACTTGACGCAGGATCACCTCGATTACCACCGCACAATGGAAGACTACTTCCAAGCCAAGCTGCGGCTGTTCACGGGGCTTGGCCAAGGGAAAAAAACCAGACAGCGGGCCATTGTCAATATGGACGATCCTCGAGGGGTCTATGTCCGAGCCGCCTGCCGGGTTCCCGTATGGGGCTACGCCCTCAATGTCTCGGCTGATCTCATGGCCGAGAGTGTTCGCCTGTCGATGAACGGCTCCACGTTTACAGCTGCCACTCCCGCCGGCTCCTTCACGGTTGAAAGCCGCTTAGTGGGCGAACACAACGTGTACAACTTACTCGGCGCGATCGGTGTGGCGCTTCATGGAGGAGCCACCTGCGATCAAGTCCGTGAGGCCGTAGCCCGAGTGAGCAACGTTCCTGGCCGATTCGAGCGCGTGTCTGCCGGACAAGACTTTACCGTCGTGGTGGATTATGCCCACACTGAGGACGCGCTGGTACGGCTCTTGACGGCCGCGCGGACGCTAAAAGCACAGCGGATTATCACCCTATTTGGATGTGGTGGTGATCGAGACCGCGGGAAACGTCCGAAAATGGGCCGCGCCGCCGTGGAATTCAGCGATGTTGTGATTCTGACATCGGATAACCCCAGAACAGAAGATCCGCTGGCAATCCTTCGGGAGGTGGAGGCGGGAGTTCGCGAAGCGCTGCAACGCAGACCGTCGGTGCAGTACCACATGGTTGCCGACCGTCGTGAAGCCATTGGAACGGCCGTGCGTCTGGCTCGGCCTGGAGACATCCTGCTGATCGCGGGCAAAGGCCATGAAGACTACCAGATCGTAGGCACGAAAAAGATGCATTTCGACGATCGGGAAGTCGCGCGTGAAGCCATCCAGCAGTTGAGGAAGAATTGCGCGTGAAGCTTCATGTGGGAGGAAGCACTGAACGGCGAGAGGAGTCGATGGGGCTTTTGACGGTAGAAGAACTGCGCGAAGTCATCAGCGTCAAGGTGTTGGCGGGAGATCCGTCGCTCTCCATGAGGCGACGTATTCGGAACATTTCTACCGATTCCAGATCAATACGGCGAGGCGATCTCTTCGTCGCGCTGAAGGGGGAGCGGTTCGACGGACATGATTTTGTGCAGGCCGTACTCGCAAAGGGAGCGACGGGCGCCATCGTTCACGATACGTATCGCTGGGAGGCCAAGACGCAAAAATCGAGCGGCATTTCCCGCCATGACCCGTTCCTTTTCGGCGTTCGGGACCCGCTGTTTGCGTATCAACAACTGGCGACCCATCATCGATGCCGGTTTGGAATACCTGTCGTGGCCGTCACGGGCAGTAACGGCAAGACGACCACAAAAGACATGGTTGCCAGCGTCCTTGGTCAGCGGTGGCGTACGCTGAAAACCGAAGGTAACTTTAACAACCGGATCGGTGTTCCTCACACGCTGTTACGGCTGACCGCCCGCCATCAGGCCGCTGCAATCGAAATGGGAGTCGATCACCGAGGGCAAACGACCCGCCTTTGTGAAATCGTACGTCCGACCATCGGACTCATCACGAATATTGGGCCCGACCACTTGGAATTTTTCGGCGGCATGGAGGGGTCGGCGCAAGCGAAGGCCGAGCTTCTCGACATGCTGCCAGCCGACGGGACGGCGGTGTTGAACGCTGATGATGCGTATTTTGACTATCTGGCCGCGAGGGCCCAATGCCGCGTCATATCATTCGGTCTGTCCGAGAGGGCAAATGTCCGGGCGGTCGATCTGTCGACTGATGTCCGTACCGGTACGACCTTTGGGCTGATTCTTCCTGGCAAAAGCCGGCCAATGTCCGCGACGATTAAAGTGCCCGGTTCGCACAACGTCACCAATGCGTTGGCCGCTGCAGCGGTGGGTTTCTCGTTGAACCTGCCGGGCGCACTTATTGCGCAGGGTCTCGCGCGATTCCGTCCTGCTGCCATGCGTTCGCAAGTGATGACCCACCAGGGTGTCCACATCATCAATGATTGTTACAACGCAAATCCTGCCTCGATGAAGGCCGCGTTGAAGGTCCTCGCGGATTGGGCACCCGCGCGCGCACGTGTGGCTGTGCTGGGAGATATGCTGGAGCTCGGGCGGCAGGCCCTGCCTCTGCATCGCGAGGTTGGACAGTTCGCCGCCGCGCTCAAGCTCACCAGATTAATCGTCTGCGGAGACCTGGGACGCGAGATAGCGGTCGGAGCGCGTGAGGCAGGAATGTCCGGTCATGCAATCGATCAGCTGCCCGATGCTTCCTCCGCGGCCGACCTTTTGAAGAAGACGATTCGCCAGGGAGATGTCGTGCTTGTAAAGGCGTCACGGGGCATGAGGATGGAACAAATCGTGCAGGGTTTGACTGGCATGAAAGCCGTCACCAAACAGGCCTCATAAAGAAGCGGGCGGAACGAGATCAAGGCACGCATGCTGTACAACCTCCTATATCCGCTTCATACCGAATATGGCTTCCTTAATGTGTTTCGGTACCTGAGTTTTCGGATCATTTATGCTGCAGTGACGGCATTTCTCATTGCCTTCGTGCTCACCCCGTGGCTCATCCGCAAGCTGCAAGAGATCAAGCTCGGGCAACAGATTCGCGACGACGGGCCCAAGCATCACGTGACCAAGAGCGGCACACCGACCATGGGCGGCCTCCTCATCATCTTTGCCGTCCTGCTGTCGACGATGCTGTGGGCAGATATCACGAAACCCTATGTCTGGCTCGTGATGATCGCGACGTTAGGGTTCGGGGCGATCGGGTTTGTGGACGATTACTTGAAGTTTATCAAGGCACGGTCCAAAGGCCTTTCGCCAACACAGAAATTCAGCGCCCAGATCGCCGTGGCACTGTTGATTGCCGTCGCACTGTATTTCCTCCCCAGCTATTCCACGAGGCTGAACGTCCCGTTCTTTAAGAATTTCATGCCGGACCTCGGTTGGTTCTACATCATCTTCGTCGTCCTGGTCATCGTCGGCAGTTCGAACGCCGTAAACTTGACTGACGGGCTGGACGGTCTCGCGATCGGTCCGATCATGATCGCATCCTTGGCCTACACCATCGTCGCCTATGTCGCCGGGCACCGCATCATGTCGGATTATCTGCTCATCCCTCATATTGATGGCGCAGGTGAGATCGCCGTCTTTACAGCCGCAATTTTGGGATCGAGCCTCGGATTCCTCTGGTTCAATACCTATCCCGCATCGGTCTTTATGGGCGACGTCGGTTCACTGCCCCTGGGCGCGGCACTTGGGACCGTGGCGGTCATTAGCAAGCACGAATTATTACTCCTCATGGTTGGAGGCGTGTTCGTGATCGAAGCGGTGTCCGTCATTTTTCAAGTGGCGTCCTTCAAGTCGCGTGGCAAACGGATATTTTTGATGGCGCCGATCCATCATCATTTTGAAATGAAGGGATGGGAGGAGCCAAAGGTCGTCGTGCGGCTCTGGATCATCGCGATCCTTCTGGCGCTCTTAAGTCTGAGCACCTTGAAACTGCGGTGAGGGACATGCTGGAGGTCGAAGAAGTGGACTTGTCAGGAGCGCAGGTGACGGTGCTCGGTCTCGCACGAAGCGGAGTCGCCGCCTGTCACCTACTCAGGGAAGCCGGAGCTCGTGTGACGGTAGCCGATCGAAAGGACGAGGTGGAATTGGCCACGGTCCTTCGGACAGTGGATCGCAATTCCGTCCAGGTGTCGGTCGGCTCCCAGTACGAACGTTCGCTCGACCGCGCCGATCTCGTCGTCATTAGTCCCGGTGTGCCCTACCGCATGGAAGCACTCGAGCACGTCCGACGACGGGGCGTTCAAGTCATCAGCGAGCTTGAGCTGGCCTCCCGATTTCTCTCGGCGCCGATCCTTGCCGTGACGGGGACGAATGGAAAAAGCACGACCGTGACGCTGATCGGAAAGATGCTGGCCGAGCAAGGCAAGCGCGCATTCGTCGGAGGAAACCTGGGTACTGCGCTCAGCGAAGCCGCTTGGACCACTCTCCAGGCAAAGAAGCAAGGCAAGCCGGATCCTTATGAGTACCTCGCGGTTGAAGTGTCCAGTTTCCAATTGGAGACGATCGATCGGTTCCATCCCTGGGCGGCGGCGATCTTGAACGTCACGGTCGATCATCAGGACCGGTATGACTCAATTGACGAATACGTCGCAGCCAAACGGCGGATTTTCGAAAATCAAACGAGCGACGATTTCGCGCTGTTCAATCTCGATGACCCCAGAGTAGCCAACCTGAAGAGTACGGTGCAGGCCAGGCGCCTCGGATTTTCCAGGACACAGTCAATCGGCGCCGGCTTCGATGGCGGAACCTATCTGGACGGCGACGAAATCGTTACGACCGTCGCTGGAGGCCGACAGCACATCTGTCGTAAGAGCGAACTTAAGATCATCGGACATCACAACGTGGAGAATGTCATGGCTGCGGCCACCTATGCGGCCCTATGGGGATGCCCTCTCGACATCATCAGCCGTGTTGTGACGGCGTTCCCAGGGCTGGAGCATGCCTTGGAGCTTGTGAGGGAACGGCGTGGGGTGCGCTTTGTGAACGATTCGAAAGGAACGAACGTGGATGCCACTCTCAAGGCGCTCGAGGGAATCGAGCGACCGATCTGGCTGATCGCGGGCGGTCGTGACAAGGGCGGCGATTTTTCCCGTCTTACCGAAGCCATTCGGCGCCGGGTCAAGCATGTCGTGTTGATTGGGGAAGCCGCACCGTTGTTGAAGGCGGCTTGGACTGGCGCGACGACCATAAGCGAAGCGGAGTCCTTGCGGGGCGCAGTAGAGTGGGCAGCTCGCGAGGCGGCGGCCGGTGATGTCGTATTGATGTCGCCGGCCTGCGCGAGTTTCGACATGTTCCAGGACTACCAGGACCGCGGTCGCCAGTTTAAATCGGCGGTGCAGTCGCTACCGGAGTAGCGGACGAAATCAGGAGGCCCGACTCTGATCAATGGGATCTCGAACTGCAGGAACGTTATCGTTGCCTTGGCCGACGACAGGACAACGATCGGGCCAGTCACGAGTAGCGATGGATCATGTACTGCTTGTTGTGACGCTGACACTCGCCCTCATGGGGCTGGTCATGGTGTTCAGTGCCAGCGCGATTGTGGCCGGCAATCGATTCCAGGATCCCGAGTTCTTTTTGAAACGGCAGATCGCTTGGCTGGGCTTCGGCTTCTTGCTCATGCATTTGACCTCCCGCATCGATTACCCGCTGTGGAAAAAACTTTCGATGCCTATCCTCATCAGTATGGCGATCCTGCTCGTCATGGTGTTGGTCCCTTCGCTGGGCGTCGCGGCCAAGGGCGCCAGGCGCTGGCTTCGATGGGGTCCCATTTCGATCCAACCGGCGGAAATGGTGAAGCTTGTCTCGGTGATCTACCTGGCGACCTACCTGGCCAAGAAGGCGGACAAGTTGACGCTCTTCCGGAGCGGTCTCCTGCCGGCGTTGATCGTGATCGCGGTCCTCAGCGGGCTCGTGTTGCTGGAGCCGGATCTGGGTACCGTCGTCGTCATGGGACTGGTTACGGTGTCTCTGCTGTTCCTCGGCGGTGCGCGGATAGGTCATCTGGTCAGTCTTGGTCTCTGTGCAATTCCTGTGATTTTCATACTTGTCCTGAGCTCCAGCTACCGACGGCAGCGGCTGATGACCTTTCTCGCCCCGTGGAAAGACGCTTCCGACGCCGGATTTCAGATCACCCAATCTTTTCTCGCATTTGGCAGCGGCGGCCCTTTTGGCGTGGGCCTAGGCGAAGGGAAGCAGAAATTGTTTTTTCTACCGGAAGCGCACACCGATTTCGTGTTGGCCCTTGTAGGGGAAGAACTCGGCTTAGCCGGTACAGCGGCGGTCATTGTCCTTTTCGGGCTCTTTGTGTGGCGAGGGTTCCACATTGCCGCGCGGGCGCGGATGCCGTTCGGCAAGTATCTCGGAATGGGCATCACCCTGTTAATCGGGATCCAAGCACTGGTCAACGCCGCCGTTGTGACCGGGTTGCTGCCAACCAAGGGGCTGACGCTGCCTTTTGTCAGCTACGGCGGGTCGTCGCTCGTCGTGAGTTTCGTCGGCGTCGGGATCCTTCTGAGCATTTCGAGGGATCGGCATGGCGGGGCATCTAAAGGCGGACGTAGTGGGGACTGAGAATGACCATCGTCATTGCCGCCGGAGGAACGGGAGGACATCTGTATCCGGCTGTGGCGCTGGCGCGGGAATTTCTGCACCGCGATCCGATGACGAAAGTCTTGTTCGTGGGAACGTCACGCGGTCTCGAGTCCAAAGTGCTGGCTCACGAGGGATTCGAGTTGGTCTTAATTAATGCGAAGCCGGTGATGGGCAAAGGACTCACTGACGTGTTGAAGGGGTTGTGCGCCATGCCGCTCAGTCTCTGGCAATGCGGCCGGATCTTGAGCCAGCGACAGGCGCGTCTCGTCATCGGGGTCGGAGGGTATACCAGCCCTATGATGGTATTGGCAGCCGCATTGAAGCGCATCCCCCGGGTGATTTTGGAGCCTAATGCGTATCCTGGTCTGGCCAATAAAGCGGTCGCCCCATTCGTTCAGCGCGTGTTTCTCGCGTTTGAATCAGCGGCGCGCTTCTTCGATCAACGCAAAGGACGTGTCGTAGGAACACCGGTCCGGAAAGAGTTTCTCACTCAATGTCGTCCGCCTGGAGGAGAGCGCCAGCGAGGCGGTCATCACGTATTGGTCTTTGGCGGCAGTCAAGGCGCCAAAGCCCTCAACAGCGCGGCGATCGAGGGGCTTCCGGATCTTCTCAAACAACGGCCGCACGTGACCGTCACGCATCAGACGGGCGAGGCGGACCATGATCGGGTGAGTCAAGCCTATCGGCGGGCCGGAGTCACGGCCACTGTCCTGCCGTTTGTGTACGACATGCCAGCGGCCATCAACGCCGCGGATGTCGTTGTAGCGCGTGCCGGCGCCATGACAGTGGCGGAGCTGACAACTTGCGGCAAGCCGGCCATTCTCATTCCGTTGCCGACCGCAATTTATGATCATCAAATGAAGAATGCCAAGGTCATGGAAGCTGCAGGCGCTGCGGTGGTCCTGCCCCAGGCGGACCTCACCGGCGCGACTTTGGCCCGGTCGGTGGCCCAAATCCTCGACGACCCTCAGCGGATGAAAGCGATGGAAGATGCGAGTGTTGGCTTGAGGCGATTGGACGCGGCTGAAGCCATCGTCCGTGAATGCTATGCACTCATAGGAGACCAGCGTCATGTCAACCATTCTCTTGGAGCAGCAGGGATCTGATGGGACAGGGCAACGCAACGGCTTCACCCCCTCGCAGGCAGCTGGTGGTCTGAGGCGGACATCGATGTTTCGGAAAACACAGCACATTCATTTGGTGGGGATCGGCGGCTCGGGCATGAGTGGGATCGCCGAGGTGTTGCTGACCCTCGGCTACAAGGTGACCGGCTCCGATCAACAGGCCTCCGATACCACCAGGCGGTTGGAGGAATTGGGAGGCCGGATTTTTATCGGCCATCACGAGTCCCAGATCGGGGAGGCTCAGGTTGTGGTGATTTCGTCCGCCGTTTCGCCGCAAAACCCGGAGGTGACGGCGGCTAAGGCTAAACAGATTCCGGTCATCCCGCGAGCCGAAATGCTCGCCGAACTCATGCGGCTGAAATTCGGCGTGGCCATCGCCGGCGCTCACGGAAAGACCACCACGACGTCCATGGTGGCGAATGTCCTGGCGCAGGGAGGCTTGGACCCCACGATGGTGATCGGGGGCAAAGTGAATGCCTTGGGTAGCCACGCCCGGCTGGGTCGGGGAGAGCTGCTTGTGGCGGAGGCCGATGAGAGCGACGGATCGTTTTTACGACTGTCTCCAACCATCATCGCCGTGACCAACCTGGACCGTGAGCATCTGGATCATTACGGCAGTATGGAACGTATTTATGAAAGCTTCCTTGAATTCATCAATAAGGTCCCGTTCTACGGGCTGGCGGTGTTGTGTGCCGATGATCATCGGCTACGGGGGCTGTTCCCCAATATAGTCAAGCGGTATTACACGTACGGCTTGTCGGAGTCGGATGGCGTGACCCCCGATTTTCGTGCGACCGACATCGTGGCCAAACAAGGCGGTTCAGAATTCCGGGCGTTTTTCAGGACCAGGAACCTGGGACCGTTTCGCCTGGCGGTGCCGGGTATTCATAACGTCTCGAACGCGTTGGCGGCGATCGCCATCGGCGTCGAACTCGACGTGCCGGTGGATTTGATCCGCAAGGCATTGGCCGCCTTTACCGGTGTGGAGCGGCGATTTCATATACGCGGAGAATCCAACGGGGTCATGGTCGTGGACGACTATGGCCACCACCCGACTGAAATCAAAGCGACGCTGGCCGCCGCAAAACAAGGGTGGCCCGAGCGGCGACTGGTCGTGCTCTTTCAGCCGCATCGCTACACGCGGACCAGAGACTTATTGGAGGATTTTTCCAAGGCATTTCAAGATGCCGATCGCCTCTTTTTGACCGAGATTTATGCGGCCAGTGAGTCACCGATTCCCGGAGTATCGGGCGCCAGATTAGCGGAGGCGATTCGTGCCGTCGGCCATCCGCCGGTCACCTTTGTCGAGCGGAAGGACCAATTGACCGAGCAAGTGCTTCCTCAGTTGAAAGCCGGTGATCTGGTGATCACGCTTGGGGCGGGAGACATCTGGAAGACAGGGCCTGCATTACTGGAGAAGCTGGCCGCTGCTTCATGATGCGATGAACGCCGATGGACAACGAACGAAGAGACCCAGGACGAGATCCCGATTCGACCGCAAGGGTTTGGAAGCCGTCGTGGCAGATCTTCGCGGTCGCATCCGCTTCGACGCGTCGTTGGAGGCCTATACCTCCTTCAAGATCGGCGGGCCTGCCGATGTGCTTGTGGAGCCGGCTGACGTCGAAGATGTTCGCCGGCTCGTCAGCCAAGCGAGCGCAGCACGCATTCCCATATTCGTGCTCGGCGGGACGAATCTTCTCATCCGAGACGGAGGGATTCGCGGCATCGTGGTGAGTTTGTCGAAGCTTCGCGGGATACATGAGGAGCCGGGAGCGGTCCTCTATGCGGAAGGCGGCGTGGGGATGCCAACCTTGATCGGTCATGCCATCCGGCGGTCATTGTCCGGCTTGGAATGGGCGGCCGGCATTCCCGGGACCGTCGGAGGTTGTTTGGTGATGAACGCAGGAACAAGGCTGGGCGAAATGAAAGACGCCGTGAAAGCGGTCAGGCTCATCACGATGAAGGGTGAGCTCCGCGATCTGCCGGCTTCGTCCATTCCATTTCAGTACCGGAGGGCCGTGCTGCCGAAGGGCATCGTGGTTGGAGTATGGCTTCAGTTGCGCCAGGGTCTTCGCGGAGAAATCGAACGAGTGGTCAAAGATTATCTTCATTATAGGAAGGATACTCAGCCGCTCACGATGCCCAGTGCCGGCTGCGTGTTCAAGAATCCTCCTGATGATTCGGCGGGTCGGCTGCTCGAAGCGGCAGGGTTGAAGGGCGCTCGAGTCGGTGATGCGGAGGTATCGATGAAGCATGGAAACTTCATCGTCAACCGCGGACATGCGAGTGCGGCTGACGTCATTCAATTAATCAGCAAAGTCCGGCAGACAATCAAGCGGAAAGCCGGTGTCCGGCTTGACCTCGAATTGAAGATCGTAGGCGAGGCCTGACTGAATAATGCTGTTGGTCAAAAGATGAAGACGGAACGACGACGTCTCACCCAAGCTCGGATCGGCGTGCTGATGGGGGGGCAATCATCCGAGCGCGAAGTGTCTTTGCGGACGGGGGCAGCGGTCCACGGCGCACTCTGCCGCTTGGGATATGACGCGGTGACCGTCGACGTCGGTCCGACGTTGAGTCGCGACTTGCAGGAGCAAAAGATTGCCGTTGCGTTCCTGGCGCTCCATGGTCCAGGCGGAGAGGACGGATCCATTCAGGGATTTTTGGAAACGGTGGGCATTCCCTACACGGGCTCCGGTGTGCAAGCCAGCGCCGTGGGCATGCACAAGGTGACGACAAAAACGGTCCTTGCAGCACATGCCATTCCGGTTCCGGCAGGCATGGTCATCAAGCGGGGAGAGCGGATTTCCCATGCGCAGGCTCTGCGATCGACCAAACTTCGGTGGCCCGTGGTCGTGAAGCCGGCATCCGAGGGGTCCACGATCGGCGTGACCATTGTGAAGAAGCCTGCGCAGTGGAATCCTGCTCTGTCACTCGCCCACCGTTACGATCGGGAAGCGATGGTGGAAGCCTACATTCCCGGCCATGAAGTGACCGTCTCGCTGCTGGGGCGAGAGAACGAGACGCCGGTGGTTCTTCCGGCCGTGGAGATCGTCGCCCCAGGCGGTTTTTACGATTTCTCAGCAAAGTACGAAAAAGGGAAGACCCAATACCTCTGCCCGGCACCTCTTCCGGCTGCCGTCACGAAGGAAATCGGCGTCTTGGCGTTGCGGGCATTCGAAGTCTTGGGCTGTGCAGGGGCTGCCCGCGTGGATTTTCGGATTACGCCCCGCGGACGCCCGTATGTGCTGGAACTCAATACAGTACCAGGCATGACGGAAACCAGCCTTTTGCCAATGGCCGCGGTTCAGGCCGGCATTGGCTACGAAGAATTGACGGAGCGGATTCTCGAATCCGCGCTCGCCAGAATGAAAAATAAAGAGCACGCGGCATGAGACTTCTTAGGCGCAAGCCGCCCGCAAAAGCAGCCGGCCATCGCAGTAATGAATGGAAAGGCCCACGAGCGGCTCAGTCGATGGATCACCGGCAGCGGGCCAGACGGATCGAGCGGCTGACACGGTACCGAAGAGCCCTCCGCCTCTCCGGATGGTTGGGGGGAGCAGTTGCCGTGTGCTGGACGATCCTCATGCTCTCGCAACAGCTCGGACCGATGCTTCACCGAGGGCTCGAGATTAAACAGGTATCAGTGGAAGGGACGCATCAAGTCACCAAGCAGGAGGTGATCGACCGGTTGGCCTTGAGGAAAGGGCTCGCTCAATATCAGGTCAGCCTGTCTTATCTCGCCGAGCGTGTCCGGACCCATCCCTGGATCAAGGAAGCGACCATCGAGCGGTTGCCTTTGCATGAGCTGCGCGTGACGGTCGTTGAGCGGACGCCCGCAGCCATTGTCCGTCTAGGGTCCGAACAGGTCCTCATCGATAAGGAAGGAGTCATCCTCGCCCGCCTCGGTACCCGCGACGAGGCGACCTTGCCGCTCTTGACGGGCGTGGACGGCACGCTCTTGGCGCAAGGTGATCTCGGCATCAAGCAGCGACTTCAGTCCGCGGTCGAACTGGCAAGATGGATGGCCGAATCCCTGGATGGACGGATCGAGCTCGACATGGCTCACCCCGTAAATCTTGTCGCCTCCGCCAGAGGAGTTCGATTTCATTTCGGTAGCGATGCGCTCAAGGATCAATGGGAGCGCTTCATGAAAGTCAAAGCGGCGTTCAGGATGCCGGCTCTCGATGGACGGAAGCATGAGGGTCACGACGTAGATTTGCGCTATGACAACCGGGTGATCGTCAGGGAAAGGGGGTGAGGCTGTGGCGAAGCGGGACCAAATTCTCGTGGGATTGGATATTGGGACGACGAAGATCTGCGCGATCGTTTCCGAAGTGACCGAGGAAGGGACTTTGAGCATCATTGGCGTCGGTTCGAGTCCGTCGCGCGGACTTCGCAAGGGCGTGGTCGTCGATATCGAGAGCACCGTGGAGTCCATCAAGAAAGCGGTCGAAGAAGCGGAATTGATGGCGGCGGTGCAGATCAATTCCGTCTACACGGGGATCGCCGGCAGCCACATCTCTGCTGAAAACTGCAAAGGCGTCGTCGCTCTCAAGAAAGCTGAGGTGACGCGCGACGACATCCATCGGGCAATCGAAAGCGCGAGAACGTTGGCCGTCATTCCTCACGAGCGCCGGATTCTTCACGTATTGCCCCGGGAATTCATGGTGGACGGCCAGGAGGGCGTTCGCGAGCCCTTGGGACTCTCCGGCAATCGCTTGGAGGTGAATGTCCATGTGATCACCGGTGCCGTCACGTCGGCACAGAACATCATCAAGAGCGTGAATCGTGCGGGGCTCGATGTCGTCGACATCATTCTGCAGCCTCTCGCCTCCAGCGAAGCGGTGCTCAGCCAGGAAGAGCGAGATCTCGGCGTGGCCATGGTGGATCTGGGAGGCGGCACTACCGACCTCGCCATATATCTGGATGGAAGCATCCGACATTCGGCCGTGCTCCCGATCGGGGGACAAAACCTGACCAAGGATTTGGCCATCGGGTTGCTCACCTCCCAGACGGAAGCCGAGAAGATCAAAGTGCAGCATGGTGTGACGAGGACGGAATTGGTGCAGGGCCATGAAACGGTAGAAGTGCCTTCAGTCGGAGACCGCCCAGCACGAACGTTCTCGCGACGCGATATTGCCGAGATCCTCGAGCCACGGGTCGAAGAGATGTTCGAGTTGGTCAGGCGAGAGATCACCCGTGCGGGCTATGAAGGGATGTTAGGCGCCGGAGTCGTCGTGACGGGCGGCACTTCCTTACTGGAAGGCATGCCGGATGCCGCTGAGCATGTGCTAAACCTTCCCGCCCGTCGGGGAGTGCCAACCGGCATTGGTGGACTGCGGGACATCGTCAGCAATCCCATGCATGCAACCGGGGTGGGATTACTGTTGCACGCGCGACGCCATACCGAAGAAACCGCCACGGTGGGACTCAGGAGCGGGCGGCCAATTGGCAAGATGGTAGATCGAATGAAGTCCTGGATGTTCGAGTTCTTCTAACTTAACCGGCGCGCGGACCTCCTCGCGCCAATGGAGGTGTCCTGATGTTCTCATTCCAAGAAGATTGTCTGTCGCCCGTCCGCATTAAAGTCATCGGAGTGGGGGGCGCGGGCTGCAATGCGGTCAATACGATGATCACGTCGGGCCTGGCCCGCGTCGATTTCATTGCCGCGAATACGGACCTGCAGGCGCTGGATCGATCCCGTGCCGCGTATAAGGTTCAACTTGGACCTGAGCGAACAAGAGGACTCGGAGCCGGAGCGAAGCCGGAAATTGGAAAAGAATCGGCGCTTGAGAGCAAAGATCAAATTCGAGAATGCCTGGAAGGCGCCGACATGGTTTTCGTGACAGCGGGAATGGGAGGAGGAACGGGAACGGGGGCCGCACCCATCGTCGCGAGCATCGCACGTGAACTGGGGATTCTGACCGTGGGCGTCGTCACCAAACCGTTTTCGTATGAGGGCCATCGACGAATGACGCACGCCGATGAAGGCATTCGCGATCTCCGGCGTCACGTCGATACGTTGCTCGTGATTCCCAACCAACGTTTGCTGGGCATCGTCGACAAGGCGACGCCTTTGTTGGACGCCTTTAAAGTCGCTGACGACGTCCTGCGCCAGGCGATTCAAGGCATTGCAGACGTGATCACGACGACCGGTCATGTCAACGTGGACTTTGCCGACGTGCGTACCGTCATGTCTCACACGGGCCGCGCTGTCATGGGCATGGGTGTTTCTCGGGGAACGAATCGAGCGATCGAAGCGGCGCAAAAGGCAATTTGCAGCCCGCTGCTGGAGGAAGGCAGTGTGGAAGGTGCTCGCGGCGTGCTTCTCAACATCAGCGGTGGGCCGAATATGTCCCTGCACGAAATTGAAGAGGCAGCGTCCATCATCCAACAGACCGCGGATCCCGAGGCGAACATCATTGTCGGACAGGTTATCAATCCCGACATGGGCGACGATCTGGTCGTCACCGTGATTGCGACCGGCTTTGAGCGAGACGATCAGCCGACGCCGGTGGGAGTTGCAAGCCAAGCTCGCATGGCACGAACTGGGCAACCGTCTTTCAATGGTGTGGCGGTCGCCGATCGGCCGCACAAAGATTTGGACCGTCCGACCTATCTACGCCGGATGGGAGATCACCGTGAATCCATGGAGCGACTGGCCGTGGCGGCCGATGACGAGTGGGACGTGCCGACGTTTTTGAGGAAACAGGCCGACTGAGCGAAGCTTTCCGGTTTGAGTCGGATGAGGGAGCAGCAGCGTGACCGCCTCGGTGATCACCGTGCCTGCCTTTGGCTTGCCGCATGACGGCGTGAGGCATTTTTTCGGAACGCGGCACCATACCGGCACGCTCGTGTATGAAACCGGTGTGCCTGCACAAACTCGTGATGTCAGCGGGCAGAGCTGGATGCTCTCCGTGAAACAGGTGCATGGCACGGATGCACTGATCGTTGATCGTCCGCTGACCGGATCCGACCGATTTCAAGGTGGATGGGACGCGTTGATCACGGATCAGCCTGGTGTGACCGTCGCAGTTCGTACGGCGGATTGCGTTCCCGTACTTGTCTACGACCGGCGCCGGAAAGTTGCAGCAGCAATCCATGCCGGATGGCGGGGTGCGCTGGCTGGCATCGTACCCAAGACCATCCAGTTAATGATCGCCCGCTTTTCGACCGATGAGGCCGATGTGCGCGTCAGTATCGGTCCGTCCGCCGGATCCTGTTGCTATGAGGTCGATGAAGCGGTGCTCGAGCCGTTACGCAGCGGCTCTACCGAGTGGTCTTCGCTCCTCAAAGATCGTCGCGGTAACCGAGCCAAGCTCGACTTGAAAGCCTTGGTGAAAAGACAGGCCGCCCAAATCGGCATCGACCGTGAACACATTACGACGGTCAATCTCTGCACGATCTGCCATCCCCATCTATTCTTCTCCTATCGGCGTGAAGGGCGCGTGAATGGCACCATGCTCAACGGAATCACGTTGATGCCCCACTGGTAGGCCGGTGTACAATACGGCGACGCATTCCAAGGAGCCGTAGGTTTGATCGGGCAAAGATGGATGCCGAAGCCGGTGACTCAATCGAAAATCGCGTCGCATTCGTCTTCAATCAAATCCGCGCGGCGACGCGCAAGGCCGGTCGCGTGGACGGCAGTGTACAATTGGTCGGCGCGACGAAATCAGTCGCAATCGGAGATATTCGAAGGGCTGTGGATGCGGGACTGACACTTGCCGGTGAGAACCGGCTCCAAGAGGCCCTTCCAAAAATCGAGGCGTTGAAAGACACGGGCGTCATCTGGCACTTTATCGGCCGCCTCCAGCGACGAAAGGTCCGCTCAGTCGTCGGAATTTTTGATCTGATTCACTCCGTCGACAGCTTGGAATTGGCTCATGAGATCGATCGACGGGCGAGGGCGGCAGGATTACGGCAAAAGATCCTGCTGGAAGTGAATATCGGAGAAGAACACAGCAAAGCCGGGTTTCTGGGTGATGAAGTGGCAGGGGTCCTTCCTCAACTGGGGGCACTCGATCATGTGGCGGTGTGTGGATTAATGGCGATTCCACCGCTCATGCGCGAACCGGAGCGAGCGAGGCGCTATTTTCGAGCACTTCGGGATTTGGCGGCACGCTTAATACAACAGAAGATTTCTCGGATCTCAATGGACGAACTCTCAATGGGTATGTCCCATGATTATGAGGTTGCCATAGAGGAAGGGGCGACCTTGGTGCGCCTTGGCACGGCACTGTTCGGAGAGCGACGTGGCTAGTCAGATGGCGAAAAAAATTGCCTTTATTGGCAGTGGCCACATGGCCGAGGCCATGATCGGTGGCCTGCTCGCCGCAGGCGTCTGTGACTCGGATGCGCTCTGGGCGTCCGACCCGGTCGCCGCTCGCCGTGATCGGTTGAAGAGTCTGTTTTCAATTCGGGTCGGTGCAGAGAACCGGCAGGCCGTGACATGGGCGGACATTGTGATCCTGGCTGTCAAGCCTCAATCGCTCCCGACAGTGCTGAGCGAGATCGGGGCCGATCTCAATCGGGTGCTGGTCATTTCCATTGCCGCCGGTGTGACCATTCAGTCAATTGCTAGCCAGGCGTCCCCAGGTACGCGCATCATCCGCGCAATGCCTAATACGCCCGCCCTGGTCCGTGAGGGCATCACGGCCTTGGCATGGGGTGAGGAAGTGAGGGAAGAAGACAGCCTCGTCGCCCGCACGATATTCGAAGCCGTCGGGCGCGTCATTCCCGTGGAAGAGCGCCTCATGGATGCCGTGACAGGACTCAGTGGAAGCGGCCCTGCCTATGTCTTCCTAGTCCTTGAAGCCTTGGCAGACGGCGGAGTCAAGATGGGATTACCTCGTCAAACGGCAGAGTTATTGGCCGTTCAAACAGTGCTGGGCGCAGCAAGAATGGTTCTTGAGACCGGCACCCATCCCGCAACACTGAAGGACCGTGTCGCCTCGCCCGGCGGCACGACGATCGCCGGGCTCCATCAGCTTGAACAGGGCAAGTTCCGTGCTACACTGATGGGGGCCGTCGAAGCCGCGACAAAACGTTCCCAGGAGCTCGCGCGCTGATGTTTGTCGTCGAAAATTTTTTCACGGCATTGGCTTCAATCGTCTATTATCTCTTGGAGTTGTATATGTACGTCGTCATCGCCCGTGCGGTGATTTCCTGGGTCAACCCTGATCCGTGGAATCCGATCGTGCAGTTTCTTGAAAAAGTGACTGAACCAGCGTTGGCTCCCATCCGAAGGATGATCGGGTGGAGGCTTGGCGTAGATGTGTCTCCAATTATCCTGATCCTTCTTCTCATGTTTTTACAGAGATTTATTGTGCCTTCTCTTCATCAAATGGCAACGGCGATTGGATAAGCATCCTAGAGGAGGACAGTCATGAAAATCACACCGCTGGACATTCAGCAAATGGTGTTCAAAACCGGTTTCCGCGGCTACGACAAGGAAGAAGTCAATCGCTTTTTGGAAGAAATTGCCGAGACGGTCGAAGAGCTGAACCGTGAGAATGCGGTGCAGAGAGAGAAAATCACGTTTTTGGAGCAGCAGTTGATCGAATTAAAGCGGACCGAGGTGACCCTGTCGAACACGCTCGTGTCTGCGCAGTCGCTCGCAGAGGATGTCAAACGCAGCGCGCAACGGGAGTCCGAGCTCGTCATCAAAGAAGCTGAGCTCAAGGCCGGCGAGATGATACGTCAGGCTCGGGTCGAGCTGTCCAACACTCAGCGTGATCTCTCTGTTCTGCAAAAGCAGCGGCTCTTAATGGTCGAACGCTTGCGTGCGACGTTGCGCACCTTCGAGCGAATGCTGGAAGTGGAGGAACAAGAAGCCTTCCAAGACGGTGCCTCGAGTGCCGAGCATAAGCTCGAGGGAGAATCGAGCCCTGCATTGTGAGAGGATGGTAAAGCGATCCTTCCTCTGCGCCCTTCCTTCTTCACCTGTTTTCGAACCTATCCCCGTGCGAATGCCTAGCGCATTGTTTTTGAGCCTCCGGTCCACGTGGAGCGATGCACGGCTCTTTCAAGTCGCTTCTTCCATCGCCTGTGGCCGTTGTCTATGAAAGGCCTTCGTGTCATTCAGGCCGCAATGGATCAGGCGGTGCGGGACGGCGTATTCCCCGGCGGGGTGTTGGCCGTGCGGTTGGCCGGTGAGCTCAAGTGTCTTGTCCTGTCCGGTTGTCTCTCGTCGGATCCAACCGATCTTGTGCAGGCGTCCACGGTTTATGACTTGGCGTCGCTGACCAAACCGTTGGCGACTGTGACCTCCATTCTTCTCCTTGTGCAATCAGGAACGCTGGACCTCGATGCACCCGTAGAACACACTCTCGACGATCTTCATGGCACGCCTGTTGGGGTAGCCACGCTACGGGAGCTTCTCCAGCATCGGTCTGGTCTTCCAGGATGGCGTCCGCTGTATGAGGGACTCACAGCCAACGGCATCGAATGGGGCCGATCTGAATCCGTACGCCAAACAGTGTTGCACCTCATCGGCCAAGAACCATTGATGTACCGGAGAGGCGAGCGGAGTGAGTACAGCGACCTTGGATTTATTCTGTTGGGGTTAGCGGTCGAACGGGCGAGTGGAAAACCGCTGGACGAGTATTTTGACGAGTCCGTGGCAAGGCCGCTGGGAGCGCAGCCTCTGTGCTTCAATCCCACTGAGACGGAGTCCTGTTCGAGTCGACCGGCGGTGGCTGTCTCGAGCATCGCCCCGACGGAATGGGATGAGTGGAGGCGGCAACTGCTGAAAGGGCAAGTGCACGACGAGAATGCCGCTGCCATGGGCGGGGTCGCAGGGCACGCAGGGTTGTTCGGCACCGCGGAAGCCGTGCTGGCCGTCTCCGGTGTCTGGCTTCGCTCCTATGAAGGACAGCGGTCCATGCTTGAGCAGAGACTCGTTCGGGAGTTCACGCGAAGGGTGTCATCTTGTTCGCAGTCCAGTTGGGCATTGGGATGGGATACGCCGACGGCGCCTTCGTCATCTGGGAGCCACTTATCTCCGGAATCGTTTGGCCATCTGGGATATACGGGGACCTCGTTATGGGTTGATCCCCGGAGAAAATTGGAAGTGCTGTTACTCACCAATCGCGTACATCCAACCCGGAAGAATGAAAAGATCCGGGCCTTCCGTCCGCTGATTCATGATGTGGTGTTTCAGGAAATCGTGAGCGGGACGAAGTGAATCAAACCGGATCCTGATATTCGATCCAGGTTTCTTTTTCTGCGAGATACTTAGTGCCTTTGAAATTTGCCCTGGTCCTGATCCGGCTGAAGCCAAGCGACTGCAATTTTACAACAAGCTCCGTGATGGCGGCGGCAATGGTGGGATGCGATAGGCCTTCGACCGTGAGTGCCTCGTACATCATCTTGGCCGAGTAGCCGGAAGCGGTGCGGTTGACGAGAACGGCTCGGTTGAAATAACGATCGCTGGGATCAACCCCTTCCAGTTGGTGTTTTTCGACTAATCCGTCTCGTTTAAACAGGGAGGCCAGCACGTTCATCGGCATTTCCTCGTGTAGGCGGAGTTGCAGTATAGGGCGGTCGACCGCCGACTGCAAGCCGTTGACTTCATTGCTCACCCCTCCTATTATTTCGCTGCTCAGCCGGGGCCGGATGCTTCCTACGCCGCATGAATATCCCCAACAGTCTGACCATTCTTCGCATTTTGCTGATTCCGGTCTACGTCGGGTTATTGATTTACGAACGGTTCAACGGGGCCATGATCGTCCTGCTGGTGGCCGGCGTCACGGATGCGCTCGATGGAACCATCGCTCGGGCGGCAAATCAACGGACCCGCTTGGGTGCGTTTTTGGATCCATTGGCCGATAAACTGCTGCTGACGTCAGGGTTCGTGACGCTTTCCGCGATCCATCTCATTCCTTCCTGGGTCACCATTCTTGTGGTCAGTCGCGATGCGATGCTTCTGCTGGGAACCGCCGTGGCGCAGTTCACAGAGTCGAATATTGATATCGCCCCGACTTTTTTCGGAAAAGGGGCCACCTTCTTGCAACTCGCCTACGTGCTGCTTGTGATTTTCTTGAGCTCGCGTCACTTGGATCTATCGGTGCTGAACCCGCTCTTGATCGCCATGGTCGCATTTACGGTCTCCTCCGGCTGTCATTATCTTTATCGTGGGTACCGATCTGTTGGTGCATCTCCAACTTGATCGCTAGCCGGGCTCGCTTCGCCGCTACTTCGCGCAGATTGTGCATTTGTTTGACAGTTTTTCAGGTGACCAGTAGACTCGCCACGTAGGTATTTCCATCGAAAATTCGGTTGTTGAGGACCTCTCAAAAAAGGTGAGAGTGACTTATGGCGACCTTTGCGTATGTCGGGCGTTCACGGTCCGGAGCGGTCAAGAAGGGTGAACTGACTGCCAAGACCAAAGATGAGGCGGTCGATCAGCTCCGCAAGCAAAGTGTAGTCGTCACCAGTCTCGAAGAGAAGACGGGGAAGGGAGGGCTCAAGCTCAGCTTCGGGTCCGGTCTGACCGACAAAGACCTGGTGGTGTTCACGCGGCAGTTCGGAACCATGATCAATGCCGGTCTTCCGCTGGTGCAATGTCTCGAAATCCTTTCGACGCAATCTGAAAATAAAGTGCTGCGCGAAACGGTGGGTGAAGTGAGGGGCCAAGTGGAAGCCGGCTCCACGTTTTCCGACGCGTTGCGGCGGCATCCCAAAGTATTCGACGACCTGTACGTGAACATGGTGCATGCAGGCGAGGTCGGCGGCTTGCTCGACACGATTTTGACTCGCCTTGCCAAGCATATTGAAAAGGCCATGAAGCTCAAGGGGCAGATCAAGTCGGCCATGATCTATCCGTCGGCAATTCTCGGCGTCGCGGGCATCGTGATCACCGTCCTGATGATCTTCGTGATTCCCATTTTCGCGAAGATGTTCGAAGAGCTCTCCAACGGCAAAGTCGGCTTGCCGGGGCCAACGCAGCTCGTCATCGACATCAGCAATGCCTTTCAATCGTTTTGGTACATTGGCGTCGGCCTGATCGTCGGAGCGGTGACGCTCGTGAAGAAATATTACGCAACGCCAAAGGGGAGGATGGCAATCGACAGGTTTCTGCTGAAGACGCCAATATTTGGCGATCTGATTCGCAAAGCGTCCGTTGCCAAGTTCACCCGTACGCTGGGAACGTTGCTTTCGAGCGGGGTCCCTCTTCTCGACGGATTATCCATATGTGCCAAAACCTCCGGCAACAAGGTCATCGAGGAAGCGCTGTTGAACGCGCGCGTCAGCATCAGCGGAGGCAAGACGATTGCGGATCCGTTGACCCAGAGTCAGGTGTTCCCCAAGATGGTCACGCACATGATTGCCGTGGGAGAATCCACGGGCGCACTCGATGCCATGCTCGGGAAAATCGCCGATTTCTACGAAGATGAGGTCGATCAGGCGGTGGCCTCACTGACGTCATTACTCGAACCCATGATGATGGTGTTCCTGGGCGTCGTGATCGGCTTTATTGTCATCGCGATGTATCTTCCCATCTTCAAGATGGCCTCCGCGATTGGGTAGGCTCTTGCGCCGCTCCGCCGGTTTCTCGCATGCCCGGTCCGGGTGGGGTCTCTTCGAACCGTAACAACGCATGGATGTTCTGCGAGCCAGGCTTCAGTGGTTGATGGGGCTTCGGGTGACCTTCGTCACCCTCATGCTGGGCTTGTCGCTCATCTTCCAGGCGACCAAAGGCGAACGTGTCGACACCTTTTATACACTCATCGTCCTCACCTATGCGCTGACCATTCCCTCTGCAGTCTTGCTTCGTACGCTCAAGACGCCTTCCGCCCTCACCACGTTCTTCTGGATTCAAGTCGGCATCGATTTTCTCCTCGAAACTGTGCTGGTCGCGCGCACTGGAGGAGTCGAGAGTCCCTTCGCGGTCCTCTATGTGATCACGGTTGCCGTCGCCAGCCTCATCCCACAGCGCCGCGTTGGCCTGTTTGCGGCATGCACCTGCATCATTGTGTTCGGCGTGGTGACGAATGCCCAGCTCTACGGCTTCGCGTCAAGCTGGGGTAGCGTGCCGGCGGGGCACGTCGGCGTGGCGGAGGTGTTCCAGACGTTCGGGGTGTATGCGTTGGCCCTTCTCATCGTAGGCTTGCTGAGTGGCACGCTGGCGGACCAACTCTATCGGGTCGATCAATCGCTCCGCGAAAAAGAACAAGGCTTGAACCGGCTCCAGGCCTTTCATGAAAACATCGTCCGGAGCATCAGTAGCGGGATCTTTACCGCCGATGCCACAGGCGCGCTCACGTCCTTCAACCCCGCGGCGCAAGAACTGACCGGCTACACAGCCGGTCAGGTCCTCGGGCGGGCTTGGCGAGAAATTTTCAACTGGCATCCGAATCAACCCTCCGACGACGCAACCGCAGGGGCACTGCCTGCCATGACGCGGTTTGAGGTGGAGTGTAAGAATGCAAACGGCAACCGCCTCGTGCTCGGCATGACCGTCTCGCCGCTGTATGAACAGCGGGAAGAACACGGGTTGGTCGGTGTGTTCAAGGACTTGACGCAAATCCGAGAGCTCGAAGCAGAAATGCGGCGCAAGGAATGGCTGGCCAATCTGGGTGAAATGTCGGCCGGGATGGCCCATGAGATCAGAAATCCGTTGGGCGCCTTGGCCGGCGCGATGCAGATGCTGCGAAAGGAATCGACGGCCGATGCGACCGACCGGCGGCTCATGGACATCGCCATCCGGGAGGCCACGAGGCTGGACGCCATTATCACAGAGTTTCTTCAGTACGCCAGGCCGCCGGAGCTCGATTTGGCCGAACACAATATAAACAAAATTCTTGCCGAGACGATGGATCTAGTACAACATGAAGCGCGGATCAGAAAACGGATTACGATCGCGACGTCATTGGCCGTCGGACCCCTGGTGGTCCAGGTGGACCAGAATCAAATGCGCCAAGTGTTTTGGAACCTCGCCACGAACGCGTTTGACGCCATGCCGGATGGCGGGCAACTTGCCATTTCGACAGGGTGCCGCCATGTCGACGCCGCCGGACGAAGCGGCGACATCGTCGAAATCGCTTTCCAAGACACGGGCGAGGGCATTGCGCAGGACAATTTAGACAAGATCTTTCTCCCGTTTTTTACGACGAAGAAAGAAGGTTCGGGATTGGGGCTGGCCGCCGTTCATCGCATTGTCGATCTGCACGGTGGCTGGATTAAGGTTGAGAGCCAGCCGCAACGGGGAACATGCTTTGTGGTGTGTCTGCCTCGCTCGGGTGGGGATGGTGTGCGGTTATGGCATGAGGGACGAACGCCGTGGAAAAGATCTTAGTCGTTGATGATGAAAAGAGTCTCCGGGAAGTCATGAGCATTATGCTCAAGCGCGCCGGATATGAGGTCACCGAAGCTTCCGATGGCGAGCAAGCGATCGGCCAGGTCAACAAGGAGATCTACGATCTCGTCATTACCGATCTCCGCATGCCAAGAGCGGACGGAATGGACGTTCTGAAAGCGGTGAAGTCCTCCTCACCTGAAACGGTCGTGTTGGTCGTGACTGCTTTCGGGACGGCGGATTCCGCCGTGGAAGCGATGAAGCAAGGGGCCTATGACTATCTTACCAAGCCTTTCCAGGTAGACGAAGTCCAGCTCATCATTCGTAACGCACTTGAAAAGCGCCGGCTGTCCACAGAGAACATGCTGCTCAAGCGGGAAATGGCCAGTCAGTCCTCTTTCGCGCAGATCGTGGGACAAAGTGAGGCGATGCAAAAAGTTTTTGACGTCGTGCGCAAGGTGGCTGACTCGAAGAGCAATGTGCTGATCTGCGGGGAAAGCGGAACGGGGAAGGAATTGGTCGCCCGGGCGATCCATTACAACAGCGCTCGCAGTCCTATGCCCTTTGTCGCGGTCAATTGCAGTGCAGTGCCAGAAACCTTACTCGAGAGCGAGCTGTTCGGACATATGAAGGGATCGTTTACCGGCGCGGTGGCGAACAAAGCCGGCTTGTTCGAAATCGCCAACGGCGGGACCATTTTGTTGGACGAGATTGGGGACACCACTCCGGCCATACAGGTCAAGCTCCTCCGAGTCATTCAAGAGCGGGAATTCCGCCGAGTGGGCGGCAACCAAGACGTGAAGGTCGATGTGCGGGTCATTGCGGCGACGAACCGCGAGCTTGAAAAAGCTGTGGCCGATGGCTCCTTCCGAGAAGATCTCTATTATCGTCTCGACGTGATTCCCATCCGCCTTCCGCCGCTGCGCCTCAGGGCCGGCGACATTCCGCTGCTCATCGCACATTTTCTTGAGAAGTTCTCGCACGAAAGCGGAAAGGCCGCGCCTACGCTGACGCCGGAGGCGATGCATGTCCTTTTACAGCATGAATGGCGAGGCAATGTACGGGAGCTGGAAAACTTGATCGAGCGTGTCGTCGCCTTTTCAACGGGCACCGTAAGCGACACAGATGTCCGTGGATGGCTCCATCACGCGCTCGCGCCTCAGCAATCACAAGGGGTACCGACGGACCTCCCCGAGGATGGGCTGGATTTGGAAGGGCTTATCAACGGGATTGAGAAGGATCTTTTGATGAGAGCGTTGGAACGTTCAAAATGGGTCAAGAAAAAAGCGGCCCGTCTCTTGAAGTTGAACACCAGATCGTTCCGGTACCGATTGGAAAAATATGCTATAAAAGGAGGTCGTGACTAACCGCGAGTCAGGATCGTTTCACTCCGGTCCCTCTTCAATTACGGTTCATGCCCCCGCCAAGATCAATCTGATTCTTCGCATCCTCGATCGCCGCTCCGATGGCTATCATAATCTCTGGTCGGTTATGCAGACGGTCGCGCTGGAAGACGAGGTGCAAATCCGTGTAACTTCCCCAGGGGGAATCCGCCTGAGCTGTGACACCGAGCTTTTGTCGGTAGACTCCAGCAATCTCGTATATAGGGCAGCATCTGCCGTCCTCGAACAAGCCTCTCTCTCCATTGGTCTCGACGTGGAACTCCGCAAACGGATTCCAATGGGAGCGGGGCTCGGCGGAGGCAGCAGCGACGCGGCCGCCACCATCCTTGGCCTCAACCAGCTGTTGAAGCTTGGGTGGTCGAGAGAACAGATGCAGTCAGTCGCCGAACAGTTGGGCAGCGATGTGCCGTTCTTTTTATTCGCACCTGCCGCCGTGGTTTCTGGGCGTGGTGAGGCCGTGAAACCGGTGTGGATGGACGAGAGCCGCTGGGTTGTGTTGGCGAAACCGGGATTCGGCGTGGAAACAAAATGGGCCTATCAGGAACTCGCTGCGACTCGAGCAGATGTACGCCCGCTGTCTTCTGCCCACACGGCGATCGACCGACACAGCCGGCTCACCTGGACACAGCTAGCAACCGCCGCGGAAAACGACTTCGAGGCCCCCGTCTTTGCCCGCTATCCAGTGTTACGCGACATCAAGGAGGCTCTGCGCATGCAGGGTGCTGACCTTGCCCTGCTATCAGGCAGTGGGGCGACAATGTTTGGGATCTTCAGCACCGAATCGGCAGCCCGGCGCGCGCAGGCGCACCTCGCCCGGGACCAGCGGTTCCAAGTCTTTGTCGTTCCAACTTGCTCTGAGCCAGTGACAGTCTCCTAGTGCTGCCGCTGATCCGGCTCGGTTGACAATCTTGCCCGAATTCCGTTACAGTTCAGTCCCTTAATTGGCTTCCTCAACCGCGCGAGCGCATGAGGGTGGTGGGCTCGAGAATACGCCCACAGATGCCCGCCGTCGAAACGACCACGTACGATAGTATTTCCATTTTCGATAAGGAAAAGTGTTCGGGGGATCGATGAGCAGAGAATTGATGATTTTCTCTGGCAACGCAAACTTGGCACTCGCCCATGAGATTTGCGCCTATCTCGGCGCCAAGCTTGGAGAGGCGACGGTGTCATCGTTCAGCGATGGGGAAATCCGCATCAAGATTGAAGAAAATGTGCGCGGGGCGGACGTCTATGTCGTGCAATCGACGTGCTGCCCCGTCAACGATTCCCTTATGGAATTGCTGATCATGATCGATGCGCTCAAACGCTCCTCTGCCTATCGCATTACGGCCGTGATGCCATATTTCGGCTATGCCAGGCAGGACCGAAAGGATCAGCCCCGCGTGCCGATTACCGCCAAGCTGGTGGCAGATCTCATCACGACGGCAGGCGCCGACCGGGTTCTCACCATGGATCTTCATGCCGGACAGATTCAAGGTTTCTTCAACGTGCCCGTGGACCACCTGTATGCCTTGCCGGTGCTGCTGGATTACATCACGAAAAAGAAAGTCAGCGACTTGGTCATTGTCTCACCCGACGCTGGAGGCGTGGAGCGTGCCCGCGCGTTTGCCAAGCGCCTACAGGCCCATCTGGCTATCATCGACAAACGTCGTGAGGGTCCGAACCAGACACAGATCATGAATATTATCGGCGACATCAAAGGGAAGAGCACGCTGCTATTGGACGACATGATCGACACGGCGGGTACGATTGTTCAAGGTGCACAGGCTTGTGCGGACAAGGGGGCGCGCGAAGTCTGGACAGCGTGCACGCATGCCGTCCTATCCGGACCCGCGCTAGAACGGCTCCAGCAATCCTGCCTCACACAAGTGATCATTACGAATACGATTCCAATCCAAGAGAAACAGCGACTGTGCCCGAAGATTCATCAGTTGTCGGTGGCGCCCTTGCTTGGTGAAGCCATCCGGCGCATACACGCAGATGAGTCGGTCAGTTCGCTGTTTGCCTAACGCTTAAACGGGAACATCTCAAAAGCCAGAGGGGGACGGAGGAGTACCATGAGATTTGATTTGGCGGTCACAGTCAGGGAAAAATCCGGGAAAGGTGCGGCGCGCCAGCTCCGGCGCAGCGGGAAAGTGCCCGGCGTGCTCTATGGTCAAGGTGAGTGCCTGTTGCTTACGATCGAACCGGAACCGTTGACGAAGATTTTGAAGTCCCAGACCGGAAGCACGGCATTGATCACGCTGACGGTCAACGGAGCGAAGGCCAAGCCAAAACGGACCGCTCTCTTACGCGATTTTCAGGTGGACCCGGTCGAAGGATATGTTTTGCATGCCGATTTGTTCGAAATCTCGATGGACAAGCCGATTCGAGTAAAGGTCCCCGTGCACGTGATTGGTGGGACGCCGGCTGGTGTCAAAGAAGGCGGTATCCTCCACTATAATACGCGCGAGCTGCACGTGGAATGTTTGCCGGGTGCCTTGCCGGACCATATCGAGGTCGATGCCTCGCCACTGACTATTGGTCAGGGGATCCACTTGAAGGAGATCGCGAAGACCGAAGGGGTGCGCTATCTCGACGATCCGGATCAAATGGTGGTGAGCGTGGCGGTTCCTATGTCGGATGCCAAGCTTGAATCCCTGCTGACGAGCCAGGCTGCTGGTCCTGAAGGCGCAAAAGAACCGGAAGTGGTCGCAAAGGGTAAGGCGGCGGTCGAAGGTGCCGAAGGTGTGGCAGCTGCCCCTGGCGCAGCGGCGCCGGCTGGTGGTGAGGCAAAAGCCGGCGACAAGAAAGAGGCTACCGCCGCGGCCGCAGCTCCAAAAGCCGAGAAGAAAGAAGCCGAGAAAAAGAAGTAACGTTGCGCCTCATCGTCGGCCTAGGCAATCCCGGCGCGGCGTATGCCCAGACCCGCCACAATGCCGGCATGTGGGTCCTCGAGCGGGCCGCGGCTCGCTGGTCCATCCGTCTCGTCCGGCATGGTACCGCTCAACGAGGTTCCGGTCGCCAGGGATCTGCCCTGATTGAGCTCGCCGGCACCCTCGGGTTCATGAACGTTACGGGCCCTCCGCTGAAAGGTCTTCTCCGGGAGTTGCAGCTCACCAGCGACGATCTCATTCTCGTCCACGACGATCTGGATCTGGAACCTGGCCGCCTTCGCATCAAACAGGCCGGAGGGCATGGCGGTCACAACGGCATCAAATCGGTGATTGAATCGCTGGGCACTTCTCAATTCGTCAGGATTAAAATTGGTATCGGGCGCCCCGCGCCGATGCAAGACTCGGCAGACTACGTCCTGGAAACGGTCACGAAGGATGAAATGGACGTCATCGAGCCTTGTCTCGAGCGAGCGGTGGACGCGCTGGAGATCCTCATCCATCGCGGCACCGAAACTGCCATGAATCAGTTCAACGCTCGGGAACGTGATGCGTCGAATGGGGAAGAGAATCTGAAAACCGAGAACTAACTCCTGCGCCCACCACGCAGGTGGGTGCAGCCACGGCTCACTGTTCCGGACTCAGGACGTCAGATATGGGACTTTGTTGCGGGATGATCGGCTTGCCGAACGTCGGCAAGACCACGGTGTTCAATGCCCTCACCGGAGGCGGAGCTCTGGCTGCCAATTATCCGTTTGCCACCGTTGATCCCAACACCGGGATCGCGCTGGTTCCGGATCCACGTCTGCTCACGCTGACGGAGATATTTAAATCCAAGAAGACGACCTATAGTACGCTCGAAGTCCGTGATATCGCCGGTTTGGTTGAAGGCGCGAGTAAAGGGGAAGGACTGGGTAATCAGTTCCTCGCGCATATTCGTGAAGTGGATGCATTGTTGCACATCGTACGCTGTTTTCATGGCACGGATGTCGTGCACGTCAACGGCAGCGTCGATCCGCTCAGGGATATCGGCGTGATTGAGACCGAACTCATGCTCTCCGACTTAGACACACTCGACCGCCGGAAGCAGAAGACTGAGAAAAAAGTCAGAGCCGGTGACAAGAAAGCCGCCTTCGAAGTGGAGTTTCTGACCAGACTCATGGGACTGCTCGATAAAGGCGAGTGGCTGGGCAATCTGATCTATACACCGGAGGAGCGGCTCATCCTCAGCGATTGTCAGCTGCTCGCCGCCAAGCCGGTGCTCTTTGTGGCCAATGTGTCAGAAGACATGAATGCCGATGAACAGACCGTCAAGAAGATTCGCGACTTCGCCCAGAAACGCGGTGCCCGTGTTGTTACGATCTGCGGTCAGTTGGAGGCTGAGCTTGCCTCCTTGCCGGAGAGTGAACGACCAGAGTTCTTGAATGAGATGGGATTGACCGAGTCCGGTCTCGTGCGCCTGACACGAGAAGCCTACACCCTGCTCAATCTCATTACCTTCTTCACGGCTGGCGAGACCGAATCACGCGCCTGGCCGATTCCGAGGGATACCAAGGCTCCCCAGGCCGCCGGCAAGATTCATTCTGACATGGAGCGTGGCTTCATCCGTGCCGAGGTCTACGACTACGATGATCTGCTGGCATGCGGATCAGAAGCCAAGGTGAAAGAAAAAGGGTTGTTTCGACTGGAAGGCAAGGAATATGTCATCAAAGAAGCTGACATTGTCTATTTCCGGTTCAATGTGTGATTGACCGCCACGTCCTCTCAGTTTCCCCCCCGGTTCTTGCCGTTACGTCCACACGTTCCACATGCCGGACATCCGTGCGCAGGCGACCCCTGTCTCAGAAACGCCCTACCCAGCACATGTCGTTACGCCGCGAGGTGTGTCAATAATGCTTCTGAAGGGTCGATCTCTGCTTTGAAGGTGACTCGCATGTGGTTCAGGGCCGAGCGATTGGCGTCGGCATCAATTGAGATGACACAGTCCGAAGGCACGATCACTTCAAACTCGCGCATGTAGGCGTCGGCTGCAGTGAAGAAGACGCAATTGTCGCCGGCCACGCCGGTAATAATCACTCGCTCGACTTGCAGATAGCGAAGCAGCAACTCGAGCGGCGTCGCATAGAAGCCCGAGTGCTTCGGTTTCAAGACAAAGTAATCGTCTTCATCTGGCAGCAGAATCTGGGCGACGGTCTTACCACGGCATTGCTCATGCAGACATCGAGTCACCAGTTTGCGAAAGTCCGACTGCCACTTGCCGAAATTATCGTTAACGTACACGACCGGTAGGCTGCGGGCTTTCATCTGCCGTTTCAGGTCCGCGATATGTGTTGCAGTTTGTTCGATGGCGGGAAACAGCTTATCTGCGTCATCGAAACGATACTCATTGATCATATCGATAATGAGTAGGCCTGCTTTGGCAGAGCGACGTGAGCGCGACATGATCTGTTTAAGCGGCCTTCCGCAGGTACGACGTAATGTGGTGCAAGTCCTGGACGAACCGGCGGTATTCTTGTTCGCGCTGCGCCGATTCGGGATGCCGAAGGATAGCAGAAGGGTGGACCGTAACAAAAACGGAGGCGGCGTGCGGGGTCGACCACGCCCGACCTCGCATGTCACCCAGTCGGACGGCCTTGGCGAAGACTGATTGAGCTGCGGTCGCACCGAGGCAGACGACCACCCGCGGCTGTACGACCTGTAATTCGGCTTCCAGCCAGGGTCGGCAGGCGGCGATCTCAGCGGCCGATGGCTTCTTGTGTTTGCGGCGCTTGCCCTGCGGTTCCCATTTGAAGTGTTTGACGGCATTCGTGACATACAGGTCCCGACGGTCAATGCCGGCTTCGGTTAGCGCCTTATCTAAAATTTTCCCAGCCGGTCCTACAAAGGGATGACCCGCGCGGTCTTCTTGATCGCCCGGTTGCTCGCCCACCAGGAGGATCGAAGCGTGTGTCGCGCCTTCTCCAAAGACGGTCTGGGTGGCCTGCTTGTACAAGTCGCATCCTGTGCAGCGGGCAGCAGCCTCTCGTAGCGTGGGAAGACTTAGGTGAGAGGGGATGAATGAGTCGGTTGATCGGGCTGGGCGTCGCATAGGCCATCATACCACGTTTTTTCATGCGGCCATGCGACGTCGGTGGTGGAATCCAGGGGGTACAAATCAAGTACGGTGAGGGTCGCGACACCAAAGGCTTCCTCTACAAGTCCCTGGACGACATAAGCCCGGTTCGATGAAAGCACATGGCAACGCCGCCGATAGACATCGGGGAAAAGAGTAGCGTCATACAGTGCCGTATGATCTTCAAGCGTGATGAATTCCATCGCCAGACCATGTTTGGTCTCAACCGGCTTTTCGGTGATGAGCCATCCCACCATGGTGACGCGGCAACCGATGAACTGAGGCATCTGCGAGGCCGGCAACGGGCGCAGTTGCTCGATCTGCTTACGGTACAGCGTCAAGGGATGGCAGCTGGCGAGAAAGCCGAACGCCTCGATCTCATGACCTCGCTTTTGGGAAGCGGGATACTCGTCCGGGACAGGTAAGAGGCCGGCTTCTTTTCCAGCGAACACCCGCCACAGCAGAGCCGGTCGTGTCAACTCGCCGCAAATGGAATCGCAGCAGCCGGCGCGGATCAGCGCCCGGGCATGCATGGATTCAAGGGGCACACGCCGGAGAAAATCCTGAAACGATCGGAACGGACCTGCCTGGTCACGTTCGGACACGATTGCCGTGGCGACGGCTTTGGGAATCGTTTTCACCTGCATCAAGCCCATTCGAAGTCGATCTCCTTCGCCCCGATAAGCCCAATCGCTCGTATTGACATCGGGAGGGAGGATCGCCAGTCCCATCCGTCTCGCTTCCGAGAGATAAGCGAAGGTCGAATAAAAACCGCCCTCATTGCTGATGACAGCGGCCATGAATTCGGCCGGGTAATGAGCCCGCAGATAGGCGGACTTGAACGAGACCTGAGCATAGCTGGCCGAATGAGGCTTGCAGAAACTGTAGCCGGCAAAGCTCATGATCATTGTCCAGATTTTGGCAATCGTGGCCGAGGAGGCGCCGTTCTTTGCTGCACCGCGGCAAAACTGATGATAATAGTCCCGCAGCTGCCGGTGTTTGTGTTTTTTGCTGATCACTTTCCGCAGTTGGTCCGCGTCTTCCAATGAAAAATTCGCGAGTGCCATCGCCACTTTCGTGACGTCTTCCTGGTAGACCATGATGCCATGGGTTTCTTCCAGGATGGATTCCATCAAGGGGTGAAGAGGATCATGCGAGTGCCCGTGCGCGCGCCTGACGAAGTCGTTCACGAAGGTGATCGCGGCAGGCCGGACCAGCGAAGAGACCATCACGAGATAGTCGAAGACGTCGGCCACGGCAAGACGATCGGCAGGCATCCCCTTCCAGAGCTTTTTGAGCAAGAGTCTCGTTGCGGGAGATTCAATATAGAAACAGCCGATGGTATCTCCGCGACGGATCAAATCGCGGGTGGCTTCGTCCGTCAGTGGATCCCAACTCGCATAGTCGATCGTCCGCCCGGTGTGACATGCAACGGCGGCAATCGCATCACGGATGACCGCAAGCGAGCGGTTACCCAGCAGATCAATTTTGACGAGCCCCGCCTCCTCCGTCTGATCCTTTTCCCATTGAATCACCGGTAGGCCTTTTGCTGTGAACTCGACCGGCACGTATCGTCTAATCTCGTCCGGAACAATCACCAGGCCGCCGCAATGCATCGAGAGGTGGCGAAAGTGATGCTGTGCACGGAGGGCTTGGGCGAGTATCTCTGGCCATGGCGCTTGGAGTCGCAGCGCCTGCGAGAGTCGGTTCACCCATTGCTCATTGCTTGGGACATCGGCAAATTGCAGAAGACCTGTTTGCCGTGTGATGCGTGAAGCGATCGCCGTGATTTCCGCGGCTGACATCCCGTAGACCTTCGCCGTCTCGCGGATGGCCGCGCGGAAGCCCAGACTGTTCTGATTCGCCACCATGGCAGCCTGACGGTCGCCATAATGCTGGAAGACCCATGCCAAGATTTGATCCCGCTCGTCCCACGGAAAATCGATGTCGATGTCCGGTGGATCTTTCCGGCCGGGATTGAGAAACCGCTCAAAGAACAAATGGTGCTTGAGCGGGTCGACATGTGTGATCTGGAGACAGTACGAGACAATCGAAGCCGCAACCGATCCCCGGCCGCAAGTGCGCGGGGCTTGACGGACGATTTCTTCCACCACAAGAAAATAATGGGCGAAACTTTTTTGCCGGATGACGGCCAATTCCTTTTCGATTCGTTTGCGGACGTCGCTCGATAGGCGGCCATATCGTGCCAGTGCCCCCTGATACGTTTTCGCTTTGAGCTCGGCAAAGGCATCGTCATCGGTCAGCCGGCGAAAGGCCGGAAAAATCGTGTCGCCGAAACGCCAATCGCTATGGCAGGCTTCCGCAATACGAATCGTATTCTCCAGTGCATCAGGAACGTGAGGAAACTGAGAGGCCATGAGAGTGCCGGGCATCAGCCATTGGGTTGGTGCGCAACACTCTTGTGCCGGCAGCCGTGAGAGCGTCGTATTCGTGGCGATGGCCCGCAACAGACGATGCGTCGCAAACTCATGCGCGCGTGAAAAATACGCCCGATTGGTGGCAACGCAGGGAAGATTTTCACGACGGCTAAACCACACGGTGCGATGCATGGCCGGCCCCGGGGTCAATTCGACGTACAGGTCCTGTCGCGATTCCGACGCCCAGGTTCGGAGGGCGACTTCGTCATCAGTGGCCACAATCAGGCCATCACGATAACGCGCCACGGCTTGGATAAAATCGAACGAGGGATCGCAATGTCGTTCGGACAGGAGACGGCAGAGCGACGCATAACCGGCCGGCGTTTTGGCCAGCAGGACCGCCCGATGGTTGTCGGCCGTCAACTCTGCCCCGAGAATGGGCCGAAGGCCCTGCTGCTTCGCTTCCTCGATAAACCGGATGGCGCCGTACAATCCGTTGGTATCCGTCAGGGCCATGGCGGAAAATCCGTCCTGGCCCGCCGAGCGGCAGAGCGCCGCCAGCGACGACACCCCGCGCATCGGCGAATACTCAGAATGAACATGCAGGTGGAGAAAAGGGGGCATCATCGCAGGGTTCTTCCCCAGGACAAGGACTGCTCGCCGAATTTCGCGCGAATCGCATCGAGTGCCCTAGACAGCCGATGGGACGCCGGCGGAGCCGAGGTCCACACGTCAAAGAGGGACAGTTGCTCGGCCGGCGGCTCCAGTCTTCCCGCCTGCAGCGTCAGTCGTGTCAGGCGCACTCGCCGGCGCATACACCGGTAAAACAGGCGCGCGAGCACCGGCTGAAGATCAGCCTCCCAATACGTGCCATGCGTCAATCGTTCCTGCGCGTCTCGCTCAACGTGATCGCTGTGGCGGACAGAGAGACGGAGAAAGCGGCAGATCCGCTGTTGGTGGCGAAGAGTGGCGCACATCCGTTCCAGCAAACCGTACAGCCGTCCAAGGAGGAGGTGATCGTCCACTTCATCGGGATCGAGAGAGAGGGTCCATTCGATCATCGGCTGTGTGGCAGGAGAGCGGACCGGTGATGAATCAACCCCCAAGGCCCAGTCATGCAGCAGAGCGGCGGAGGCACCGAATGCGGCTTCGAGCTGCGCCACCGAGACCGAAGCGATCGCGCCCAGTGTGCGAAGGTTCAAATCTTCCAGTCGTTGCACGAGCCTTGATGCGCGGCTTCGAGGGAGGCCGGGAAGCCACATGGACGGCAAAGGCGCCAGAAACGGCTGTTCGGACCCGGGATGAATCCATAAGACTTGAGGCGGTCGGTGCAGTGTCGTCGCAGCCAGCTGTGAGACCAACTTGTTCCCAGCCAATCCGATCACGCTGTGCCATCGATGGTGTTGGGTTAATTCACGACCGATGCGCGTGGCGATATCGATAGGCGCACCCAACAGCCGGGTCGTGCCGGTCAAGTCGAGAAACAGCGAGCCAGGCCGGATCGATTCCCATACCGGTGCAAAGGACAGGACACGCTGTTGCAGCTCGCGGTGCGCGGCCTGCGCGTGCGATACATCTGGAGCGACCAACCGTAGATCGGGGCAAAGCAGGCGCGCCAATTCGACGGACATGCCCGGCTGGAGTCCTTGAGAAGAGGCTTCAGCAGAAACTTCTCGAATCAAGGCACGCGGTGTATGGACTGGCGCCATGGCCACCGGTCTGTTCCGCAATGCAGTGTTTTTGGCACGGGCGAGCGCAATCCCAAACGAAGGAATGTCTACATATACGATCTGCCGATCCATATCCAAAAACCATGGAATGTAACCAATGGTTACAAGCGGATGAAAGAAAAGTCAACCCGATGAAAGACCCTATTTGCACCGGCTTGTCGGCTATGTTAGTTTCTGCGCTTCGCGCCGGCTGAAAGGCCGCGCACCTACACCTCGCTCCGGACGCGTTCCGGGGCCTTTTGTCCAGGAGGAACTCTGCATGGAGCTCTACGAGTCTCTATTCATTATTCGTCCGTCCGTCTCCGATGAGGAGACCAATGCACTTATCGAAAAGATGAAGGGTGTCGCCGACAGGACCGGCGCGCAATTCATCAAGTCAGAGAACTGGGGCAGAAAGAAGCTGGCTTATGAAGTCCGGCGTGAGCGGAAGGGCACGTACGCCTACTTCTATTTCAAGGCGCCGAACAATACGGTCGGCGAATTGGAGCATGCCTATCGATTAGAAGACAACATCATCAAATTCCTCACCGTCCATCTCGAAAAGGAACTGGTGCCCCGCCGGGTCGCGGAAACACCATCTGAGGAGTTTACCGGTGGCCGGGTTTAATAAAGTCATTCTTATCGGGAATCTGACCCGCAACCCCGAGTTGCGGTATACGCCGAACGGCACACCGGTCGCCGCACTGGGCTTGGCAGTGAGCCGCCGCTATAAGCAGGGTGACGACCTGAAAGAAGAAGTCTGTTTTGTGGACATCGTTGTGTTCGGGAAGCAGGCCGAACACTGTGGACAGTACCTTAGCAAAGGGAACGGCATCATCGTGGATGGCCGATTGCAGCAACGGCGTTGGGAAACGGAAGACGGTCAGAAGCGCAGCAAGCATGAAGTGGTCGCTCAGACGGTCACATTTCTCCCGAAACGGGGCGACGGCGGCGGTGGCCAGCATGCGGGAGGCGAGTCCGGGATGCATGAAGATTCCAACTATGAGTACGAAGAACCCCAAGGATGAGGGACAACATGGAACGTGAACGCGGCGGCAGTGGCGGAGGGCGAGGCGATGGGGGCGGGGGCGGGCGGTTTTTCCAACGGCGCCGGCCATGCCGGTTTTGTATCGAAAAGGGCTCAATAGATTTTAAGGATGTCGGCCTCCTGAGGAATTTTTTGACGGAGCGGGGGCGCATCGTTCCCCGCCGAATCTCCGGCAACTGTCTGGGACATCAGCGCGAATTGACGACCGCCGTCAAGCGGGCCCGGCATATCGCACTGATCAGTTTTGCCGAAGAGCGGTAAAAGACGGTCTGAGGAATGGACATCCAAGCAGGTATGACGATGGGAGTGCTCACACCGCTGGTAGCCGATATTTCGACAGAAGGGCTGTCACTGGTCGGCGAAGCGACGGCTGAAGAACTCGGGCTAACGGCGGCCGATGCAACCCTTCGAGGACCGGTGTCCGTGAGTCTGGACCTCATGCAGGCTGATGACATGATTGCGGTGACCGGTGTGCTGGAAGGGACAGCCGTCCGAGAATGTGTTCGATGCCTGAAGGAATATGAGGACCCCTTGGCGTTTTCCGTCCATGCGGCATTCGCTCGTGAGGGCAAGGAATTTAAACCCGGCGTGCGTCCTCTGAAGGGCGCCGAGCCCCGCAAGGGCCGGCCGACGCCGGGCAAACCGGAAGCGGATGCAGAGCCAGAAGACGAAGGGGATGATCGCTATTTCTATCAGGGCGATCACATTGAACTGGCGCCCATGTTACGCGAGCACATTATTTTAGCTTCTCCGATGCAGCCGCTCTGCCGGGACAATTGCGCCGGGCTGTGTGCGCGATGCGGGAAAGATTTGAACGAGGGGCCTTGCCAGTGTCCCACTGAAGCGCCACCGTCGGCGATCCGGGTAATTCGAACCACAAAAAACTGATCGAGACTGGTTGCTGGAGGAAAGACGATGCCTAATCCGAAACATAAGCATTCGAGAGCCAGACGCGATAAGCGCCGGACACAGAAACTACGGGTCACGCCTCCCGGTATGTCCGTGTGCCCACAGTGCCACGAACTCAAGCTGCCTCATTACACGTGTTTGAATTGCGGGACCTACAAGGGGAAAGCCGTCATCCAGGTCGAAGAAGTGTAAGGGCTGGACGTCAAAGCTGCCGCCGTTGTGTTGTCACTGTCTATGGAAAGGCGCTGCTCGCAGGGCTGGCGCGGGTGACAGGCATCGGTGTGTTGCCGCAGGACTACGCGTCGCCAATCGGTTGCGTCGTTGGGCCTACTGCTCTACACTCCCCCCGTACTCGAACTCTTCAGTAGTGTTTTCTTAAGGGTAAGCGGACGTCATGACCACATCCTCGCGCATGAAGATCGCGCTTGATGCCATGGGTGGAGACCATGGTCCTGTCCCCTGTATCGAGGGGGCACTTCAAGCCGCTCAGGAACTGAACGTCGACGTCATTCTCGTCGGTGACGAAAAGGTGCTTTCAGATGCCTGTCACCGGCTTGGGTGCACCGATGGCCGTCTGTCCATCAAGCATGCACCGCAGGTTGTAGAGATGCATGAATCCCCTGCAGCGGTGGCGCGCAAGAAACGGGATTCGTCCATTTGGATCGCCACTGAGTTGGTGAAGAGCGGAGAAGCACAGGCGGTGGTGAGTCCGGGGAATACCGGCGCCAGCATGGTAGCATCATTTTTTGTTCTCGGCTTGGCCAAAGGCGTTGAACGGCCGGCCATCGCGACAAGTCTGCCTACGTTGACTGGAGAAGCCATCATGTTGGATGTCGGCGCCAACGTCGATTGCACGGCGCAGCATCTCATTCAATTTGCGATCATGGGGAACGAATATGGACAGCATCTGTTTAAAAAGCCCAATCCACGGATCGGGCTGTTGAGCATCGGCGAAGAGGACAGTAAAGGCAACGAAGTGACGAAAGAAGCGTTCAAGCTGTTACGGAACAGCTCATTGAATTTCATAGGCAACGTCGAAGGTCGTGACGTGTACAGCGGCAATGCGGACATTGTCGTCTGCGATGGCTTCATCGGGAACATCGCCCTGAAGATTTCCGAAGGAGTCGCCGATACCATCAAGAAATTGCTCTTCAAGGAAATAGCAGGGTCGTTTTTCGGACGGTTAGCCTATCCGTTGATCGCCACTCCTTTAGTGAAACTGAAACGCCGGATCGATTACGCCGAGTTCGGCGGCGCGCCGCTACTCGGGGTGAATGGGGTGACGATCATCTGTCATGGCCGTTCGTCAGCCAAAGCGATTAAAAATGCCATCCGCCGTGCAAAGGGCCTTGCCGAAAGCCATGTCGACCAATTGATACAACGAGACATCGAGGAAAGCCGTTGCCAGAGCCGGCCGGCGGAGGAGCCTCCGGCATGAGGGCGCACATCACAGGGACCGGGTCCTACGTGCCTGCAAAAATCCTCTCCAATGCCGACTTGGAGAATATGGTGGCGACCTCGGACCAATGGATCACGGAGCGTACGGGCATCCGGGCCCGTGCGGTATGCGGTCCCGGAGAAGCGTGTTCGGATCTGGGGGTCAAGGCAGCGCAGCGCGCGCTCGAGGACGCGAAGATCAGCGCCTCCGACGTCGACATGATTCTGCTGGCTACCTGTACCGGCGATTATCCGCTTCCGGCCACCGCCTGCTTGATTCAACAGCAATTGGGCGCCAAACGGGCCGCAGCCTGCGATCTCTCCGCGGCGTGCTGCGGATTTGTGTATGCTCTGTCGATCGCGGACGCTTACATCCGGACCGGCATGCGCCATGTCTTGGTGATCGGATCGGAAGTCATGTCGGCAATCACCGATTGGACGGACCGGAACACCTGCGTCCTTTTCGGGGACGGCGCAGGGGCGGCGGTGGTCAGCGCCACTGAAGGCGACCACGGCATCCTCTCCACACATTTACGATCCGACGGGGCCCTGTGGGAATTGATCGCCGTGCCGGGCGGCGGCTCCCGATTGCCGCCCTGCGAGAAGGTGCTTGCCGAGAAACTCAACTGCATTAAAATGAAAGGCAATGAGACCTTCAAGGTCGCCGTGCGTACGTTGGAGGAAATAGCGCGAGAGACGTTGACCGCCAACCGTCTGACCGTTTCCGATCTGGATCTGTATGTCCCGCATCAGGCCAACGTTCGGATCCTCAAGGCGGTGGCAGACCGGTTGGGATTACCGCTCGAGAAGGTCATGCTGAACCTGGATCGCTACGGCAACACATCCGCCGCGTCAATACCCATCGCCCTTGATGAAGCCATACGGCAGGGCCGGATCACCAAGGGCTCGCTCGTCATGTTAGGCGCGTTTGGGGCCGGGTTGACATGGGCGTCAGCACTGATCCGGTGGTAATCTGTCATTCCGCAATCGACGTGGTTGCCCGCATCATCAAGCAGCACGATGCGGTCCGTGGCGGAAGCCTCCGGGGAACTTTTCCCGTTGACTTCCAGGGCATTTCGAAGATATCTAACCGCTTATGAATCCAGCAGTCGGCTTCCTATTTCCTGGACAAGGCTCCCAGTCGGTAGGAATGGGAAAGGCGCTTTTCGAGGCGCATTCAGAACTCAAACAGGTCTATGCCGAAGCCACGGAGGTGCTGGGATACGATATTGCCGACCTCTGCTTCAACGGCCCTGCGGAAACCTTAAACCTGACGGAGCATACTCAACCGGCGTTGCTCGTCAGCAGTGTGGCCGCGCTGCGGGTTTTAGAGTCTGCAGCGATTACACCGCTGGCTGTCGCCGGCCATAGCCTCGGTGAATACACGGCGCTCGTGGCAGCGGGGGGTCTGACCTATCGCGACGCCGTCGCCATTGTGCAAAAGCGGGGACGATACATGGCGGAAGCGGTGCCCGCTGGCACCGGTTTAGTGGCCGCTCTTCTTGGGCTTGCCACCGATGCGGTCAAGGAGGCGTGCCGGGAAGCAGCGTCCGTGGGAATCGTTCAAGCGGCGAACTTCAACTCTCCGGGCCAGGTGGTCATTGCGGGAGAAAAGGCCGCGGTGGAACGCGCGATTGAGCTTGCCAAAAGTAAGGGATGCAAGAAGGCAGTGCCATTACCCGTGAGCGTGCCCGTTCACACACCGCTCATGCAGAAGGCTGCCGACCGGTTGGCGAAAGAGCTTGCAGCGATTACCTGGTCCGACTTGCGCATGCCATTGATCAATAACGCCGAAGCCAGGCCAATTGTGAAAGCCGGCGATATTCCGGCGTCCTTAGTGCGCCAACTGCCCTCATCCGTGCTCTGGGAAGACTCGGTGACGCGCATGGCGAGTATGGGCATCAAGACCTTCGTCGAAGTGGGGCCGGGCACCGTCCTGACGGGGCTGGTGCGACGAATCGTACCTGACGCCGTTACCCTGAATGTGAATGACCCAAAATCGCTGACGGCCACCCGCACGGCATTGGGACTATAGAACAAGGAGCAGCAGGCATGTCACTACAGGGTCGCGTCGCAATCGTCACAGGAGCGGCACAGGGCATAGGCCGGGCCATAGCGGAGACGCTGGCAGAGGCGGGAGCGGACGTCGTCGTTGCCGATCTCGATCCGGTGCGCTCTCAGGATGCGGTTGCGGCAATCGAGAAGATCGGCAGGAAAGCCCTCAATGTCAAAGTGAACGTGGCCGACTCCAATGACACCAAGACCATGGCCGACCAGGTGCTCAAACAGTGGGGGAAGATCGATATTCTGGTCAATAATGCCGGCATCACCCGCGACGGGCTGCTACTGCGGATGAAGGAAGAAGATTGGAATCTGGTGCTTCAGGTCAATTTAAACGGCACCTTTCACTGCACCAAAGCGGTCTTGCAGCCCATGACCAAACAGCGCTATGGTCGAATAGTGAATATTGCTTCGATTGTCGGCGCGATGGGGAACGTGGGACAGGCAAATTACGCGGCATCCAAGGCGGCCGTCATCGGCTTTACAAAGACGGCGGCGCGTGAATACGCCAGCCGGAACGTCACCGTCAACGCGGTGGCTCCAGGGTTCATCGACACGGCGATGACGCAGGGCTTGTCTCCTGAGGTCAAGGAGGCGCTGCAAAAGCAAATTCCTCTTGCCCGCCTCGGCACGCCGGCGGACATTGCGAACGCCGTGCGCTTTCTCGTCTCTGAGGATGCGGCCTATATTACGGGGCATGTGCTGCATGTGAACGGCGGCATGCTCATGTCTTGATAGACCTTCGCCGCTTGAGCTTGGATACAGACCACATAACTGCGGACAATGTCCCGCGGCGGATACGACAGTAGAGGAACCGACAGATCTGGAAGGAGGATTGCACGTTTATGGCTACAGTAGATGAACGGGTGAAGAAAATTATCGCCGAGCAACTCGGGGTTGAGGAAGACGAAGTGACGTCGGAAGCCAGTTTCGTCGAAGACCTGGGTGCCGATTCCCTGGATACCGTCGAACTCGTCATGGCGCTGGAAGAGGAATTTGGAATTGAAATTCCGGACGAGGACGCGGAAAAGATTCTGACCGTCGGCAAGGCCTTGGACTATATCAAGGAAAAATCGTAAAGGCTGAACGTGAAGAGCGACGGTGCGAAGAGACGCGTTGTTGTCACCGGTCTCGGGGTGATCACCCCTCTCGGCACCGGCGTGGACAAAACGTGGAAAGCGATCTGTGCCGGCCAGTCAGGGATCGGCCGGATCACCAAGTTCGACCCCGCCGGCTATGACGCCCAAATCGCCGGTGAGGTCAAAGATTTCGATCCCGCCCAATTCATTGAAAAAAAAGAAATCAAGAAAATGGATGCCTTCATCCACTATGCGGTGGCCGCAGCTCAATTGGCCGCGGATGATGCCGCGTTGAAGGTACAGCCGGAAGAGGCGACGAAAGTCGGGGTCTACATCGGCTCAGGGATCGGGGGGCTGGGATCCATCGAGCACTATCATACCGTGCTCAAAGACAAAGGGCCTGGCCGGGTCTCGCCTTTTTTTATCCCGATGACCATCATCAACCTCGCTTCCGGACAGGTGGCGATACGGTTGGGCGCCAAAGGACCCAATTCGTGTGCGGTTACGGCGTGCGCGACAGGGAATCATTGCATCGGCGATGCGTTCCGGCTTATCCAGCGCGGCGAGGCGGACGTGATGGTGGCCGGCGGTGCAGAGGCCGCGATTACTACACTCGGAGTCGCGGGCTTTGCCGCGTCAAAAGCGCTCTCGTTCCGAAATGACGAGCCGACAAAGGCCAGTCGTCCGTTTGATAAAGACCGTGACGGATTCGTCCTCGGTGAAGGCGCCGGCGTCATCGTGCTGGAAGAGCTGGACCATGCTCGCCTGCGGGGCGTCCGCATCTATGCCGAGGTCGTGGGTTACGGCATGAACAGCGATGCCTATCACATCACCGCTCCTTCCGAAGAAGGTGAGGGCGCCGTGCGGTGTATGGAATTGGCGCTGGCCGATGCCAATATGGGGAAAGATCAGGTGGGCTACATCAATGCCCACGGCACATCGACGATGGCCGATGTCATTGAGACCAAGGCGATCAAGCAAGTCTTTGGTGAACGGGCCTTGCGCATCCCGGTGAGTTCGACGAAGTCGATGACAGGGCATTTGCTGGGCGCCGCCGGCGGGATCGAAGCGGTGTTCAGCATTCTGGCCATTCACCACGGTATTCTCCCGCCGACCATTAACCTCGACCACCCGGATCCGGAATGCGATCTGGATTATGTGCCCCACAAGGCCAGACCTGCGACAGTCAATGTGGCGCTCTCGAATTCGTTCGGATTCGGCGGGGTGAATGCCTGCCTGCTCTTCAAAAAGCCCGAAGCCTGACGCATTCACGCCTCCCGGCGTCTGCCTAGTTGTATGACAACGGCTCCCCCGCTGGATTCGCTTCAAGCCGCTCTTGCCTATCGGTTCACCAATCCCGTGTTGCTTCAAGAGGCCTTGACGCACAAGTCATTTATCAACGAACGGAAGACCACAGGAGGCTCGCACAACGAGCGGCTGGAATTTGTGGGGGACGCCGTGTTGTCGCTTGTCGTCAGTGAGCAACTCGCGGCATTGCTGCCGCAATCATCCGAGGGCGCTCTTTCGAAGCATAAGGCTCGACTGGTCAGTGAATCGATGCTCGCTCATGTCGCCAGACACCTCAAAGTGGGAGACTGTCTGCGGCTTGGCCGCGGCGAGGAGCTGTCTCGAGGGCGCGAAAAAGATTCGCTGCTTGCTGATGCGCTGGAAGCCCTCATCGCCGCGGTGTATCTCGATGGCGGGCTCGAATCATCCCGCCGCGTCGTGATCGGATTGTTGGAGCGCGAATTGAGGCAAGTGGTTACTCAACAGCATCGTCCGGGTGAGGACGATTACAAGACGCAGGTCCAGGAATGGTGTCAGCGACGCTTCGACAGTCTCCCCTCCTATACAGTCGTTCGTGAGTCCGGACCAGATCACGACAAAATCTTCGAAGTGGAAGTTGCCGTCAACGGGAAAGTAGTCGGCAGAGGAACCGGACGCAGCAAGAAGGAAGCCGAGCAGTCTGCAGCCAAGCAAGCATTGCATGAAGCTTGACGGTCGGCGGGGTTGGTATGATAAAGGCCACATAGAATCATGATGGAGGTACGCACATGCAGAGACTGGTGATGAGACTGGCGATGGCAGTGAGCGTTATGACAACAGCCTGGACTCTTGTTGGACCCGCCGGAGTCGCCGGCGAGACGGGCGCAGGCAAAGCGCCAAAAGCCGTGATCAAGACCAAATTCGGAGACATGGAAATCGCATTTTTCCCCGACAAGGCCCCAAACCATGTTCAGAATTTCATCAAGCTGGCTAAGTCAGGGTATTACAACGGAACCATTTTTCATCGCGTGATTCCAGGTTTCATGATTCAGGGGGGTGATCCGAACACGAAAGATCCGAAGAAGCCCGAGACCTACGGTATGGGTGGACCGAGTGACAAGCTCAAGGCGGAATTCAATGACACACCGCATCGCCGCGGGATTGTCTCGATGGCGCGCAGTAACGACCCCAATAGTGCGGGCTCGCAGTTCTTCATCGTCATCAAAGATTCCAACTTTCTGGACGGGCAATACACGGCATTCGGCGAAGTCGTGAAAGGAATGGAAGTGGCCGATAAGATCGTCAATCTCCCGAGAAATGCGCGCGATCTCCCGAACGAACGCGCCGAGATGACCGTCGTCGTCGAATAGATGGTCAGGGTGCAGGAAGGAGACGGCTAGTGGGGAAAAGAAGCGGTCTCATGCTCATCACCGCGATGATCATGGCCATGAATGTCTCTGCCGGCTGCTCCGGCAAAAGCGACCTCAAGGCGGCCGTACCGCCTCCGGACCCTCGCCCGAGAGCCATCATCAAAACTCGGTTCGGAGAAATGGAACTTAAGTTATATCCAGATCTCGCCCCTAACCACGTCGAGAATTTCATCAAACTGGCGAAGTCCGGTTTCTATAACGGGACAATTTTCCATCGCGTCATTCCAGGCTTTATGATTCAGGGCGGCGACCCCAATACCAAGTACTCGCTCAGAAAGGACACGTTCGGCCAGGGGGGACCCAAGGACGAAAAGGGTGATCCGATTTTGTTGAAGGCTGAATTCAGCGATACGCCGCACAAGCGAGGCATCGTGTCGATGGCGCGAGCCGGGGAGCCGGATACGGCCGGGTCTCAGTTTTTTATCGTCGTTGAGGATTCGTTCTTTCTCGACCGTAAGTACACGGTCTTTGGCGAAGTGGCGAGGGGTTTAGGTGTGGCTGACAAGATCGCCAATCTGCCGAGAAATGAACGGGATCTCCCGAACGATCGGATTGAAATGACCGTGACGATTTTAGAGTGAATGGATGATCGGGGTTACTTGATCGCTTCCAGATAATGTTGGAGTTTCGCCCGTTCAGATGGGAGGAAGAGGATAAAGCTCAATCCGAAGCTGTTGCCTTTGACCCAGCGTACGGAGGCACGCTCAATCTTGAGAGGAGTTTGTCCAGGAAGATGAAGCAAGACGACAAATTGTAATCCCTCCGCGACGTTGATTTCAGACTCCGCCCGACACCCGCCAGTGGAGATATTCGTCACATGGGCGTCTCCTTCGATTTCTTCGGAAGAGAATCCAAGTTGGCAACGCAGGTCCACGCGACGGGATTTTCGAACTTTCTTCGCTTTTTCGACGGTCATCGCGGTCTACCTCTAGTGATGGTGCCTGCATCCCGGTCCATGAGTATGCGGTTCACTCGCTGCCGGCGGCATGAACGACTGACCGGGAAGGACGATATGGCCGGCCTGATGCTGCTTGGTTAAGTGTGCCGCGATCTCCGGGTGGTACATTTTCACGTAGCCGATTAGACCACTTAAAAATCGACGCGATTGGAAGTCATTTCCGGAGAACCCGGACACAAATCGAATGGCCCGATCAAGGACATCGGGAGCGGTCGAGCTGTCGGCGATTTGCTGAGGGTTCTGTTTCTTAAAGGTCTCGTACTCTTTCTTGAGATGTTCCGCGAAGACGGGCATCGGCGCCGAGGGCACATGCAGTGGACTCAGCGTGCGTCGCAGCGCTTGGATGGCGGTCACGACTTCGGCGTCCAGGCCGTCTCTACGGCCGTGAAAGTAACTGAACATGACGACTTCTATCAGATTGTAGAGGGCCACCGCCTGTTCGCCTCCCACTTCGCTGATCTCCCTGTAAAACTCCCGTCGGACCGGCATGAACTGTTCGCTCAATCGTTTCTGTTGATAGTCGCTGCCCGCGTCAAGATACAGACAGTCTGGCGGGCATGAGACCCGCACGAGACGGTGCTCCCCGCAGCACTGACTGCAGATGGCCCCTAAGGCGGGACAAGGCCGCTTGCCTTTTCGCTGTTGGCAATAGGCGCAAGCGCTCATTTGCTTGGCGCTCCTTCCGCCGGCTTTGGCGGCGGAGGAATGAAACCGTAATCCGCCAGCGTCCGCTTTTCAGATTTGGGCTTGCCGTCAGCGGGGGCTTCCAGACCATTCATCTCGGCGGCATGGGCGAACTCGTAGGGGACCAGAATCAGATTGTTCGTGCGATCAATGCTGAGGTCGCCGGGCGTAGGCAGATACTCGGCGATGACCTGAAACCGTTTGTCCCAGGTCATCCGCCAGACTTTGCCGGTCGTGAAGTCGGACACGTACATGTTGCCCCACCGATCGAAGTCCACCCCACGCAGGTTCGAGAAGCGGCTGGAGAAAAAGCCGTTGGAAAAGAGCTCGGAGACTGTCCCGGTCGGGCTGATCGCAAATATTTTACCTTTGTTCCAACTGACGGCAATGAGTTCGCCGGATTTTGGATGTACCGCCAACCCAGCGGGCCCGGCCAATGCAGGATCGGCCACCAACAGGGTGACCTTCTGCGAGGGCAACTCGACACGATAAATTCGATTGGCGTGCTGATCCGAGCAGTACAACAGCCCCACGCCGTCGTAAGCCACGTCGGTCAAATGAACCAGTGCCTTCCCATCAACCACATGGATTGAGGCAACCGGTTTCCCGTTGCGTGCGTCGAATGCACGCAACGTGTCGAGATCGGCCACATAAAGCGTCTCGTCCACCAGCGCCATTCCCTTTGGCGCGTGTAAGGTGACGCCATCCGCCCCGCCCTGGATAAATTTGAGATGTAAGAGAGTCCCGCTGCCATCGAGTTTGGTAATAAAGCCGTTGTTGTCGGCGGTGTCCGGTTCGCCATTCACGCTCGAAATAAAATAGTCTTTTCCCGAAGCGCCGGTCACAAAGCTATAGGGGGTTTGCAAGTTCGTGACGGTGATCTGCCCGAATGCAGAAGGGGGCATGGCCGCCAGGCACAGGCCTGCACATCCGATGACAACATAGAACAGGTAACGGATCATATGGGTTAGGTGGGGGGACGTTTATGGTGCCGTTGCGATGGACATCGGAATCATCGTAGCCGCGACCTGGAGAACCTGTCAAGAAATCGGCGGAAAAGCCAACTGCCATGCTGTGCAGAGGCGCGTTCCGCCCATACGTTGACTTGCCTAAAATTGCCCTGTTAAGGTGCCGTGCTCTTAAGCAAGTCACTGGTGGACCAGGCTCAAGAGGGGCTCCGCTCCACCGCGCACCTTCTCACTCCGGATTGTGCAATGGGAGGACGTTGTGGCAGCTCGATTGATTGACGGGAAAGCATTGGCCCAGCAGGTGCGCGAAAGCCTCGTCGGGGCATCTGCGGCGGTGTTGGCAAAGACGGGGATGAAGCCGGGTCTCGCGACGATTCTCGTTGGAGACGACCCCGCGTCACACGTCTATGTGAAGAACAAGCAGAAGGCCTGCGAACTGGCAGGCATCTACGTCGACGACCACAAATTGAGCGCTCATACCACTCAGGCAGAACTCCTGGCGCTCATCGAGAAGAAAAATGCCGATCAGAAGATTCACGGCATTCTCGTTCAGCTGCCGTTGCCCAAACACATCGACAGCCGCGTGATTTTGGAAGCCGTCTCTCCTGATAAGGATGCAGATGGGTTTCATCCCTATAATTTCGGCCGACTCGTGGAAGGCCATCCGGTGTTTGAGGCCTGTACGCCGAAGGGCGTGATCAAAATGATTGAATCCACCGGTGTCCCGATCGAAGGCAAGCGTGCGGTGGTCGTCGGGCGCAGCAACATCGTGGGCAAGCCGCTCGCGCTCATGCTGTTACAGCGTCACGCGACCGTCACGATCTGCCATTCCAAAACCAGGGACCTCCCTGCGGTATGCCGGGAAGCCGAACTCCTGCTTGTCGCCATCGGCAAGGCGAAATTTGTCACCGCCGATATGGTCCGCGAAGGCGCAGTCGTGATCGACGTCGGAACGAATAAATTGCCGGATGGCAAACTCTGTGGCGATGTCGATTACGACTCGGTCAGCCAAAAGGCCGCTTGGATTAGTCCCGTTCCGGGCGGGGTCGGTCCCATGACGATTGCAATGTTGCTGGACAATACGGTCGAGTCTGCTAAGAGAATGGCTGGGATGAAGTAGGTCGGATCAGGGCACCTTCTGCGCTCGCGCACTGCGCACACAGGGTCCACTGAATTTGCAAATCAAAGACGGTGCTCAGTACATGCGCGCGGTGGAAGGCGCCGATGCTTCGATCTCCTTCATGGAAAAAAGGAAGATGTTGGTGAGGTAAGGTCATGAGTCAGGAGCCTAAGAGACTGAAAGACGTCCTGGACCAGGGACAGTTCGCTGTCACGATTGAATACAACCCCCCGAAAGGAACGAATATCAACGGCGTGCTAGAGAACGCCAAGCAATTGTTGGGTCGCGTACACGGCGTCAACGTGACCGACAACACCGCCGCAGTCATGCGGGCGGGATCTTTACCGGTGTGCCGATTGCTGTATGAGTTGGGACATGATCCGGTCATGCAGCTGACCTGCCGAGATCGAAACCGGATCGCCATGCAATCGGATCTTTTAGGCGCCCACATGCTCGGCATCCGCAACATCCTCTGTCTCACCGGCGACTATCCGACTGTCGGTGACCACAAGGACGCGAAGCCCGTGTATGATCTTGATTCGGTCCAGGTGATGGGGCTTGTCCAAGGGTTGAACAACGGGCGCGATCTGGTAGGAAACAAGCTTGACGGCTCCACAGCCTTCACCATCGGGGCTGCGGTGACGCCGGAAGCCGAGCTGGTCGGTCCTGTGTTGGCGAAGTTCGAGGTCAAAGTGAAGGCGGGCGCGCAATTTTTCCAAACGCAGGCCATATACAACACCGACCAGTTCGCGAGCTTCATGAAAGCCGTTCGTCCGTTCAAGGTCAAAGTGCTGGCCGGAATTCTTTTGTTGCGCAACGCCAAAATGGCAGAATTCATGAATGCGAACATTCCGGGCATGTCAGTGCCGCAGGCGATGATCGACGAATTGCGTGCGGCGGGAGACAAGTCCGAAGACGTCGGTGTGGAAATCGCAGTTCGCAGCATTCAGGCCGTCCGTCCTCATTGCGACGGCGTGCATATCATGGCGATCAAGGGCACGCATCGGCTCGGAGAAATTATTACCAAGGCTCAACTCACATGATGACCGTTCCCGATCTTCAGCGCTACAAGCGCGACAAGAAAAAAGTGATCGTGGTGACCGCGTACGACGCGCTTTTTACCCGGTTGCTCGAGCAGGCAGGCATTGAGGTAATTCTGGTCGGTGATTCCTTGGGCGTCGTCGTGCAAGGCAAACCCAATACCCTTGCCGTGACGATGGAGGACATGCTGTACCACACTAAACTTGTCGCCGGGACCGCACAGAAGTCGTTGGTGATCGGAGACATGCCCTTCATGTCGTATCAGGCCAGCAAGGAGGATGCCCTCCGCAACGCGGGCCGCTTCCTTCAGGCCGGCGCCCATGCAATCAAACTGGAAGGCGGCGCTGCGATGGTCGATCGGGTTGCCGCGATGACGGAGGTCGGGATTCCTGTAATTGGACATCTCGGCATGACCCCTCAATCCGTCAACCAATACGGCGGCTACAAAGTGCAGGGTAAGGGCAAGGATCAGGCACAAATGCTCTTATCCGACGCCAAAGCGCTTGAAGCAGCGGGTGCCGTCGCCGTCGTGCTGGAGGCGATGCCCGCATCCCTGGCGCAGAACATCACCGAGGAGGTGGCCATCCCGACCATCGGTATTGGCGCAGGCCCTCATTGTGATGGTCAAGTGCTGGTCCTGTATGACCTGCTGGGCATGTTTGACGAGTTCATTCCCAAGTTCGTCAAGCCTTATGCCCACCTGAAAGCCGATGCGTTGCAAGCACTCCGCCGGTATAAGGAAGAGGTGGAAGAGGGGAAATTTCCCTCCGATGCCGAGTCCTATCAGTAAACAGGCGCTGAGGGCTGTCGACACTCCATGCGCTGTCCCTCCTTGTACGCAGCTTGTCACGACGTCGTTCTCTGATTCATGCGTATGAGCGGAGCAGGCCCTTGCTTGTGCTGCCGGAGATGGTCGATGAGGTTCGCGACGTCAACACCCATATACCAGACAGGAATCGTCTCCAATCGCGCAAGACCTGCTGCCAACAAATTGCTTGTCGCGTGACGGTCGCCGAGAAAGTGTTTGAGATTGGCTGCAGCGAGTTGAATCAGTGCCCGGAAAAAATTCGCCTGTTCAGTCTTTCTTCCAGCGGCATGCCATAGGCGCTCGAGGACTTCGTGACATTCCCACCAGTAGGCGTAATTGTAGAGATCGATTCCGTAGAGATACTCGTCGGCCCCCCTCCATTGCTCGGGGCGCGGCAGGACTGCCTTGACCTCTTCCACCCCATATGAATGTCCTCGCGGGTCTCGACGAGGATGGGGTAACCGGCCGGGGATAAATCGATAGAATGGAAATGGGCGATGAGAGTACCGGGGCCAGGACGGATCCGGAGCTCGGGGCTCAATCGCGTCGATCTGCATACTCGACCTGATAAACGGCGCGGTCCTCCAAGCGCACTGCCGTAAGTTGTCTTCCCCACACGCACCCGCTGTCGATCGCAAGCAGGTTCGGTTCGATATGCAGACCGAGAGCCGCCCAATGGCCTGTGATGATAATCCCTTCGTTGCTCCGACGATCGGGTATGCGGAACCAGGGCATGAAACCCGGCGGGGCGTCCTCCGGAGGGCCGGAAAAACTCGAAATTTCACCGGTCAAGGAAATGGTTCTGAGCCGCGTGAACACACGCGCAATACTGACCAGGCGTTCCATTCCCGTGGCTGCCGGATCCCACTGCCGGGTCGGACCATGGAAAAGTTCCTGCAACAACGTTTTGTAGTCCGGGCCGGCCAAGACGCCCTCGACCTCCTTGGCCAAGCTCATCGCCTGCTCTATCGTCCATCGCGGGTGCAGTCCCGCATGGACCATGAAGAAGGATCCTTCGCGCTGCTGCAAGGGCTGCCGTCTGAGCCAATTGATGAGGTCAGAGCAGTCGTCGGCGTTCAAGACATCTTGAATGGTGTCTTTCGGGCGGAGTGTCACAATGCCTTCTGCGGCGGCCAATAAAAATAGATCGTGATTTCCCAGCACGGGACGCACCGATGAGCCGAGAGATTGAAGGAAGCGAAGAGTCAGTAGGGAGTCCGGTCCTCGATTGACCAAGTCCCCCACGAGCCAAAGCGTGTCTGACCGTGGAGCAAACGCGATCCGGTCGAGCAGACGCTGGAGAGATTTGTAGCAGCCTTGAATGTCGCCGATTGCATAGGTGGCCATGAGTACCGAAGCGTCAGTGTGCGATGGGTCAGAAACTGGCAGGACGTTGAACGCTCATGTCGGCCCTGCGGCTACCTGACGATCTCGTGTGGTTTGTGGTTCATGGATAGCGGGCCTCTATCACGCTACGGAGTCCACCTCGGGCCGCGAACGTGCCGGTGACTCGCGCCCAAACAGGGCGGCAGGCTCTGGCAATATCTTGGAGAATCCGATTGACCGAGTTCTCATAAAAAATGCCGATGTTCCGGTAGGCATGAATATACATTTTTAGTGATTTTAGTTCGAGGCATTCACGATCCGGCATGTAATGCACGGTTATCGTGCCGAAGTCGGGGA
>JARDZZ010000131.1 GCA_029240595.1 Nitrospira sp. | reverse complement strand
CTCAATCGATACCACCACGAGTACCCATCGAGCCCATCTCATCGTTGTTTCGAACGCAGGAGACGAAACCGATGCCGATAGTTCCCGCACCAAGCGCAGCTGTGCCGCCTCCTTCACCTTCACCACCTGCACGGCCACCATCTGAACCGGTCAGGTATTCGACGACGCAAGACGTGGCACCGTCACAGCCATCAACACCCTCCACGGCGAGTTCGCCTTCGCCATCCGTCTCGGTATCGAACGCTACGCCGCCTGAAGCGGACCATCTGCCAATCGCGAAAAACATCTGCCAGCGCTTTCACTTTGTCGCGCGGCAGCTACGCTTGCGAGGCGAATACCGCTCCAGCGTGAGCGTCGAAGATGAATCAGATGTGCAGGATCTGCTTCACGCCCTTTTGCGCGTGCAGTTTGACGACATCGGCACGGACGAATGGACGCCAGAGTATACGAACGGAGCCTCTCGGACGACCTTTCTTCTGAATCACGACCGTCTGGCAGTCGTCGCGAAGAAAACACGCGCCGGACTCACGATGACGGACTTGAAAGACCAGGTGCGGACGGACATCGAGCGGTATCGGGCTCGCGGTCGATGCACCTCCCTGCTGTGTTTTATCTACGACCCGGACGGCCGCATTGGGAACCCGCGAGGGATAGAAAGCGAACTGACCAGCACCAGTGAACAGTTTACCGTCGACATTGTCGTCGCACCAAAGTGAGGCAGGCATGAAGAGACCGAAACCCGTTAGCGCCGGTCAGTATCAACGCCCTGGACCCGCTTCCGCCACATTGACAGGTGCTTCAGGTATCCGCTACGTTGGCAAAGAGCCTGCCATTCCGGCGGTGCCTTGTACGATCCATGCACCGGTAGACGGTGGAGTGGTCATGGCCGACCGTGCGTATATTTTGATTCACGTCTTGCCGGGGCAAACTAGCCGTGTCGTGCGAGCCCTCGGAGAGATTAAGCAGATCAAAACGATTGATCCGTGCTGGGGGAAGCCGGATATCATCGCCGTCGTCGAAGTGCCCGACCAAGATGCATTGACGCAACTGGTTCTGAGCCGTATCCATACGATCGACGGAGTCTCACAAACGGATACCCATCTTGTGTACCGGTTAAAGGACACGAAGTCCAAGTGACTTTGCGCAGCACTCAGCTCCTGGTTACCCTCTCGTTGCTCACCGGCGTGGCCTGCGCCGGGCCGCCTATCCCCCATGAACCCGACGTCATCGACGTCACGTTGTCTGCATCGTCCACGGACGTTCGGATGGCGGTCATCCAGGTGCTGACCGACGGCGGATACGAAGTGGAGCGAGAGGACGACCAGAATCTGACAACTTCATACCGGAAAGAAATCAGTGGACCCTGGGATGGGTTATTGCACTGGCGCTTCGGCACAGGCAGAAGTCGTATCGATGCGTTTGTCACACCCACCGACGAGCACACAACCAGACTCAGACTGCACGTTCAATATGACGGAAAGGATGGAATCTTTACGCGGTGGGAGGATTCGTCGACGCCCTTGCCTCAGAGTGCGGAGAATCAACTTCGGTTGATCAAGAACGCCCTGCACATTCTCTAATACCTACCCAGTCTCCTTCTCGGTGCCCTCGCCTTCATCCCCGAGATCCAGTCCAAAACGTTCCGCCATGCGATAAAGGGTCCGACGGTCGATACCCAAGATCTTGGACGCTTTGACCTTGTTCCCTTTGGTTTCCTTGAGCACGCGTACCAAATGCCGCTTCTCAACTTCCTCGAGTGTAAGACACACCGGCTCGGTCACGTCCGGCGACTCCGGCTTGGCCTCCGCATGAATCGGAGCCTGTCTGATTGCAGCAGGCAAATCATCCGGCGTCAAAAGCGGGCCGTGACTGAGGGAGACAGCGCGTTCGATCGCATTCTCCAACTCGCGAACGTTGCCCGGCCACCGATATCGGTTCAAGAGCTCCATGGTATCCGGATGAAAACCTCGCACGGGAGTTGTCGTGCCGGTGGCGCACTTCTGGAGAAAATAATGGGCGAGCATGGGAATGTCTTCCTGTCGTTCGGTTAAGGACGGCAAGGTGATCCGGACGACGTTCAAGCGATAAAACAGGTCGTCGCGAAATTTCCCTTCCTTAACGAACTGTTCCAAGTCCCGATTGGTCGCGGCAATGATCCGCACGTCCACTTTGATGGAATGTGTCCCACCCACACGGCGAACCTCATGATCCTGCATGACGCGCAACAACTTGACTTGCAGAGCCTGTCCGAGCTCGCCAACCTCGTCGAGAAACAGCGTGCCGCCGCTGGCCGATTCGAACAGGCCCGTCTTCGTCCCGACCGCCCCTGTGAACGCGCCCTTCTCGTAGCCAAACATTTCCGATTCGAGCAGCGTGTCAGGCAAGGCTCCGCAGTTCACCGGGACAAAAGGCTTGTCGCGTCTCGGGCTGTTCCCGTGAATGGCGCGCGCGATCAACTCTTTCCCTGTCCCGCTCTCTCCTTGCAACAACACCGTGCTCTTGCTCTCGGACACACGAGCAACCAGCTTGTAGACTTCCAGCATCGCCGGGCTGCTTCCGACCAGCGGCGACCATTCGTCCTTACTCTTGAGTTCTTCACGGAATTTTGTATTCTCCCGTAACAGGCGGCAGTGGTCGAGGCTGCGTTGAACGACGAGCTTGATCTCCTCCTTCTTAAAGGGCTTGGCCAGATAGTCGTACGCCCCTTGCTTGATCGCCTCAATCGCACCCTCCAACGATCCGAAGGCGGTCAAAACTACGATCGCGGTGTCCTGGCTCATGCGCTTGAATTCTCGCAGAACAGTCAATCCGTCCACGGCGCCCATGCGGATATCCGTAAGAACCAAATCGACCCGGCCTTCCCGTCCCCTGGCAATGGCCGCCTCGCCGCTGCCGAAGGCTTCGACATCGTACCCTTCTTTCTTCAGCGCCTCGGCCAAAAGCTCCCGAGCCACGGCATCATCATCGACGACTAAGATTTTCGCTGCCTGCATGACCTCCCCTAGGCCAGCCCTTCCGGCACGAAGACTTTGCCGGGCAGGCTGATCGTGACCGTTGTTCCTCGTCCCTGTTCGCTCATCAGCGACAATGTCCCGCCATGAGCCTGGACGGTTTCCCGGCTCAAGAATAGACCCAAGCCTGTCCCCTTGCCAACCTCCTTGGTCGTGAAAAACGGTTGGAACGCCCGCTGAACATCGGATTGTGGCATGCCCACACCCGTATCGCGAACGGCAATCGTGACGACCATCGGCGACATGTCGGGGGCGACCCGCTGGCCGGCCTCCAGTTCTTCCGTCGTTGCGGCACGTGCGCCCGCATGCACGGTGACCGTCCCGGGCTGTCCGGTTGCAGCCAGTGCGTTGGTGAGCAAGTTGACGAGGACCTGATGCAGCCTTTCCGCATCAGCCCAGACCGATGGAACGCCGATGGCCATTTCGCTCGTCAACGTGACGCCTTTGGCATGAAAAGCCGGCTCAAGCAACACGGTGGCCGGCGTGATGACCTCGTCAACCGACATCCATTTCGGGTCCGGTTTCCGTTGCCTCGTAGACGAGAGGAGGTCCTGGATGATGCGCACCACGCGATTGAGCTGTTCATCAATGACCGTGATCCGCTTTTTCATGTCCGGCGTCACGCTGGGTTCCTCGCCAAGGGCTTGGACGTGCCAGGCGATGGAGTGCAAGGGCGTTCCCACTTCGTGGGCCACTGATGCCACCAACTGCCCAACTGCCGCCAACCGTTCCGAGCGATTCAACTGGTCCTTGGCATCGACCAATAAGGCGTTCGCTCGCAGTAGACTTTCCGTTTGATGTGCCAAAGCCTGGCGCGCTGTTTCCTCCCGCACTTTGCGCTCTTCTCGAGTCATCAACACGTAGGCGACAATCAGCAAGACGCCGGCCACGACCGTTCGGTTGATGACGGCCGCCTGGAAGCGGCCCGGCTTCGTTGGCTGCAGCAGACCCAGGTACGTCGCGGCGACGCAGGCCGCAACGGTGGCCAGCATTAAGGGACGGCTATGAAGCGTGGCGACCAGCAGAATCGGCAATACGAAGGCATAGGCGCCGACAATATTCGCCGGCGCGACGGTTTCCAACACCACGATGACGACAAACACGGCTGCTGCGATGGTAAGAATGACCCAATTTCTCTGCTTGGGCATGTTTGATCCTGAAGGACTCAAGCCACCCACAGGCGACAGCAGAGGCTCCGCGATACGGCTTCACTTACCGGCTGTCGGAACAGGGCCTCCAGGCGGGCGTGCAGTTTCGTGTCTCGCACAAGGCTGCCAGAGTTATTGCAGAGTCCGTTCTGCAGAGTCTAAGCAGATCGGGCGGGTCGAACACAAGGTCGCGCCAAGCTCTCGGAGTCGTTCATCACCGACCAGATTTTCAATGGAGCTGGCGTACTTTCGCCGCCAATTCGGATGGTTTTCGACCGTTCCAGGCAGGTTCGTCTGCGAAATTTCCTCCAGGCCGTCCTCGATGTTCGCAAGCACAAGCCATGACGGCGTGCGCGACAGATAGGTATGGATTGCCCGACACAACGCTGGCGTCATGGCGGGCACCGCCGCCGGATCATCGGTGACGCCATCGGGTAACAGTCCCTCCTGCTTGAGAGCGGCCAACATACGTCCTTTGTCGCGTTGCCGTTCGTCCCAGGCTTGACGACGACCAGCCTCATCACCGAATGCGCCCAAGCCTGCGCGTAGCTGAATGTCCTCGCCGGACCAAAAACCGGTTAATGTAGGTAAATCATGCGTCGTCACGACGGCGAGCGCCTGCTGCGGATACTCATTCGGGGCCTTCCAGGATCCATCGCCACCCCGCTCGAAATAAAAGACTCGATATGACAGCACACCGGCTTTCGACAATTGGTCTCTGACCCAATCGGGAACCGTGCCGAGATCTTCCCCGATGACGATTGTCTTAGATCGAACACTTTCCAAAGCAATGATCGCCAACAAATCCTCGAACGGATAATGGACGTACGTGCCGTCTGCTGCAGCCTTGCCCTTGGGAATCCAGAAGAGCCGGCATAGCGCCATCACGTGATCGAGCCGGATGGCGCCTCCAAATCGCATATTCCGTCGGAGCAGTTGAATCAGCAGCTCATAGCGACTCGGCCGTAATGCCACCGGATTGATCGGCGGCAGCCCCCAGTTCTGCCCTTCAGGCGCAAACGCGTCCGGCGGAGCACCGCACTCAGCATTCAGCGCAAGCACAGATTGGTACATCCATGCCTCCGCTCCCGTGCGTTCCGCACCCAACGCCAGATCGTTATAGACACCAATCGGCATCCCCGCGGCCTCGGCTGTGCGCTGGACGTCACGAAGTTGTTCTGAGGCGATCCACTGGATGTATTGGAAAAAACGAATCCGCTTCCGATGGCGTTTGCCGTATTCTCTTGCGGCGGATCCCGGCGACAGAAACTGCTTGGGCCACTCCTGCCAACTGACGTGCTTCGACTGGATCAAACGCCGCTCCTCTTCAAGTGCCTGGAAGATTGCGTAGAGTTCGAGCGCCTCGCCTTCAGCCTGAATAAATCGCTCGAGCAGTTTGGCCCGGGCCGTTTGGGGCTCGAGATTTGGCTCCACGCCGGTGTAAGCCTCTTTGAGGAACTGCCGATAAGCCAGATCCAACATTGTGCGCTTAGCAGCCGCGATCGCATCATAATCCACGCGCCGGTTCTCGCGCAGCGCTTGAAGCTTGGCTTGAAATTCCGGCGCTCGATACTGCTGTTGCGCCTCCTCCGAGGCGAAGAACTCCGGAAGCCGTTCGAGGTCGATGTATAATTCGTTAATCGCCAGCCGACTGTACGGCGCATACGGACTCGTGTGGTGCGGCGCAGTGTTGCGGATGGCGTGCAGCGGGTTGAGGCCGATGAGGGCGGCGCCCGATTTTCCAGCCCATTCGACAATCCTATTCAGATCCGTAAAATCTCCACAACCCCAATTGCGTCCGGAGGACAGCGAGTATAATTGAAGAGCAAGGCCCCAGTAACGTTGACCTACCTCCAATGCCGTAGGGACATAGCATTGCCGCGGCGCCACGATCAGTCTGAGTGTGCCGGTCGAACCACCGACCAGGCCTTCGGCGCGAATAATGAGATCGTAGTATCCAAGCGACAGACCTTTGGGCGCGGGTAGTTCGACTCGTGCGCGCCGGGCGCCGTCAATAAACTTCACTTCAGTCGCGGCCAGGCCCGGCCCGGCTTGGCCTTGCTGCAACAACTCGCCCGATTCGTCTTTCAACTCCCACTTCACAACGACCGAGCGTTCCTTCCCGTCTTCAAGCTGGAAAAAACAGGCAACCGGTGCGCCCACTTCCTCGTCGTGCAAGATGCGGACAGGATCGCAGGGCCTGCGCCACGGTGCCTCATCCCATTCGCGAACCGCAACGGCGAGTGTCGCAATGGAATCCACCTGAAAACCCATCGCTCGAAGGATGTCGCGCTTGGTGTGATCGGGCGTGACGTGGCGGACACCGCTGATATCGTGATATTCCGCCGCAATGCCGACTCGCTCAGCGAGGCCAGCGAGCAGCGTTTGTTCCGTGTCATCCATAAATCGTGAGTCTGCGTGAAGACGAAACGCAAGTCAAGCTATCCTGTTGTTGTTCTAGATGATTTTTATATACGCATACTAAAATGTTGGAACGAATCAATGGCCCTGTTCTTAACACAATGGACCGTCGGCGCCGTCCGAGACAGCCAGGTTTGTGACCTGCGTCCTGAAAGTGGAAGCCACAACGCGTGCGTGGTAGCATAACCGCCGGGCGGTGAACAATTTGCCACCTGTTACTGAGGAGGGCGGAACATGTCAGCCCATCGAATGATCGGTCATCATCTTTGTGTTCCGGCGATTGCACTCCTGGCGCTCACCGCACAGGCAGCAGAACCAACCAGCACCCGTCTCGAAATCTGGGGAGACTATCGCTACAAGATTCAAGCCTCCGAACAACCCGCCGATGCCAAGGATCTTGCCTGCCGAGAGGCGCTCCGCCAGGCCGTCACGAACTCGACCCTTTACCGGGAGCACACGGCATCGATAGTCGATCACTTGCTCTTGCGCGACATCGCTTGGACCCTCGCCACACGTCACGTGCAGGATCAAGAGATCCTGGAACAAGGCGAACAGGGACGAACGGTCTTCTGTCGAGTCAAGGCCTACCTGCCGGCAGATGAGAGCGCCCGTGCCATCCGGGTGCAATTGGCTGGGGGGCAGGTACCATCGGAAGGATTAGACCAAAACCGCGCGTTGCGACTGCTCAGCGTGAAAGAAGAGAGTCCCGGTACACTCGTGATTCAATATCAGGCGCTCAAACGATTGGATTGGCTCAA
>JARDZZ010000130.1 GCA_029240595.1 Nitrospira sp. | reverse complement strand
GGCTGTGGTTGCAGTGGTATGGCCGCAACAGACTGCATGGCGAAAAGCGAGACCCGACGGATGGTGGTTCAGTGTGCCTGCTGAATGGCCATGGTAGCGTCACCGGCGCCACACGTTTGACTCCGTCAAGAGGGCTGGTATACGATGATTTGTTCTGGCGGATGCGTTCGATTTGATTCCGAAGGAGGATGCGACGTGGCAGGTAACGCGTTAAAGGTAGAGGATGCAACGTGGGATTCCGAAGTCATGAAGGCTGCTGAGTTGGTCATGGTCGACTTTTGGGCTGTCTGGTGCGGACCTTGCCAGATGGTCGCTCCGATTGTCGATGAACTGGCGACTGAATACGCCGGCAAGGTCAAGGTCCGAAAGCTCAATACTGATGAAAATCCGGAAGTTGCCGGTCGCTATCAGGTCATGAGCATTCCGACGATTCTCTTCTTCAAGAACGGCCAGGTCGTGGAAAAGCTGGTCGGCGCCAGACCGAAACGGCAATTCAAGGAAATGATTGATCAGCTGTTGGCGCAACACGCCGGCTCCGCTTAGCAGGTCGGTGAAAAAGGCCTCAGCGTCGTGCTCGCGTCGCTCAAAGGCTCAAGGAGGCGGATTCACTGGGGGCAAAATACCTATCCGCTCGCATTTGATCGAAGCGAGCGGTTCAAGCGAAGCTTGGTATGTACCTCCTCGCCTTTTCGCTTGCCGCGGCCTTGCTGGCCCGCCTTTCGCTTAACCTGCACGGTTCCTAAGGCGGGATCCGCTCGATTCGGAGATTACGACTCGCCAGATGCTTGCCGAGCTGCGCATTGTCAATTTTGCCCTCATCGAACAGCTTCACATCCAGTTTCAGTCGGGATTTACCGTTCTCACCGGCGAAACGGGCGCCGGCAAATCGTTGCTCATCGATGCGATCGGCTTGCTGGTGGGCGGCAGAGCCTCGGCAGAGCAGATTCGTTCCGGGGAAGACGAAGCCCATCTTGAAGCGTCGTTTCATCTACCCCTCAGCCATCCCCTCCTCGAACACATGCGGGCGCAGGACCTCATCGGCGCACGAGAAACTGACCTGATTCTCAAGCGGATCCTCTCCCGTTCCGGTCGCCATCGGGTGTACGTGAACGGCAGCCTGTGCCCGCTGCGGGTACTCGAAGACCTCGGAGGTACGCTGGTTGATATCCATGGCCAGCATGAACAGCAATCATTGCTGGCTTCTACCAAACAACTGCATGCCGTGGATGCCTTCGGGTCGACGGCAACTTTGCGCACTCAATATGAGACCGCCTATCGCGAATGGAGAGAATTGACAGCCGACATCGACACTCTACGCCGCGCCGGGGTTGAGCGAGCACGCATGGAAGAGTTGTTACGGTTCCAAGTCCAGGAGATAGAGCAGGCCGGATTGTCCGTCGACGAAGAAGACAGGCTGAGCATGGAGCGACAACGGCTGTCGCATGCTCACCGCCTCCGCGAGCTAGCCGAATCGTCTTACGCCGTGCTCCAGGAAGACGAGCGCGGGACTCTGCCACAGTTGGCCACGGTCGCCCGCTTTGTGTCGGAATTGGTCCAAACAGATCCGGTCATGGAGGAGTGCGAAGTCCAGGTTCGCCAAGCGATCATCCACTTGAAAGACGTGACCGCTCGTCTGCGAGGGTATGCCGGTGATCTTGAAGCGGATCCCGCAAGACAAGCGACCGTTGAAGACAGGTTGGACCTGATTCACCGGCTGAAGACGAAATATGGAGGCTCCACCGAGGCCGTACTGGAGACGGGAAAGCGTGCCAGGCAGGAATTGGAGATGCTGGAGCAGCATGAAGCCCAGATGTCCGGCGTCGTGGCGCGACTGAAGGAGGCGGAGTCTCGGGTCATTGACAAGGCAAAGCAACTGACGAAAAAACGCCGGGAAGCCGCCAAGCGCCTAACCACCCTGGTCGCGAAGGAATTGGCAGCCGTCAGGATGGCACATACCCTGTTCGACATCGTGGTGACGGCAGACGAGCAGCTCGTTCGGTTCGGGCCGACCGGTCGTGATCACTTGGAATTCCTCTTGTCCAGCAATGTCGGGGAGCCGCCTCGTCCTCTGAATCGCGTCGCGTCAGGCGGAGAACTCTCGCGCATCATGCTGGCACTGAAAACGGTACTTGCCGAGACGGATCAGGTGCCGGTCCTGGTCTTTGATGAGATCGATACCGGTGTCGGAGGAGCGGTGGCAGCTGCCATGGGTACCCGGTTAAGAAAGCTCGGTGCCTACCATCAGGTGTTCTGTATCACTCATTTGCCGCAGGTGGCCTCCCAAGCCGAGCACCACGTGATTGTGGAAAAGGGGCAAGACGGCAGGCGGACGACCACGTCGGTGAGGTTGCTCAGCGGGGTGGACCGCGAAGAGGAAATCGCGCGGATGCTCGGGGGAGAAACCGTGACCAAGAAAATTAGGGAGACGGCAGCAGAACTGATCGCCGGTGCCAAGAGCAAGCGCTAGCTGCGCATGTGCGTGCACCGGCTCATGGGCTGCAAGAGGTCACCACTTGGCCACACAACTGAGGTGGTGAACCGAGGCGAGGCCTAGACGTCCGAGCGGGTCGAGGGGCTGGTGGCAATAGCCATGGCCGGCAATGAGGCCTTGCATTCCTGAACAACCTGCGTGAACAAGCCGGTGAGCTGGGGGTCAAAGTAGCTACCGGCGCGAGCCGCAATGAAGCTGCTCGCATCATCGATGGGAAGCGCGATCCGGTCTGGAAGTTCGGCGGTGAGGTGATCGAATGTCTGGGCGAGACAAACAATCCTGGCCAGAATAGGAATTCCTTCTCCCTTTAAGCCGTGCGGGTAGCCTGACCCGTCCCACCGCTCGTGGTGATAAGCAATGATCTGGCCAGTCGCTGCGGGTAACCCGAGCGGAGCCACCAACTTCGCCCCTATTTCGGGGTGGGATCGCAGCTCATGAGTGGTGTTGGTTGCGACGATTTCGTCGTCCGCAAATCGATAGGCTTCTTTCCCGACCTTCCCGATGTCATGGAGAAACGCCCCAAGAGCAAGTGATTTCTGTTCCTCCACTGTGAGATTCGTCCGGTTAGCCAGCAGCGTGGCGTAAAAACTGACGCGACTGCAATGATTTAGGAGCTGGCGGTCTTTCGCTTCCAGGAGGTCGGACAGCATCGGCAGCAAATTGCTGGCATCGTCATGTGCGGAGAGGCCCTGTCCGCTGCATTTGCCGATGGCCTCATATCCTTCACGCATCTCGTGCCAGGCCTGTGCGCATTCCCGATCGGTGCCCCAAAGACCGGTGGACGTCGCCAAAAAACGACGGAGGTAGTCGAGCCGCTGCTTCTTCTCGAGTGTCTGGTTGACGAGCGTGATGAGCTCCGTGACATTGAAGGGCTTGAGCAGGTAGCCCGCTGCCCCGTGTCGGATGCCCTCCATCGCTGACTTTAAACTACCGTAGCCCGTGATGATGATCACCTCAATATTGGCATGATCCTGTTTGATCTCTTGTAAGAGGTCCATCCCTTGCCGATCGGGCAGTTTCTGATCGAGGGTAATCAGGTCGATTTGCTGATGGTTCAATACGTTAATGGCCGCTTGAGCCGATTCCGCTGATTGGATATTGAAGAAGGGGCGCAGGATGACTTTCAATGCGTCGCGAGGCCCGGCTTCGTCATCAATGACGAGGACTGTGGGCTTCTGTGCCGGCATGTTCCGGAGTGCAGGGATGGTCATATTAACCGCTCATGTACCCTGGAATACGTAACCTGTCAAGTAATATATCATCTTTTTCAGCCAGTTATACATCTAACTTCTAGTAGATGTGGTCGTTCGCTGCCAGGGCCCCCATATATTGTTCCACGTATGAATGAATACCTAGAGTCTCAGCGAGGCAAGAATTGGCGGGGTCGATCTCTTGGAGCGGATGGACGGCTTGTTATTCTTGCGCAACGGGTTCGGGCTCAGGAGGCGATTCACCGTCCGGACGGCCGATGCCCAGCGTATCCATCCGATATTTCAGCATTCGCCGGCTGATACCGAGTTGGCTGGCAGCGTGAGTTTGCACATAATTATTCTTTTTCAGCGCATCCAGGATGATTTCACGTTCGAATTCCATGACGGCTTTTTCCAGCGATAGCCGTCCGGCCAAAGTATCGTCCCGAAGGGAGGACGATCTTGTGTCGTTACGGAGAATGGTCGGGAGATGTTCCGGCGTGACCACGTCTGACCCCTTCGACCAGATGAACGCCTGTTCGATGATGTTTTCCATTTCTCTGACATTGCCCGGCCATGGGTACCGTGCCAGGAGGTCGATAGCCTCCTTGGAAAAATCCTGACTGGGCCGGTGATCCTCCTCAATCCTTTTCGACAGAAAGTGCTTGGCCAGCAGGGGCACGTCCTCACCGCGTTCGCGCAGGGGCGGGAGGTACAGCGCAATCACATTGATGCGGTAGTAGAGATCTTCGCGGAACTGGCCTTTCCGGACCAGTTCCTCGAGGTTCTTGTTGGTTGCCGCCACGATTCGCACGTCCACTTTGATGGCCTGCACGCCGCCGATCCGCGTAAATTCGCGTTCCTGCAGGACCCGCAACAACTTCGCCTGGGTCATCGCGCTGAGGTCGCCGATTTCGTCGAGAAATAGTGTACCGCTGTTGGCCAGTTCAAACTGCCCCACGCGACGCGCCGTGGCATCCGTGAAGGAGCCTTTTTCGTGGCCGAAAAGTTCGCTTTCGATCAGGGTTTCCGGGAGGGCGGCGCAATTCAGTGCGACAAACGGACGGTCTCGTCGGCCGCTGTTGTAGTGGAGAGCCTTGGCCACCAATTCCTTGCCGGTGCCGCTTTCGCCCGTAATCAACACGGTGGTACGACTGTCGGCAACCTGTTCGATTTTGCCGTAAATTTCCTGCATCGGACGGCTCTTTCCGATCAGGTTGTGAAACGCGTACCGCTGGGTGACCTGTGCTCGAAGCTGTTTGACCTCGCGTTCAAGTTCGTGAGAGTTGAGCGCGCGATCCACGACAATACGCAGCTCTTCGACGTCGAACGGCTTCGAGAGGTAATCGGCGGCGCCGAGTTTCATCGCATCGACCGCCGTCTTGACGGATTTTGTTCCGGTTAGCATGATCACCGGCGTGGTGTTCTGCTCCGTTCGCAGCGTCTGCAACACCGACAATCCGTCCGTCCCTGGGAGAATCACGTCGAGCAGCACAACATGCGGCGCTTCTTTGTGGAACAAGTCGAGCCCTTCCTGGGCATCGGCCGCCTGGATCACCTCATAATTCGGCTCGAGCACCGCTTTCAGCGACGCCCGGACACGCGCTTCGTCGTCGACCAATAGCACGCGCTTTTTGAGGCCCGATTCGATACCGTTTTTTGTCGTCATGATGGAATGGCCGGAAGGTTAACAAGAAATGTCGTGCCGCTGCCCACCGTACTCGTTACTTGAATTTCGCCGTGATGTTCCTCGATGATCTGGTGCACGATCGTCAGACCGAGGCCGGTCCCTTCATGTTCACCGCTCTCGTGCTTCGTCGTGAAGAACGGATCGAAAATGTGTTCCAGATTGGCCTCCTGAATCCCATGACCCGTATCCTGGGTCTCGATCTGCACCCACGACGTTCCGCCTGGCTTGATCAGATTCCTCGTCCGAACGCGCAGCACCCCGCCGCCTTCCCTCATCGCATCCAAGGCGTTCAGGAACAGATTGAGAAACACCTGTTTGATTTGCTGACGGTCCAGCATGACACGATGGAGATCGGACACCAACTCTTTTTCGATCTTGATCCCGCGGCTGTCCGCTTTGACTTCAATGAAATACAGGCAGGAGGAGACAATGTCGTTCGGGTCCTCTTCGGTCAGCTTTGGTTCCATGTACCTGGCATAATCCAAAATTTCCTCGATAAGGCGTTCGATGCGATAGACATCGTCAAGCACAACGCGGCTAAATTCGCGGATGAAATCCGGATCATCTTTGCGTTCGGGAGCAAGCTGAATGAAGGTCTTAATGGAGGTGAGCGGATTGCGGATTTCGTGCGCAAATCCTCCGGCGATCGTTTCAAGAGATTTCAAACGGTCCGTGCGCTTCATCAAGAGATGTGACCGCTGAAGGTCTTCCAGCAACATTCGCGTGTCGAGGGCGTTGGTGGCGGCTTGGGCGAGGGCATTCAGGAGCGACACGGTGGATGGAGAGTCAGAGTCTTGGGAGAGGCTGCGACCAAAAAGCGAGAACGCGATGAGACGGCCACGACTGACATGCGGTAAGGCCCACTCGAATGGCATCGTCCCTGCCTCGTTCGAAGCGTCTCCCCGTCGAATTGGGACACAGCACGACCGGGTCACTGTCTGTGGAGCCGAAAACAGGTGCTGGGGGATGGTGTCAGTGACCGCCAGGATAGCGGGACAGCAGGATTCGGCCGTGACACCGACGATGCAGGCACGCCGGTAATGCTCGTGTTCGCGATCCAGCACATAGAGCGCGCCGTGACGCGTGGAACTTACTCGGCACAGTTCCCGGATAATTCGTTCACCCAATGCTTCAAGATCCGACAGGGTGCCTATTTCATGGGAAAAACGAGTAACCGAATCCAAAAGCTCAATCGACGATGGCGTCGCGTCTGAACCCATCTCGGTCGGGCGTGCGCTCATAGTGAGAGGGAGGCACAACGATGCATCGGCTTTGTCGGCTTAGCGCCGCCTAAGGATCTGGAGACGAATTGGATGTTCAAAGTTGTACAGCGGTGGAGTATACACCGGCCTAGCGAATGGAGCTAGAGGAATTCTGTTTCCCGACGACGGCGACCAGGGCTTGGCCGTCAAAAATGGGAAGAATGCGAAAGGACTCGATGCCGCAATGCCGAAGGAGGGAAGCCAGCCCGGCTTCGTCGAACGTATGAAGAAGCCGGTGGCGGATCGCTTCGCGTAAGCGGGCAAAGTAGTGAAGGAGTGGTTGAGCTTGGGCGCTGAACTCGTCCTGGTTGGCCTGCCTGAGATGGCGTCGATAGAGCGGCGAGAGGTCGGTGTCCGGGTGGAACGTCGTGACGATCAGTGAACCTTCTGGATGCAGCGTTCGATGCCATTCCTGCAGCGCAATCGCCGGAGATGGGACATAGGCCAGTGAGAGATTACAGACAAGACGGGTCACCGATCCGGTCTTAAAGGGGAGGGAGCTCATCCAATCGGCCTGGTTCCATCCAATAGCCAGCGGCGGCATCGCTGAGAGGCGGCCGACAAATCCCGAGGCGAGCTCGCGCTGTAAGAGCAGCACCGCATGGCGAGCCTGGACGAGTCGTTCGCGAGCGCGTCCGACACCGATCATGAGTGGCGGCCGTCGGCCTAGAGGACTCGCTTGGCCTGCCCGATATGTGTGATTCACCACTTCCGCTCGCGTCAAATCGCTTTGCCCCACCCCTGCATCAACGAGCACGCTGCCGGAATCGAGCGGGATCATCAAACCGTATAAAT
>JARDZZ010000026.1 GCA_029240595.1 Nitrospira sp. | reverse complement strand
GGCGGATAAGTGGTTCCAGGGCAACAAGCCGGAACAGGTGGAACGGGAGCCTGTCAGGTAACACGTCTGAAGAGGAGGTCACCATGTTAAGAGTGGTAATTTCCAGCCTCATAGTCTTGGTGCTCGCAGCGGGACCGGCCTGGGCACTGTTCGAATCCAACAAGGAGCTCGTCGCGGCTGCGAAGATTCCTTTGGAGGAAGCCGTTAAGAGCGCCATTAAAGTCGTCCCCGGCAAGGCCGCCGAGGCCGACTTGGGCAAGGATGACGGACGAACGATTTGGAAGATCGAGGTTATTGATCACAACAATAAGAGCCAGACGGTCTACGTTGATGCACAGACCGGCATGGCCAAGATGAACAAGTAACGACCCGCACATAGAAGCGGACCGGCCAACCGCGTCGGTCCGCTTTTTTGTGGCCACATGACAGCCCGAAATACAGGATGAAAGGAGTAACAGCCATGCGGCCACTTCACAGACCTGTCCGCTCCGCATGCCTGTTCGGATTTGTCGTGTGGGCCATGATGATCGCAGTCCCTGCCGCAGGCGCTGAAGGACTATTCGAACAAGTGAACATCGGACCGGTTTCCATCGGAGGCAGGGCGACCTATTACGATCCGAAGGACGCAAGCGGTGAGTGGTATGGCGGCGCACAGGTCCGGCTGTATGCGTTTCGCTTTCTAGCCTTCGAGGGTTCTGCCGATTACAGACGAAACGATTTCGGCAATACCAGAGTTCATAGCTATCCCGTACAAGTCTCCGCGTTGATCTATCCGTTCGGCACGATGAGACTGGCGCCTTTTATTCTCGGTGGAGGCGGTTGGTACTATTCGACGGTCAAGGGGCCGGGGAACTTTGACGATACGCAAAACCGGTTCGGCTTTCACGCCGGGGGCGGTCTACAATTCTTTTTGAACAAGCATTGGTCCATTGACAGCACCTATCGGTACATCTGGCTGGAAAGAATCGAGTCCAAAGATCAGAACGTCGTCGACAAGAAGTTCAATGACAACGGTCACATGATCACGATCGGACTGAACTTCCACTTCTGAAGCGACGAAGCGTATCCCGTGAGAGATCAGATACGGGATACAATATCCATCGAGCTAGAGCATGGCATGGGCGCAACAATCGGGGTGGCATCGTTTCTTTGCGCGGTGGTGTTGTGCGCTCTCTGTGGAACCGTCCCCGCGTGGGCCTCAGACGAGTTCATCGCCGGTTATGCGTCGGCAATTTTGCAACATGAATTCAACGTCACGGACGCTGCAGTCGAGGTGCACGACGGCTCCGTGTTGGTGACGACGAAAACTCTGACCAACATCGATCGAGGGAAAGTCGTCGCAGCCATCAAGCAGGTGCCGGGAGTCACACAGGTCGAAATCCGCCCCGCCGATCCGTCCACCATTTCGCCGGAAGATCAAGCGTCTCACGCATCTATTCCAGAGCCGGGAGCTAAATGGCTGCCGCGCGGCACACTATTCGCTCCAATCCATGCCGACCCGCGGTGGCCCCAGTTTGGAGCAAGCTACAGGCAGTTTACACAAGGTTTGAACCTTGCCGGTGTCTTTGCCGCGAATTTTGGCGAGACGTTTGCGATTTACCGCAACAAAGCCTTCATGGACGGAGAGTGGGAATTCGGGGTACAGGCCGGTGTCTTCAGCATCTTTGACGTCAGTGCCCAGTCAATCGATCTCGTCAATGCGGATTACCGTGTAGGATTCTTGAGCAGCTACCGGAATGGACCATTTTCCGGATTCATCCGGCTTCAGCATCAAAGTTCTCATCTTGGAGACGAGTTCTTGTTGAACAACCCGGGTATCACGCGAGTGAATCTCAGTTACGAAGAGTTGGATGTGAAACTATCCTATCAGGTGTTCCAATGGCTTCGGGTCTATGGCGGCGGAGGATTCATCGTCCATCGCTTTCCGGAAGATCTAGGGCGAGGTACGAGTCAATGGGGGGCAGAGTTGGTCAGTACCAGGACGTTTCTGGGTGGGCGCCTTCGTCCGGTCGCTTATGCCGATTTTCAGTGTAACGAGCGAACCGGGTGGCAGGTCGGCCATTCCATCATGGCAGGTGTGCAGTTCGAGAACGCCCGCATTGGTGACCGCCAGATCCAGCTCCTCGGGGAATATTATTCCGGACCTTCACCAGACGGGCAGTTCTATTTGCAACGAGCGGCCTGGTATGGGATCGGCATTCATCTTTACTTTTAAACTGGTTGCCTCCGCCCTAGCATCGGCAATTTCACTTCTAAATCATTATGTTACTTATATTGGATTCATATCCAACAATCGACGTCTGGGGTGGACTGCCTGGTACTTCTGGGACTGGTCCTAGTTAGGGCTCACCGGAGACCCAGTGTACCGTGAAGTATGGAAATTCTCATGTGTGCATCGTGCTGGCGTGTCCAGCACCTGTCAGAAGAGTTTGGTGCTGAACTGCAGGAATGGAGTGATCCAACGACATTTATGGCGTCCGGCCAGGTCAGCGCGAGTAAATATGACATTGTGGATGGATACTGCGATCCTTGCCTCATCGAAATGGCCCTCCGCGATCAACTGGCTCTTGCCAGGGCTGAAGGAGAACGACTCAATGCATGAGAACTCCGGCATGCATTGGCTGACAGGGAAGCGGGTCCTGTTGGCCGTATTATTGGCCCTGGCATTTCCGTGGCCTCTCCCCTCTCAGGCCCAGGATACGCTGTGGAATACCTGGAGGCAGGGAGGATTACAGGCCTTGCATGAGGGACGGCTAGCCGACGCGGAGCGCCTGCTGACTGCTGCACTCGAACAGGCTGAAAAATATGGCCTGGACGATTTGCGTGTGGCTGACGCAGCGAATGACTTGGCGGTCGTCTATGCTAATTCAGGAAAGCCGCTCGAAGCCGAGCTGCTCTTCGGCAGAGCCTTGACCATCGGAGAAAAAGGTTTGGGGGCAGATCATCCCGGAGTGGGAGCAACCATTCAAAACCTCGGTATTTTATATGCCACTCAGGAACGGTACCGTGAGGCCGAGCCGCTCTTGAAGCGGTCCCTGGCCATCAATCTCAAGGAATTCGGGACCAACCATGCGCGAACGGCCTTGTCTCTGAAGACCCTTTCGAGCTTCTATGCCATTCAAGGACAGCTCGGAGAAGCCGAACGGCTGATACACAAGTCCCTTGCGATCTTGGAAGAAAGTCGGGTTCGACAGGGTGACCCGCAGTTGATTTCGACATTGGAAGTGCTGGCAGCCATTCTTCGTAATACGAATCGGGAGCGCGAGGCTCAAGAAATCGAAGGGCAGCTCAAAACTGCTCAAGATACCACGGTGTATCGGTAGTCCAATGCGTACCCGCCGTTCGTGCTAGAGGGACGAACGCATCCATAAGGGACGCTTCACGGTGTCTGACGAAAGGAGTTCACTATGCTCAGCTGGGCTGTCACATTTCTCGTCGTCGCGATTATTGCAGGAATCCTAGGCCTGTCGGGTGTGGCCGGAACAGCCACCCAGATTGCCTATGTGCTTTTCGTCGTGTTCTTGATTTTTGCCGCGGTGAGTTTCGTCATGGGACGTCGTCCGCCGGTCACATGACCGACAATTCCTGCGTGGTCCCGTTCCTTTTCCTTGAGTCGCAATGCTCGACACGGGCATTGCGTAGGGAGGCGCTATGAAGTTGTTACCCAGCCTAGTCCTGGGCGTGTGGACGCTGTTGTCGCACTCCGCGGCGGAAAGTGCCATGCAGGAAGCCAAGCACTTTGTCGTCGACATCATTGCCATCAACGGTGAAGAGTTCGTCGTCAAGGATGAGAACGGCAAGGAAGCAAATATCCATGTCGGCACTGAAACCGAGAAATTCGGCAACTTGCAGGTCGGGGACCGGGTCGATGCCTGGGTTTACCCGAATGGCCAGGCCAGGACCCTGATGATTCTTCGCAGTGCCTCGGTGATCAAGCAAGACCAGGCTCAGCAGAATCAACAGGAGGCTCAGCAGAAACAGCAAAGGGCCGAAGCCCCTCAGGAGGTGCACCCGGGAGAAGCCGCAATAAAATGACTCAGGGCGAAATCATGGCAGAGCAAAGGTGGCCTCCATGACCTCGACGTGAAGGTCATGCACACTTTCGCGTCATCGTGACGATCGTGTGATGGATATCTTCTGCAGGCGCCTCCTTCGAAAGGAATGCATCTGCCCCCGCCCGTCGCATGGCAGCCACCATCTCCTGTGAGTTGTTCACAGAAATGCCGATCACGGCCGTGTCCGCAAAGGCCGCTTTGATGCGCCTGGTTGCCTCCATTCCATCCATTCGTGGCATATTCACATCCATGATCACGCAATCGGGCCGTAGCTTGTCCGCAAGCAAGACGGCTTGTTCGCCGTCACCCGCTTCTCCAACGACAAGCAGATCTTGATGGTCATACAGGAGTACCCTCAACTCTTCACGTACGATGGTATGGTCATCGACCAGAAGCACCCTGATTCGGCCGTCTTTAAAGGCGGATGTCCGCTCGTCGTGTTGTAGGGTCCCGTCCTCCTGGCTTTGACAAGGCGTCTGGAGCTTACCCGCGTCCATGCTCTCGGGTCGCGTCAGCGGTAGTGTAAGCCTTGACGTCATCCCCCGGCCCGGAGCGGATTCGATCTCCAGACAACCGCCGATGGCCAACATGCGCTCCCGGATGCTGAAGAGGCCAAACTTCGACGACATGGCTGAGGGCTGGCTGCTCTGTGCGGCCTGAAGATCCATGCCAGCCCCTTCGTCCCGGACCGTGATGCACAGGCTTGCTCCCGTTTGCTCGATCGTCATGAGGGCGTGATTGGTGCGGGCATGCTTACGGACGTTGATCAGCAACTCGCGCACTGATTGGAATAACAGCACTGCTCGGTCTTCCGGTAGTGACACCTGATCCGGAACCGATTGACGCACCTCGACGGTAAGTTCCTGCCGGATCATTTGTTCGGCCAACCATCGGAGCGCCACAGGAAGACCAAACTCATGAAGAACAGGCGGACTCAATTGAGTGACCAGCGTCCGGGTATACACAAGCGCCTCGTTGACAACTCCTTCGGTCTGAGCGATTTCCGCGTGAGTTGGTCCCGGTGCCTTTCGCTTAATCTGACTGAGCTTCATGCAAACGAGAGCCAGAAGCTGGGTCAGGTAGTCGTGAAGATCCGTCGCCAGCCGCTTGCGCTCCCGCTGTTCGGTGAGATTCAACTCCGTCGCGAGGGCACGAAGCCGTTCATGCAGTTGCGTGAGTTCTTGTGTTCGCTCCGCCACCCGGGCTTCCAGTTCATGGGTGAATGAACGCAGCCGTTCTTCCGTCCGCCTGCGTTCCGTCACATCGAAGTTCACGCCCACCATCCGCACGGGACGACCCTCGTGGTCGTTCAACACCTGGCCCTTTGCCGCAAGCCATCGGACTGCACCGTCTGGCCTGATCACACGAAACTCATGCTCCAACGCTCCGGTCGATCCGCTTAACGCTCGTTGGACCGACTGCTCGACCAGCGGCAAGTCATCCGGGTGGACATGCCGATAGAATTCGGGAGTCGAAGGTGTGATGCTGCCCTCCAGGAGACCAAACAAGGCAAACTCCTTCCGGTCCCATCGCGTCACGTTGGTACCGAGATCAACATCCCACGCACCCATTTGGCCGGCCGCCAGGGCCAGTCGCAAACGCTCCTCACTTTCGCGCAGCGCCTCCTCCATCCGCCGTCGGTCGGTAATATCCATCATGACGGCCGTGAAACCGATGGCTCGGCCCTGGTGATCAAGATGTGGCACATAGGCGCACCGCATATACCGTGTTCCGATACGCTCATACGGCACGGCCGCTTCGAATTCCGTACGCGTCCCGCGCAAGGCGGCATCGATGTGGGCACGAAATGTATCGTAGGCTTCAGAGCCGATGACCTCGGCGATCGGCTTGTCAATGACCTGGCTCGGCTCCAGTCGAAACCGGTCAACATAGGCGCGATTGACGAAGCGCAACCGCTGTTGTTCATCACAATACGCCATGGCGATCGGCGAACTGTCGGTGACCAAACGGAGGAGTTCTTCGTTGCGACGCAAGGCCTCCTCAGCGAGGCGCCGCTGCGTGATATCGGTGGCGACGCCGAGGATATGAGTCGCTTGTCCACGTTCGCCTAGGATGGGTCGTTTGACAGTCTGGAGCCATCGCACGCTCCCGGAGGCGTCCGTGATCACCTCCTCGGGGATGAACAGCTCTTTAAGACCGTCGATGACTTCCCTGTCCTTGCGTCGGAACTGGTCGACTTCTTCGACATTCGAATTGAAATCCGCATCGGTTTTCCCCAAGAGCTCTTCCACTGTCGTGCCGTAGCAATCGGCAACGGCTTGATTCACCAGCGTAAAGCGACCGTCACGATCTTTGACAAAAATAAAATTGGGATCCGTATCGATGATCTGGCGGATGAAGGCATGCGATCGCTGGAGAGCTTCCTCAGTCCGTTTGCGTTCCGTCATGTCCTGCATGACGACATTGACTCCGAGCACCGATCCCTCCCGGTTGACGAGCGGGTAATAGTTGGCAAGCCAATAGCGGATATTGCCAGGATCTGAGGGCGGTTCCCCTTCAAACTCGACGTTCATCGCCGGCTTTGCCTCGTCGACGACCAGCCGAAGAACCGGCTCGAGCCGATCCGCCATGGCAGGAGAAAGCATCTCCCGAAGGGTGCGGCCGATATATGCCTCAGGGGGAAAGCCGTTGATCTGCGCCAATGTCTGGTTGATGCGGACAAAGCGCAGTTCGGTATCGAGGAACGCCAAGCCGGCAGGGCTCGTCTGGTAGAGTCGATTCAGTTCTTCGGCCTGGCATTCGGCTTCGGTACGGCTTTGCTGCAAGTCCTGTTGAGCTTGTCGATGGTCGTGTATGTCGGTAGAGGTGCCGATCCAGCGGACGATGGCTCCGCTTTCCCCGACAATGGGAACGGCGCGGGCTAACTGCCAACGGTAATGGCCGTCTGCGCGCAAGAGGCGATTTTCGAACTCATACGTCTTCCCTAATCTCAGGCATTCGACCCATCGCTCTGAAACCAGTTGCCGGTCGTCGGGATGAACCGCTCCCAGCCACCCGAAGCCGATCGCTTCATCAAGTCTGAGGCCGATGTACTCAAGCCCCGGACGATTGACGTATTCGACGAATCCAGAGGCCGTCGCGATAAAGACGACTTGCGGCATCGTATCGGCTAGCGCGCGATACCGCGTCTCGCTTTCGCGCAAAGCTGTTTCCGCCGCCACACGCCGGAAGTGTTCGGCCATGCGGCCTTGTTCTTCCGCCTGCCGACTCTGTTCCCCTAAGCGCTCCTGCTCCGCCAGCCGCTCCTTGAGCGCGGCATTTTCTCGCAGCAATTCGTCGTATGATGTGTAGTTAGCCATCGAAAGAACCATGCCAATGTGGGATTTTCAATGCATGCGTAGACTGGTTTTCATGCATCCATTGAACATTCGACGCTGGTCTTTCGGATCACCATCCCGATCGTTTCGTAGAGGTGATCGGCCGCACTTTCTTTGGTCAGAAACGCGGAAGCGCCGGCGTCCCTCATTGATTTCACGACGTGCTCCGCCTCGTTCACCGATAAACCGACCACATACGTCCCGGGTAATTCTTCTCGAATCCGTTTCGTCGCCTCGATGCCGTCCAACCGGGGCATGTTGACGTCCATCACGATCAAGTCAGGCTTGAGCAATCTCGCCAACGTGATGGCTTCTTCTCCGTCCCCTGCCTCGGCAATAATGTGCAAATTGGCGTACCCATCGAGAATGCTACGCAAACCCTGCCGCACCATCGCGTGGTCGTCGACAAGGAGTACTCGTACTGGGGCTTGGCGCTCGTGCGCCGGATGATGCGCACTGAATCCTGACGCGCCGGACGGTTGCGCTGCGTTGAGCGGCAGCTGATCCGCGGCTGCGTCTTCCGCTCCGCTCGCGCCAACCGTCACGCCAAGGGTGACGGTCGTACCGGCTCCCGGCTGTGAATCCAACTCCATCCATCCGTCGATCGCTTCCATCCGCTCGCGAATGCTGAACAGCCCGAACTTGTCCCCCTTGGATTCGCGTATGGTGACCGGATCGCAGCCCACCCCCTCATCATGCACCACGATGTGCAATTTTCCCTGGCCGTCATCGCCCATTCTCACCGACGCGCGATCGGTGCCGGCATGTTTTAAGACGTTGAACAGTAATTCGCGAACACATTGATACAACATGGTCGTATGGTCTTCGGACAACGGAGGAGCCACGTCCGGCACGTCCACACTGACGTCCAAACCCTGCTGGCCCATGCGTTCGCCCAGCCAGCGCAAACCGGCGGCCAAGCCGAACTGGCGCAGGGTCGGTGGCATCAGCTCGGCCACGACCGTGCGTGTGTAGGTCAGGCTTTGATCGATCAATTGGTCTGCTTCCTGAAGGACGGAACAAGCGGCATGCGGCGAGATCATTTGAGTCGCCTGATTCATTTTCAGTCGTGTGACCACCAACATCTGCGCGAGATAGTCATGCAGTTCGCCTGCGATGCGCTGACGCTCTCGCTGCTCCGTCAACGTCAAATCCTGAGCGAGACCGCGGAGCCGATCATGCGTCCGCACGAGCTCTTTCGTGCGTTCATTGACCCGTCGCTCCAACTCTCTCGTCCATTCCTGCCGCTGGATGTCGGACTGTTTGCGTTCTGTGATGTCGAATGTCACTCCGACGAAGCGGGTCGGCCGCCCGCCGCCGTTATAATGAATACGCCCGTACGGAGCGAGCCACCTGAGCTCACCCGTGTCCGCACGACGAATTCGATGCTCCGCCTGAAAGAGCTGGCCGCTCTTGCTGGCGTTCTTCATCGCCTGCCGTACGATCGCGCGGTCTTCTTCATGCACCAGGGCCCACCAGCGTTTCGCCGACGCTTGACCGGATTCAAAATCGTACCCAAGCAGCAGGGCATTCTGCCGATTCCACACAACCCGGCCAGTCCGCAAGTCCACATCCCACGTGCCCATCCCCGCCCCTTCGGTCGCGAAACGAAGGCGTTCCTCCTGTTCAGCAACCTGCTCGGCCCGTTGCCGTGTTTCATGGAGAAGACGACGGCGCTCCTTCGCCATTGCCACGTAATTGGAAACGGCCTCGAGTAACTCCAGGTCATCGGGTTCGAACGAGTCGCGGGTGTTGCTGGCAAATGCGAGCGTCCCCAGTAACCGGTCACCGACGATCAGGGGGAAACAGGCGTAGGCGGTGGAGCCAACCGCTTGCATGCGAGACGCTTTAGGATCAGACGACGATTGCAGGTGATCAACGATGACCGGCTGCCGTGAAACTGCCGAGGTCCCACACAGCGCTTGTCCGAACTGCAAAAACATGAGCGGTTCGAGGGCCGGATCAGGAATACCCGCCCATGTCGCCATGCGGATCCCGCTGTTGTCAGGCATGACGTCATAGTCGAGAAACGTGTCCAGCCCTATGCTTTTGCGCAAGGATTCGAAGATATCCTGCATGACGTCCCGCGGATCATCGACCCGCAGCAATTGATCCATTGTCTTACTCAGCAACTGCTGGCGTGCGGTATGGGTGCGCAACTCCAGTTCGGCCCGCTTTCGGGCATCGATATCTTCAATGACGCCTATCAACGATTGGATTCGGCCACCGGCGTCCCACTGGATCGACAAGGTGACCGTCACCCAAATCGTCTCTCCGTCCGGACGCATGAGGCGCTGCTCCAAGGAGACTTCCGAAATGCCACCCAGCAGGAGCGTCCCCACTTGACTCTCATGTTCGGCGCGGTCTTCCGGATGCGTCAGGTCACGCAGCTCCTGCTTCATGAGATCGTGTTCCGCGCGACCGGTGATGCTGCACAGCTTGTCATTCACCCGCAAGAGGCGCCCGTCGGAACCGACCACACACATGCCCACAGCCGCCTGCTCGAACAGACCCCGGAAAAGCTCTTCGCTGCGGCGCAAGCGGGCAAGGAGGCCTTCGTTTTCCTGCTGCCGCTCTCGCAAACGAAGCAGCGATCGCACGGCTGCCAGAAGTTCTTTCTCATCGATCGGCTCGATCAAGTACCCATCTGAGCCGACTTCCAACCCGAAGGCCCGGTCCATCCCGCTCACACGGGATGCCGAGACATGCAACACCATAATATCGGCAAGTTCCGGCCGTTTCTTAATTCGACGACACAGGTCAAAGCCACTGATATCGGGCAAGTTGACGTCCATGAGCACGAGCGGAGGCCGCACCTCTTCTACGACACGCCAGGCATCGGCTCCGCAAGTGGCGTCGATTACCCGATAACCGGCACGCTCCAACATGCGCCGCCTCGCATATCGCCCGGCTTCCTGATCGTCCACATTGACGATCGTCGTCATCTCCTCGGTCATACATGCCCCTCTGTATGATTTGTCGTTGTTGTCTGTCGTATCAGTTATTCACTGGTCTGGTGGAAATACCATTGTGCGGTCGACTCGATGGCCAACCGGACCGCTGCTAGACCATGCCGCATAACTACGGAATGACATGGAAAAACTTGATGGGATTAGGCGAGCACACTATGACCTGCCACGGCGGTCTGCATACTAGGGAGACCCCTAGTCCAGTTTTTAGGGGGCTTCATCGAGATCGGTCATCCGAAACGTGAAGAAAAACAAGATCGTGTACTGATCATGATAGGTGCGGTGGCTATGCCACGGGGTGGTATAGACCAACCGACCGGTCGCCCGTTCCACGACCTCCACTCCATACTTCACGTAGCCATCCTGGGACAGATTCTGGTAGATGGTCAATTGGGGTAAGGAGAAGGGAATCAGCACGCTTTGAATCGGAGGCATGCCGAAAAATGATGTCGCTTGAATCGTGCCAAACGATTGCACGACCACCCGCACCAGATACGCAGCCTCGTCTTCGCGTCTCGACACACGGTAGCCCAGGACCCCAAGGTGGCTGGCGACCGCATCGCTGATGAACGCCAGATCACCCGCAGGAGAAAAATAACCCTCTGTCGGTGGAGTGATCGTTGATGTGGATGCGGTCGACGAGGAACCAGAGGCGAGGGGCAGAAGCGGAGACATATAGCCCAACTGAAGACCGCTCACTTTCATGTACAGCGGTTCGGAAGATGAAACCGGCAGTCTCAGATCGAGCAGACTGCGGTTGAGCGCCTGTGTCAGCAGCAATTGCTCGATGGCGCTTCGAGGTGTTTTCGTGATTTCGCGGGGCAAGGTACAGGACGCGAGCAGAGGCACAATCGACGCCCAGATGATGGCGAGCGTCCGATAATGCACGAGCGGCACCGCTATTTGGCGGGCGGCGGAGGTTCGTGTACTTCCGCCGGCAGCGTTTCGATGACTTTGAGAACCCGCCCTTCCTCATCAAGCTGCATCGTCACGCGATCGCCGATCGAAAACCGTTCGAGCAAATCAGGCCGATCGAGTCTGAAAAAGATCGGCTTTTCCAGATCCGTCAGCAGCATGCCTTTTCCAGCCGCAATGTCCAGCTTCGCGAGCTTTCCCGTGACCCTGAGTTGTGCATCCGGTTGCTCGACAGGGACGGTTTCCTCTGATCGGCCCGTGAGCGGACTCGTAACCAAGACGAGGAGGATCACGTAGAGACTTCCCCTCAAGATGGTCAATCCGTATGCAATGATATTGCGCATAGAGGAACCCTTTACCGAGATTGGCTCAATCATTTTCACTACACCGTATGTCTAGCGGGTCCTCTACTAGGCGATCCCCCAGTTCTGAGCAGTTGAGAAATGGCTCACCGTGAGGCATGCATCTCCGTTTGACGCACTATGTCCTCGTCATGGGCATCCTTTTTAGTGGTCAGGCTTGCTCAAAAGCTTCACTCGTACACCCGCCGCTCAAGATACACATGCCCGACGCAGATACAACCGCGTTCGGTCGGAACCAGGAGGCCCGAGGCGCGAGGCAGCTCTCCAGAGCGAGTATGCTCGATCCATTACTTCGAGTTTCTTCGCGCCTCATCACCGCTGCGCGGCACTCTGAGTACGCCACAGCCCGACCAGTATTCGAGTGGGAGATCGAAGTCTGCGAAGACGAGACGGTGGTACAACCCTTTGTGCACCCAGAGGGCTCGATCATCGTGTGTTCAGGCACCTTCCGAGTTGCAGAGACTGAGGCAGGCCTTGCAGCGCTTCTCAGTCATGAACTGGCCCATGCCTTGAAGCACTGCGCTTCTCCAGCTCCGGAACTCTGCCATAGGCCGGACAGGCACAATGAGACCCTGTTTACAATCGGGCAGGAGATCGAAGCGGACGGAATCGGTATGAACTTAATGGCCGATGCAGGGTATGATCCGTCCGAATTACTGCTGATTTGGAAGCGTATGAAAGAGAGTCATCGAGAACGGGGAGATGCGCTCCTCGTGCACGTCACCTACGATCGCCGAATGGATCACATCAAAGGCAAGCTGCCAGACGCACTTCGTCTCTACGCAGAAGCGCACCGTGCGCCTCAGCGGCCTTTACCCGTTCGATAGCCAACCAAGGTATCGAACAGACGTCACACTTCTGGAAGGAGTGAAGAGAAACAGACAGATGACCCGCGACCGTTCTCAGGCAGCCGGCAACGTGACCGTATACTTGCCGGCCCGATTCGAGAAAAGACGCAGCTCACCGGTTCGACTTAAGCGATCGACTTCCAAAAAGACCTGATTCCACGTGTAGGAGGAGCACGCTTCCAACAGGTCTTCCATATCACAGGCCTGTCTGTGCTTGACCATCTGGACAATTTTGCCGGCGATCTCGGATGGCAGACCGGCATATTCCGCGGTGAAGGTAGAAGTGGGCACCAGTTGGTTCATCTTCTCCTCCTTTGTTGGAAGGGACACATTAGTGAAGGACCGTACGCCGAGTTCTTTGATGAACCTACTAGGTAGTACCCTAGTTTTTATCTGGAATGAATTTTCCACTCCGGATGAGCCATTTTTTCGCCCCTCCATTAGGACGTTACCTCCTCTGGGACATTGGAATTGATCTTGGGTTCTACCCAGTTGGCGCCCCATTGGCTGCCTCATAGAGTGTGGGAACACGTGTGACGCTCGCGTTCCGGATGCGACCAATGAACAGCGCACAAACCCAGGCCAAATCCAATGAAGTGGACCTCGAGGATCAGCCGCGAGTGCACGTCGGGTGCGGACTTTGCGGATCCAGACGTAGCCGTCTGGTGTGCTCCCCGGAAGATGTTATCGCGCAGCAGAGGTTTCTCGAACACTTCTACCGCTCTCGCTGGTCTCAACAAACCGCTGCCACTGCAACCGACCGCGTGAGCTTCACCCAGGATTATGCCACCTCCATCGTCGCGTGCATGGATTGCGGGCTCCTCTACCGAAACCCTCGTCCCCGCGCAGAAGCAGTCACTCAGGCTTATGAAACTGAAGACTACGACGAGGCGTATTTGCAGGCCGAGTTTACGGCACAGCAAACTTGGGCGCGCGGCAAAGCAGACATCCTTGCTCGGCATCTTGAAAAAGTTGGCCGCAGAGGTAGACCCCGCGTGTTGGAAATCGGCAGCTTTGTCGGCGGCTTCCTGCTTGAAGGACAGTTACGAGGGTGGGACATGCTCGGTGTGGATCCCGGTCATGACGTCGCCTCATTTTGCCGTCGGCATCGGCTACCCGTATTCGAAGGAACGCTCGAGGAAGCGCAACTTCCTCCGGCCTCTTTCGACGCAGTTGCGATCTGGAATACATTCGACCAGCTTCCGGACCCTCGCAAACTGCTTCACCAGTTGCTACCGTTGATGCGCAACGGCGGATTGCTCGTCGCGCGGGTCCCCAACGGGGCTTGTTTCGAGTGGGGAATGTCTATTCGGGCTCGTCTGCCGAAAGTTTTCCGCCGACCGCTGGACATTGCACTGGCCTGTAACAATCTCCTGACATTTCCCTACCTGTATGGGTACTCTGCGGAGCAGCTCGAAGAACTGACAGAGCCCTTCGGCTTTCGGCTGTTGGCCTGCTATGCCGATCAGATCGTTTCAAGCCCGCCGGGTCATCTGCGTCGGTGGGCCTTATGGGAGGAGCAGGTGGTGAAAACCCTGTGCAGAGCGTTTGCAGTTCTCTGGCCGGACAACCGCTCACTTCGCTTTCGTTCCGCGCCGTGGTTGGACTGCATTTTTGAACGGGCTTGCACGGATGAAGAGCGTCCAGCACCCCAGAATTTAGGCCTAGGGGTTATCCCAGTATACTCACCCCTAGTCTTCAAGGACACTGGCCTAGATTGCTCGGTTAATCGGTAGGATCGGAAAGGAGGCTTCACATGAAAGCGACGGTTCCGAAGGCTTCTTTCACATCGTTACTGGTTTCAAAACTGTTCAGTTCTGGGACCCTACGTCGTGCCGGCGCAAGACAGCAACCGGCACGGTCGGGTCGCGGCGTAGATTCATGGCTGGTTTTCAATCTGACCCGGATGAGCAGCCCCGGACTCGGGCGTAACAAATGAAGGACGACGGGCGGTCTTCACGCGTCTGGGAGGCACGACTGTCCGAGTTTGCGTCGACATGGCGATCCGCATATCGGTAATTGCCCCGCAATTGATGCAACGGTAACCGCTGCAGTGAAAAGGGCCGTCGAAGTAGTCGAACACCTTGAAACCTCCGCATCGCTCACAACTCATGCTCGCATCTCCTTGGATAGAGGTTGGTTGTCAGGCGGCGTCGGTTTCCGCCCTTCCTGTTTTAGTGGGAGAAGCACAAAGGCTGCCACGCATGAAATTTCCCCCTACTCGTTTGAAAATACGGGAAGAACTCCCATTGAGCCAGTGGAGGAGAATACGGAAGCAAGAGCGACCCACGGGACAACTTGTCCTGAACGAGACAAGAACATGATTGACGAGTACCCGGGACAAGGTCCCGATAAACGCGGCAGACTCCTGGTCACGATTGTGCTGCTTTTCACCGTGACCGTGGCGACGTTCGCCGCCGATCGGCTCTTGCCCCTCGGGGTGGCGGTGTGGATGCTCTATCTAGTTCCCGTTGTGCTGACGACCCAATTGCTGCCGCAGTACACCGGCCTGGCATTGGCCATCAGCAGCGGACTGCTGCTTGTCGGGGTGCTCGATTCGAAGGAGGGGATTTCCTACGAATTGGCGGTGATCAACCGAGGCTTGGGCCTCATCGTGCTGCTGTTCACGGGGCTGTTTCTCCTTCAACACCGTCGGATGGCGGAAGCATTACGGGAGAGCGAAGGTCGCTACCGCTTGCTTCTCGAGCAGCACGGACGCGCTCGAGCGGAAGCGGCGCTGCACGAGGTCCAAGAACGCTTCACGAGCATCTTCCGATCGTCACACGATGCCATCGCCTATGCGACGTTCGACGGCAGACTGCTGGAGGTCAACGACGCGTTTGTGCGCGTATCCGGTCGTCCACGAGAGGCCTTGTTGAGCCCCGAGCCACCCACCTCGCTCTGGCCATCTCTTGGATTGTCGCCGGAACAATTCCAAAAGCTCCGGGAAACCGGCAGGCCATTGGTCTACGAGACCATGTCCCGTCAGGATGGACTGGGAGCTGAATGGTTGAATGTCCATGCATTCGCCGTCAGGGGGTCCGATGGCGCCATTTCCGGCTTAGCGGTCGTGATTCGCAATATCAGCGACCGGAAACAGGCTGAGGCTGAACTGCGAAGTACGAGCGAAGAACTGCGCGCAAAGAATGAAGCGCTCGCCCGCACCAATGAACTCCTGTCTGCCGCCCAACACGCCGCGGCGAGAGCACAGCGCCTTTCGGCCATCGGACAATTTGCCGCGACGGTGGCTCATAAGATCGGCACGCCGCTGACCGCGTTGTCCGGACACGTGCAGCTGCTCATGGAGGATTTATCCCTCCCCTCAAAAGTCCGGGGACGACTGCAGACGGTTGAAGCGCAAATCGAGCGCACATCTCGGATCATCCAGGATCTGCTGCTCTATACGAGACGTGCTCCACCGGTGCGGACGAAAATCGACATCAACGAATGCCTGCGGGAGTGTGCGAGTCTCTTTCGGACTGAATGCGAACGGCAGCACGTGGCATGCATTACGGAACTGACCCCCGACCTTCCGCCGGTTGAGGCAGATCGTCAACACATGCTGGAAGCCTTGAACCACCTCATTGAAAACGCACTTCAGGCCATGCCTAACGGTGGATCGCTGTGTCTGCGGACGGCGAGCATCGAACCGGTCACCGTCGGCCGCGGCTTGCATCACACGGGCGGAGTGGCCATTGAAATCGCCGATACCGGTCACGGCATCAAGCCGGACCACTCGGCACAAATCTTTCAACCGTTCTTCACGACGAAGCAAGCTGGTCGTGGAACGGGTCTTGGTCTCGCTATTGTCCAGGAAACAGTGCGAGCGCATGATGGCCGTATCACCGTCGAGAGCGAACCGGGCAAAGGTACGACGTTCACTATCCATCTACCGGCCGTTGATAAAGGAACACTCTGATGGACGACCCTGCCAACATTCTAGTCGTCGATGACGATGAAGAAACGGTGACCTTGCTTCGGGAGATCCTCTCGAAAGAAGGCTACAATGTCGACACCGCCGCCGACGGAAAAATTGCCCTGGATAAGATTGGCAGCCGGCCGCCTGACCTCGTCATTTCGGACATTCATATGCCCGACCTTGATGGGATGAGCCTTCTGGCGGAACTCCGCGTCCGGTTTCAGGACGTGCCCGTCATTTTGATGACGGCTTACGGATCTTTGAAAACCGCCGTCGACGGCCTCCGTTCGGGAGCGTTCGACTATCTGAGCAAACCATTTATCGTCGACGACATTCGCCTGGTGGTTCGCCGGGCCCTCGAGCACAAAAACCTTTCCCGCCAAAACCAGGCGCTGAAGGAACAGCTCAGACACCGCTACCGCTTCGACAATCTGGTCGGCAGCAGTCCGGGCATCGTGTCGGTCTATAAATCAATCGCACGCGTCGCCAATACGGAAAGCACAGTTCTGCTCCAGGGGGAAAGCGGGACGGGAAAGGAATTAATCGCCCGCGCGATCCATGCCAACAGTGCGCGAAGCGCAGGCCCTTTCGTTGCGGTCGACGGCGGCTCACTTGCTGAAACGCTCCTGGAATCCGAGCTATTCGGTCACGAGCGAGGTTCGTTTACCGGAGCCGTCACGTCAAAAAAAGGCTTGCTTGAGAAGGCGCATTTGGGCACGTGTTTTCTGGACGAAGTTGCGGATCTCTCGCCCGTTCTGCAGGGCAAGCTGTTGCGCGTGATCCAGGAACGGGAGATCCGGCGCGTCGGGAGCACGACGCCAATGACGATCGACGTGCGCATGGTCGCCGCTTCAAAAAAGGATTTGGAGCAGCTGGTAAAGGCCGGAACCTTTCGCGAAGATCTGTATTATCGCTTGAATGTCGTCACGATCAACATTCCTCCTCTGCGTGAACGGGCGGAAGATATCCCCCTGCTGACGCAGTACTTCATCCAGATGTACGGCGGGAAAAAATCTCCTCCCGTCACGGGCATTTCCCCGGAGGCCATGGCCCTCCTGACCCGATATTGGTGGCCGGGCAACATCCGGGAATTGGAACATGCCATCGAGCGCGCCCTGGCCCTTACGCCTCATCCGGTCATCTTTCCTGAAGACTTGCCGCAATCGATTCAAAGTGCGACGGTACAAGCCGCTGCGCAAGCCCGCGGGTGGGTGACGCTGGCTGAATTGGAAAAGGACCACATCCTTCGAGTGCTGGAGGCCCATAACCAGGATTTAGGCCGGGCCGCAACGATTCTCGGCATCCATCGCAAGACTCTCCTCAGAAAGCTTCGCTATTTCGGCTTCCCTTGTTAGACGGACACCTTGTCCGCGCCCGGACATGGCGTCCGGCACGTCAGCACTTCTCTTCTTGAAGGCGCAAGAATATTTGCGATTTCGCTTCCGGCATGTCCCGATGTCGGTCCGGACCTTGCTACCAACAATCGCATCATCAATACGCCTGCAAGGGGGTTCTGCAATGATGGATGGGTACGGCAAGCGGGTGCTCGTTGTTGAGGACGACGATGATGTTCGGACGCTCATGGGCGTGATTCTGAGGGAGACAGGTTACAACGTCTACGAAGCATGCGACGGCTTGGAAGCCATCGACGCCCTCAAGAAGCGCCGCTACGACGTCCTGCTCACTGATTACCATATGCCCAAGATGGACGGCTTAGAGCTCTTGGACCTCACCCGGGCGATGTGGCCCGAACTGCCTGTGATCCTCGCGACGAGCGATGTCTTATTGACCGAGCAGACGCCCAACAGTTTACTCGAACCGGCCTATGCCATCCTCGAAAAGCCCTTTGTTCGGGCCGAGCTGTTGACGCTCATCCGTTCGGCTATCGATGGGCTGCCCAGACCGGCGCTTTACGCGGGGCGTCCGCACGCCGCGTACCAGGCCTTGGCATAAAGAGGCACTGACCCGTGGTCTCGAACCTGCTGCATGACTAGAGATGGCAAGGTAGCGGGCTCATCGGTGGGGGAAAAAGAACGAACCATGAAGCCATGTCTTCATTGGCCCGAGTTGAGGCAGATTCCTCGAGTCCTTCTCTTCCTGGGCGCCATTCTGATTGTGCCGTCGTGGAGTGCCCCAACGGCCGATACGGGGAAGCCGCCGGCGTGGCAGGCTGATCCGCAACCGATTCCCCCCGCCCCTGTTCCACGTCCGCCGGGTGTTCCAATTCCGCCAACGCCCAATCCTCCTCCGCAACCGGAACCCATACCACCGGCGCCGATTCGGTGAGAGGATTACAGTCCTTTGACGATCTTGCCGGTTTCGGCGTCTACCCGGAGATGGCGTGACTTGTTCATCGTGTCGATGATTTCAACATCATAGAACACGCTTTTGCCCGACTGACCAAGCTCAACCCCTACTGCGCGCCCCGGACCGTTCGTTTCAGCGATTTCCGCCGCCTGAGCGAGCGTCACGACAGCGTGACGCAGCCAATAACTCTTCCCTTGCTCGGTCTCCGCACAAGCGCTCACCAGAAGGGCCAGCGAGCCAACGATCATGCCTGAGAGCACGCGCATGTTTCGCCTTTCTGCACAACGTCACACTCCCGTGGCCGGCAACGTATACCGCTCTTCAATCGCGCTTGCCACGCGCTGCCGGCTATCGTGTGCGGATACATCCGGCATGTCCTCAACTTCGTGGACCACCTGAGCCAGCGACCGATCTTTGATGGCCGTCTCCATCCAGTGGGAATAGTCTCCATTACGCAGGTGATGCAGCCACGTTTCATCATCAACGCCGTCCGCGAGTTGCCTGAACATGATCAGGTTCTGCGCGCGGAGATTCAGTTTTCCCTCCGGCCCGCGAAAGTAAAAACTGCGTTCAGGAGGGAGTTCCCCTTCAGCGTACTTCCGCCGATGCCGTCGGCGTTCCATGCGAGAAACTGTCATCATGAACGGTTGCGGAGATTGCCCTGCCGCCACTCGCCACAATACGGCTTCGCCGGGCTTGAGCTCGGCGCTCGAAATCGGAGGCAAGCTCAGGCCATTATGGTTCGCCACCGCCTGTAGTGTGCTGCTCGGCCGTTCTCCGAGTGCCACCGCAATATCCACCGTATCGAGCACATGAGGAGACAATTGATCGGGGTGCACGGTGACGAATAGCATGCCCTTCAGGTCGCGCATTGATGCAACGGTTGCCCGCCATTTCGTCGGCAATAGGTGATGCGTTTCGTCAACCAGGACGCGATGCGGTCTTCCCGTTCGAATTCTCCGTTCCTGAAGCTGGGGCAGCAGTTCAAAGAAGAAGGACGGACGGTCTTGTAGCGGCAAGCCGACCAGGTTGACTATCACTTGGGTTGATGGATTGTCCATGGCTGTCAGCACCTCGGCAACGGTGGGGCCGCGCTGGGAGTTTCCGAACATGATCATCTTTTCGATCGACTGGTAGTCGCCCTCCGGATCAATGACACAAGTCTGGTATCCCTTGTCGATGAGTTGCTCGAGGATTCCATGGGCTAGCGTCGATTTTCCGCTTCCCGACGTCCCGGCTATCAATACGTTTTCTTCCACCGGCGACACAGTCAAGGAGACGCCCTCGCGGGATGATCCGAGCGTGACGCGATGGCGGGTCAATCGTTTGGCGTGAGTGGCCATGTCGTCGGCGACCAAAGCGAGCATGGCCTCCGCCGTTCCAGCGCCATTGGGCCGCATGGTCACCCAATCCGCGGCCTCGCGCAACGTAGGAACGGCGCTGTTGACGGCCACCGCTAGTTCACTCGCTTGAAACAGCGCATGGTCGTTCTCACTGTCGCCAATTCCCACGACGTTGTGCGGAGAAAGCTTCAACTCCTCAAGGGCGGCCTTGAGTCCGCTTGCCTTATTGATCCCCGGCGGCAGGATCATCACAGATTCCCGATTAAAAATGACCTGGTGTTCCAGCCCGAGATCCCGTATGGCTTCCATCACGGTGACCTCGTGAGGCCTCACAGTCGCGATGATGGAGTCCCCGATGTCGAGCGGCATGACACCTTTCGCTCTCAGCGCATCAGCCAGCGCTGTGGAAGCCTGCGGCGCGAGTAACCGCTGCTCACGCGTCGAGGGGCGATAGAGCACCGCACCGTTTTCAGCGACAATTCTGGCGCACAACTCAGCTTGAGGGAAGAGAGGCAGCAATTCACGCAGCATCCGTCCTGTCACGAGGATGCACTGTCGGCCGGAGGCAATGAGCTGCTCGAGCGCACCGACCGTAGGGGCCTGGACCAACCCCTCCGTGGCAAGCGTCCCGTCGTAATCGACTGCTACTGCTGCAAATCGCATAGCCCTACCCGGTCAGCATGAAGTGGGAACACCTTGCCTCAGCCTGTCCGACCAATTTGTCTGCAATGTGTGGGGTAGTGGCCGGCGTCGAGGCTTGTCGATGCCGGCCAGGAAGATGCTGAGCGGTCTCGGTCAGGCGGCCAGTGGCCGTGTCAACTTCAAGTCGTCCTGGATGTCGTCAGCTCCCGCATCCCATGCTAACTCAATGGCCAACGCCCTGTCGCGGTTGCTTGCAACCGACCCGCGTAGCGTCGCCACGCCATCCAAAACGAAGACGGTCACGTCGCGTAAGGCCGGACGATGGCTGAACCATTCCATGAGCGTTTGAGTCAGACTTTCATCGCGATCGACCTCTCGTGCGATGTACCAGTCCTGGACTAATTGCATCATGTGACTCCTCCTTACAAAATCTAGCTCAATCGAACGACAACAGACTCGACGTTGCCCATCAAAACATACGCTAGAGACGAAGGGCATTAGTAAATTCTCTAGCGCCCGACCGCTCAAACCCCAGTAGTCAAACCCGTATTTCCCCTAGCGAGCCCTGATCGTTTCCTCTTCCGGTTGTTGTTGGGCAGAACGATGCTCCTCTTTCTCACTGGGGAATTCACGAGCAGCACGATCTCCTCCAATCTGAATCGTACCTGCAATGTTTTGTTCGCCGATGGGATCTCCCGATGCCGCCCTCACCACATATTTCACCTCACCCGAATCGCGGAAACACACGCTGGCTGTTTCATTAGGGCTCAACTTCGCCGAATACTCATTGCGCTTCGTCCCAAATCCCATCAGGCCGCCAAAATTTCGCTGGCAGGTAAGATTTTCCGTCATGGGATTCAAGAAAATGACCCGTACATCTCCCTGACGCTTGTTGATCCAGCGAATCTCATCCCCCGGATTGACCGTAACTGATGTCGGCTCAACGACATCACGGATAACGACATCTCTGACTTCGCCGGTGCGCGTTAACGTCGGCATGCCTTCGCCCCCGATCGTTTGACAGCCGGCCAGCATGAGCAAAGCGGAGCCCAAAATGAGCCGTCGTGCTTTCATGTTCTTTCCTCCTTCAGTAAAGCAAGTGTGAGACGTGTGCCATCGTTTGAGTCGTTCATGCCTGCAGATAGATAACAGCAGAGCACTGCAAGAGACAGGCCGAATAACACCCTGTACGTCCCCACAGCGCCGCCGCCTTCGTACGGCTTTATCTTCTGCCCGACACAACTTTGAGACAAATTACGCCTGCCATGGGACAAAGCATTCCTACGGCTCTGTCCCATTCCCAGCGTATCGATTCTAGGACGGAGCAAATCTTCCAAGCCGTTACTGAGCAGGATGGATGACTTGTGGTGGAGGGTCGGGAGCGTTGGAGATCCGGCACGCCACGATCGATCCGAAATGCTCGGACCGATCGGGCGGGACCAGACCTAAATTGAAGAACGAGACCTCTTACTTTTTGCCTTTCTGCGCATCATTTTCAAACTGAGGGGCCGGAGTCGGAGGCGCGCTGCGATGACTTCCGACTTTATCCTCACCCATTGTCGCTGCACCTGAGAGCGAACCAGGATCACCACTCGGGCGCTCATTCCCGCCGCCCGACGCCTTAGGCTCGTTTCTCTTCTGCTCGATCTCCTCCATGAACAACGCTAGGTCGGGGGACATATCCTTGGCATCCTTCGAACTGACGTTCGGACGCAGCTCTTCCTTCGTCGCGTTCAACACGATCTTGTCCCCCTTCTCCTGGAATTTGCTCCAAGGAAGTGGTCGGGCGCTTTGCGAATCCTGTGGCTGGAACATGATGTACTCAATATTCTGCGTTGTTTCGTCCTTCAAGACTTTCGTGATCTTGCCGAGCTTTTCCCCTTGTGGGTTGGTGACAGTCTGATTGAGCAATTTGCTGTCGCTGACTTCCTTCAGTTTTCCTTGACGCACCGGCGTGGTGGCATACTCATCCGGGACGCCTTGCTGGCCGCCCGTGAGATCCGTATGTTTGTCCTGTGGGATCTTTTCCGGTGATGGCATACTGCCGCCGCCCATGGTCGAGGAGCCGGTCGGCTCCGCCGAGACCGGAGCATTGGCGACGAGGAAACACGTAAACAAGACCATCATCATCACAGTCATTGTAGTCTTCATGAAAGCCCTCCTG
>JARDZZ010000129.1 GCA_029240595.1 Nitrospira sp. | reverse complement strand
AAGTCAGCAAGAGCATCTACTAGCGGCTGCTCACGCCGCATCCTTCTCACGGTCTCTCATCGATCACTTCTTCTCAGACAGTGCGCAGCGGAAGCCCGTATAACTGTTTTTGGTGTCTGGCAGGAGTTTGAAACGGCCGTACGTCAGCAGATACTTGGGAAGGTCGGACCAGGATCCTCCGCGCAGGACTTTGAATTGGCCTTGAGCCGGCCCCTGGGGATCACGGTCCGGTGACAGCTCATAATAGTTTGTCCCATACCAATCCTGGACCCATTCATAGGCGTTGCCCGCCATGTGGTAGAGCCCATAAGGGCTCTTGCCCTGCTCGTGCGAACGGACTGGCAACAGGACTTGGTTGTAACTAAAGCGCGCGCCCAGCGCAAAATTTGCCAAGTCCGGGGTCGGGACCTGGTTGCCCCAAGGATATAACCGACCATCTATTCCTCTGGCGGCTTTTTCCCATTCGGCCTCGGTCGGAAGTCGTTTGCCCTTCCACCGGCAGAAGGCGTCCGCATCATGCCAATCCACTCCGATCACCGGGCGGTCGGCGTGCTGCATCAGATCCACCGTCTCCCACTGCCAGGGCGCGGCACGTGTGGTCGCCGCCAGAAATGCTGCGTACTGAGCGGTCGTCACTTCCTCCGCATCAATGGAAAAACCGTCGAGCCAGACGCGATGAGCCGGGCGCTCATCTTCGAGTGCCTGGCTGCCGTCCGACCCCATCACGAATGGACCGGCCGGAATTTCAACCATCGGTGTGTCAGGTATCGGATTCGCCATCATTGATCTGGATTTTCTGAGCCGGTCGAGCTGCGCCTGAGCGACGACTACGTTCCAGACGAAACTCATGATCAACGGGATTGTCAAAACGATCATCCAACAAGGCCGCAGGGAGTATGGGCCCCGAGGCGTACGTTTCTGGTACGTTGAGGGGAACATACGACTGAGAACGAAGTTGGTGATCGTTTTCACAGTCCCGTCAGTAGATGGTTCCACCAACCACCCAATGGCGGTCATCAATCACATCGATCAGCAAGCGCGTCAGGTTCATCCGGGCAAGCTGGGACGTCACCTCGTCTTCGGTGTAGGCGGCCATCAGCGAATTGTAAAAGTCCCGGCGCAAAATGTCCGGCTCCGTCGCTGCGTATCGATCCACGATCGCTTGTGCTTCCTCACGTGAGTCCGGCCGGAGAAGATCCATGACGAGTACAGGCGCACCGGGCTTCACGAGTTGACGGAGCTTGTGCCAAAACTGAAGCGGGTTGGGCAGATGATGCAAGAGACTGTTGGAGAGCGCTGCATCGAACACGTTCGCTCCGGCCATGGCCTCGAACCGCTCGCAGCGCAGCGTAATGCGCTCGCCAAGCCCGGCCCGTTGCACGGCCTCTTGGCCTAACCGGATCATCGGCTCCGAGGCATCCACGCCGAGGACATGGCAGGTCGCATAGCGTTGGGCAAATCGTATGGGAATGTCGGCCGGACCACAGCCCACGTCCAGCACGCGCCCGCCTGAAAAATCGGGAAAATACTCGCCGAACCGGTCCACGAAACCTTGATTCTCCTCGGCGAAATCGGCGGCGGCATAGGCTTTCGTCTGATCGGGATCATCCATCAACTCCGGTTCCGGTGTGCGCTCCATCATCGTGGTCTCTCGGAAGCCGACGGCCTGTTGGAGATTTCGACCTTATCGCCAGGCCGCACGACTCCGCCTTGCAGGACCCTGGCGTACAGACGACTCCATCCTGGATTGGCCTTCTGAGATATCCGGCTGATGTCGCGGTCACGAAACCATTGCGCATTCCATTCACAGGGCGCGCAGTAACTGGTCATTTCGAGACACACTTCCGGACCGATTCGGAGTTGTACCCCTGGTTCTATATGATCCCACTCGAGGCCGGCCAACGTCAGATTTTCACCGGAATACCCCGAGTCGATTGAGTGGCCTTCGTCCTGCAACCGCTCAATCAGCTCCAAAGAAAACAGACACAGTGCGCGGTCCGGCCCGCCGTGAACTTTCAGGTTGCGTTGACGATCCCCGTCCAGTCCCTCCTTGTCGATCTTGGCCTCAAAGACCGGATACTTGGGAACTCCTCCATCCGAAACATTGATCTGATGGACGTGGGGGTACGGCGGCCGGCCTTGTGGACTCATTTCACGCTCCTTCACACGATTGGGCTCGTCGGAATTCGATCGCCACCCACCCGTCTTGCTCTCGAATAGAGCATGGGAAGAGATCGACCCGGGCAAAGGCTTCCACGATTTCAGCACACTGGTCACGTAACAGGCCGGAGACGAGAAGCATTCTGCCGGTACTGGCTTCGAGCGGTGCGGCCAGTTGAAGGAGCGTCTGCCGATCGAGATTGGCTAGGACCAGGTCATAGGGTCGATCGCCCGCAAGGATCCCGCATTGCAGAGACAATTCCGGCCCGAAGCCATTGACGGAGGCATATTCGCGTGCACAGTCAATCGCGTCTGCGTCATGGTCAATTCCTACGGCCGTATCGGCTCCGAGTCGGAGCGCAACCATGGCTAAGAGTCCGCTGCCGGTGCCGACATCAAGCACCGTCTCGCCTCCTTGAATCACATGTTCGAGCCATTCCAGCAACATGCGGGTCGTGGCATGGTGGCCGGTGCCGAACGCCTGCTTGGGATCGAGAATAATCTCAATCTGATCCGAACCGATCGCTACAGACTCCCAGCTTGGTCTGACGACGAGCCTCCTGCCGATCCACAACGGCTTGACCGACTCAGCCCATTGCCGGTTCCAATCCTGATTCTGCATCGTGCGCACAACGATATCCGCTTCAGGCAAGCCGGGCCCGATCAGGTGACGAAGGGTGCGCCTGAGTTGTGCCAAACGGTCCAGCGACCATTCGGTGGTCGGCCAATAGAGATGAATACTGCGCTCATCCTCCCAGGCGCCTTGAACAGACGAATCCCCAAGCAGGCTCATCACTTCGCCGGCATCCACGCGAGAGGAGATCTGAACCTCTATATAGTCAGATGCCATATGGACTTTCTCTATGAAAGCTGCCGTGAACACGAAGCCGGTTGTTCAACGGCCGGGTTCGTCATTGACGCCATGGTGAGCTTCCAGTATCGTCACCGGACAATGGCGGTACGCGTGCGCGCCCGGCAACTTCAGCAGCTGATCGGCAGAATCGAACGGTTGATCGCGCGCGGGACCGCCGCCAGCTCCCGATTCACCACCTACCGTCTGGCCATCTTCATCGCGGGAACGCTCACCAGCATCACGCTGTTCCGATCAGGCCAGTACCACACCGGCAACATCGCCCTGGCCGCATTCGTCATCCTCTTCCTCATTGTCGCGTCGTATCATAACAGGCTTGAACAGCGGATTCATCGGCTGCGCCTGTGGGCGTTGATTAAGTCCGCGCATCTCGCGCGTGTCCAGCTTGCATGGTCCCAGGTTCCTCACAAGGCTTCTGAATCGCTGTCGTCACACCTCTATGCCCACGACTTGGATTTGGTGGGACCGCACTCACTGCTGCATCTGATCGATACCACCGTGTCGGATTACGGACGAACCCGCCTCACATCATGGTTCCTGACTCAACCACCTGATCCGAAGGTATGGGACACCCGCCAGCGCCTCGTCAAAGAACTCGCTCCCCGTTCGCTGTTCCGTGACCGGTTGGTCCTTGAAGCAACCCTGGCGGGTGAACAGGAAATCAACGGTCGCCGATTGGCGGCGGTCCTCGAGCATCCGGTCGGCTTTCCCGGATTGCCGCGAACCCTCATCCTCCAGGCGATGTTGGCGGCAGGCACGATCATGCTTGGAGTCGGGGCGTTGTTAGATTGGCTGCCGGGTTATTGGATGTTGACGTTCGGCATGTACGCCTTGATCTATCTCATGACCGACCAGGGTGAAGAGCTACTCGAACACGCCGTCGGGCTGCACCACGAGATGGAACGGCTGAGCCGAGTCCTGCGCTTCCTCGAACGACACGCCGCCCGGCCTGATTCGGCCATGGCACAGACCTGCGCCCCTCTACTCGAGGCGGGTCGTTCACCCTCCGCCTTCACACGGCATATTGCCCGCATCTTCCATGGAATCAGCGTGAAGGCGCATCCCCTGATCCATCTTGGGCTTAATGCGCTCGTCCCGTGGGACCTGTTCTTCGCGTTTCGCCTGAGACAGTTTCAAGAACGGGTGCGGACACGGCTTCCTTTGTGGCTCGATCGGTTGGCTGAAGTGGAAGCGGCTTCCGCTCTCGCCACCTTTGCCTATCTGCATCCCGACTATGCCTGGCCGACCCCCGCCCCGGCCGTGGGTCTCGCCAGCCACAACTTAGGCCACCCGTTGATCCCCAGCACGACGCGCGTCGGCAATGACATTGCCTTGGAAAAGCTCGGAACGATTCTGTTTATTACGGGTTCGAACATGTCGGGCAAAAGCACCTTTCTTCGAACCGTCGGCATCAACCTCTGTTTAGCGCAAGCCGGAGCTCCGGTCTGCGCCTCAACCTTTACCTGGACCTGGAGCCGCCTGGGGTGCTGCATCCGCGTGAACGACTCGCTCGATGCCGGTCTGTCGTTCTTCTATGCGGAGGTCAAACGCCTGAAGACCATCCTGCACGCCACCACCGATCGGGCCTCGCCACCGGTCCTGTTTCTCATCGACGAGATTTTCAAGGGAACAAACAACCGCGAGCGCCTGATTGGCAGCCGCTCCTACATTAAGGCCCTGGCAACCGGCAACGGCTATGGGCTGGTCAGCACGCACGATCTGGAACTCACGGATCTCGAGAAGGAGATCCCCTCACTCGTGAACGCGCACTTTCAGGAAACCGTCTCTGACGGTGCACTGTCCTTCGACTACCAGCTTCGTCCCGGCCCTTGCCCGACGACGAACGCGCTGCGGATCATGGAATTGGAAGGGCTGCCTATTCCCAGAACCTCCTCACATGAGGCACAATAGCGCTCACGCATGACTCACCCTCTGCGCGGATTGCTCATCGCCCAGTTCTGCGGCGCGTTTAACGACAATGCGTGGAAGCTGATGGTTGCGCTGCTGGGCATCCGTCAGCTGGCTTCCACGATGGCGCCAGGCCCTGAGTTCGAAACGGCCTCGCAAACCCAAACCACATTAGCCTTTGTCATCTTCACCTTTCCGCTTGCCGTCGTGTCGATGGTGGCCGGTTTGCTGGCCGATCGGGTCAGCAAGCGGACCGTGATCATCCTCATGAAGGCGGTCGAGATCCTCCTGATGGGTGCCGCCACGCTCGCCTTATGGATGAATCCGGCCGGAGGATTTCTGCCGCTGATCGTGCTCGCAGGCATGGGCGTGCACAGCGCCCTCTTCAGTCCGGCCAAATACGGGATTCTTGCTGAACTCTTGCCGCACGCACGATTGGCGGCCGGCAATGGACAGCTCGAGATGTGGACGTTCCTCGCCATTTTGACCGGCACTGCGGCACCCGGCATTCTGCTGTCGCTGACGGGAAACGCCGTCTGGATGGCCCCACTGTTGCTCACGGCCTTGGCGCTCATTGGATTCAGTGCGGCCTGGACCATTCCACGCGTGCCGCCGGCGAGAAGCGAAGGCGGACTTGCGAATACATTGCAGGGGGCCTGGTTGGCGCTCGCGCGTGACCGCATGTTGCGGTTAGCCATATGCGGCGCCGTCTTCTTCTGGACAATCGCGAGTCTCTTTGCCCAGAACATCCTGGTCTATGCCAAGGCCGTGCTGGGCGTCTCGGATTGGCAGTCCGGACTGCCGCTCATGATGTTATCGATCGGCATCGGCATCGGAGCACGATGGGTCGGACGTCTCTCCCAGGGACGCGTCGAGTATGGCCTGATTCCCTTGGGCGCGGCCGGCGTGGCAGTCATGCTCTTGACACTTGGCCTTCTCGCTCCCGGTCTGTCGGCCACGCTGGCACTGATGGTGATCCTCGGCATCTCGAGCGCATTGATCTTCGTCCCACTCAACGCCCTGATTCAATGGCGCGCGCCGGATGACCGGCGTGGATCGGTCATCGCCTTCGAGAACACATGCGTGTTTACCGGCATACTCCTGGGATCGCTTGGCGCAGGGGCGCTTGCCAGCGGCGGCACGTCAACGACAGGAATTTTCACGGCTGCGGCCGCGTTCACTGTCCTCGGCACCGCGTGGGCGATGTGGCTGCTGCCCGAAGCGTTGCTGCGGGTCGTCCTCGTCATCGTTACCAACAGCCTGTATCGGCTCCGCATCGTCGGCCATGCTCATGTACCGACCACGGGTGGTGCGCTGCTCGTGCCCAATCATATCTCCTTCGTCGACGGCCTGCTCCTGATCGCCAGCCTCGATCGACCTGTGCGCTTTGTCGTGGACGCACAATATGCCGAACAGCCGTTTTTCAAACCGATCATGAAGATATTCGGCGTCATCCCCATTGCTCCCTACGGCGGGCTCCGCGTCGTGCTGCGCGCGTTGCGAGAAGCCGGTGCCGCCATCGACCGGGGAGAGCTGGTCTGCATCTTCCCCGAGGGACAAATTACGAGAACGGGCACGTTGTTGCCGTTCCGCCGGGGCTTCGAACGGATCATGAAGGGCAGAACCGCGCCCGTCATTCCGATCCATCTGGACCGCGTCTGGGGCAGCATCTTCAGTTTCGATCGGGGCCGCTTCTTCTGGAAAATCCCGGAACGCCTGCCGTATCCCGTCACGGTGTCCTTTGGTAAGCCCCTGGCTCCACAGGCGACGGCCCACGAGGTTCGCAGCGCGATTCAGGCGCTGGGAGAAGCCGCTTGGGCGCTGCGCAAACCGGATCGACGCCCTCTGCATCGCGAATTCATTCACGCGATGAGAAGACGCCCCTTCCAGTTCGTGATGTCGGATCAGAGCCGGCCGCATGTGTCAGCCATGCAGGCCTTGATCGGATCCATTGCCCTGGCCCGAGCATTGCGGACGTCCTGGGAGAACCAGCATCATGTCGGCATTCTCCTTCCACCGAGCGTCGCCGGCGCACTGGTCAATGTCGCGGCGCCTCTGTGCGGAAAGACCAGCGTCAATCTCAATTACACGGTGGGCCAGGCGGGTCTCGACGCCTCCGTCCGGCTTGCCGGCCTGCGCACCATCGTCACCAGCCGGACCTTCGTCGAAAAAGCCAAACTCGAATTGCCTGATGCACCAGCAATCGTGTGGCTGGAAGACCTGGCTCAGACGATCCGTCGAAAGGAGAAGTTTCTCGCAGCCATGCTCGCGTGCATCGCGCCGGTTCGGTTGATCGAGCGGGTCTGTGGCCAACGCATTCCCCTTTCCATCGACGCTCCGGCCACCATTATCTTCAGCAGCGGCAGTACGGGCGAGCCGAAAGGCGTGGTGCTGTCGCATTACAGCGTGGACGCCAATGCACAGGGCGCGACGCAGGTTCTCCATCTCTATCGAGATGAACGAGTCCTGGGAATCCTGCCGTTCTTTCATTCGTTCGGGTATCTGGTGTTCTGGTTCGTGATGTTCAACGACGCCGGACTGGTCTTTCATCCCT
>JARDZZ010000128.1 GCA_029240595.1 Nitrospira sp. | reverse complement strand
GATTAACGCGCTGAGAATAGGCAGAAACACCGGCCCTACCAGCTTAAATGACTTCAATGCCATAGCCAGAATGACGGCAATCGCCAGCCCTCCCCACAGCACGACTGAGAAAGTCCGGTCACGGTCCGCGATCATCAGGCGGTTGGATTCTTCTGTGAGATCGACGTAGCCCACGTGGGGACCGTTCCAAGCGGTGACGATCTGCTTCAACCGTTGGCGATCCTCAACCGCGCGCAATGGCACCACCCCTATCCAGTGCCCCTGTTGTTCGAACAGCAAAGAGGCCATTCTCATTCCGAGTGCGGTTCCCTCGAATAATGTCCTGTCGGCCGGCGATTGAGATCGTGCAGCCTCCACCGCATCGATGAAAGGAGTGAATACGCCGCGCCTGAAGGGAAGGCCTTGGAGCGCCGTCTCAACATTTCGTCGCAGGACGTGTGGCTCCGGCAAGGACTGTTGTCGCTGCTGTTGCAGACGATGACTCGGGAGGTAGCGTGAAATCAGGTCATAGCCTGCGATGACCCCATCCCGACGCAACTCTTCTATCTTGGGCATCACCGTTTCGCCGGCTTGAAGTACCGCCTCTTCGGCTGGTCCCTCGATCATCAACACATCCCGAACATCCGGCGCGCTCAGCTCCTGCCGCAGTTCATGATCGAGCTGTTTTTGCCTCTCCGTGACAGGGCTGAGCTGCGCCAGATCCGTTTCCCATATAGGCGTATGAGACCACAACAACGCGGCGCTGGCAAGGAGAACGGCAACCGGCACGAGCGGCTTCATTCGCGACGCTCGTTGCAGCGTCGATGCGTACCCCGCCCAGGCATACTTCGGAACAAAACCCTCTGGGACGAACAAAGGGAGAATCCAACGGGTGACTGCCGCTCCCGTCATGAGACCCACGACGGCAAACACTCCGAGCTGGGTGAGTGCAGGAAACCCGGCCAGCAGCAGGGAAGCAAATCCGATGGTCGTCGTCAGCACGCCCAGCCGCATCGTCGGCCAAATCGCTCGAATGACCTCTCCAGCCGAACCTCGAGCGGTCAGATGGCTGAACAAGTGGATCGGATAATCATCCACCACGCCGAGGAGCGCGATCCCGAAACCCAACGTGATGCCATGAATAAAGCCAAACCACCCTTGCACCGCCAGCATGCCTATCAGGATTCCGGAAGTCAGTGGAATGGCACTCAACAACACCAGGGTGACCGATCGATAGCTGGCGTACAGAAACACCAGCACGAGCGTGGCGGCAGTCGTCGACAGCCACCAGGCTTCCCTTTCAATGGTGCGCTTGATCTCGACCGCAAATACACCGGGTCCACTCATGCGCAATCGGAACGGCGAGGCTCCTACCAGCGATACGAACAAGGCGCGCACCTGTTGCTGGACTTTGGCTTGAGCATCGGCATCGAACCCAGTGGCACGGGTCTCTGCAACGAGCAAGGCTTTTGACCGGTCACGGGACATCCACGCACCGCGATGTGCGGCAGGCGTCTCCGCTGGGGACACTGCCGCGAGTATGGCGAGCGCCTCTCCGGTAGGATCTTCTCGTAACGTCGGTTTGATGACTGGCGCAAGTGGCGACCGAAGATCCTGAAGCCGTTGTTCCAGCGTGCGACGAAGCCATTCGCTCGAGAAGGACTCATGACCGACCTGCGGACTGAGGAGGTAGCGCCATCGAAACAGGATGTCCCAGTCGCGACGCTCCACCACCTGGTTGCCGTTGGCGATGAATATAAAGTGGCCGGTGGCCTGAAGCTGCTCACGCAAGGCGTTGCTGGTGTCCGCCAGCTCGTCGGGGTTTCCACCCTCAATGGCGAGCAAGAGGATCCGGCCGGCCTGGCCGCTTCGCAACTGCGTCAACAAGAGACGCTGCGTCGCTGTTGTTCCATCGGGCAGGAGATCGCCCAGTTCACTGTGGACCACCACCCTTGTGACAACCAGCCAGAGGCCCAGTAGCATTGCAAGAACCCAGAGGGCCCCGATTCCATACCGCTGCTTCACCGACTTGTTCTCCAAAGCAGCGTCATGACCGTGCGATCACCGTCCGGCGAGCGGATGGCAATAGTGAAGATGCGACCGTCCGAGCCGGTGAAGAGGAGGTAGTCGACGACAGACTTGCCGGCGGGATCCAGCGGCCGCAGCAAGAGCGTCCATTTGGCAGGGGTCCCATCGAGGGTGACTTCATAGAGTTGTTTTAACTGCGCGGCCTCGCCCATCAGACTCATACGGAACGCCTCGACAAAACTCCTCAGAGCCGGATACTCTCCGAGCGAAAGTGAACGTGTCACTCCTGTGCGTTGACTCTCGAATGTGACGCGGTCCCCTTGAATGACATACCGCTCATGAAGCGGATCGGTGACGAGCTTTTCCAGCGTTGCCGGTGGGATGAACCGCAGGATGCCGCGAACCTTCAACGGTTCAGTCAGCACGGAGGAATAGGTGGCCTCTTCAAATGCGACCGATGGCTTTCGCTGCTCCGCGACCAGGGCCATCAACTTCTCAATTGTCCAGTCCCCGTCGAAAGCATGGACAATCGGAGGGAAGCTCCCAAGCGTGAGAACCAGGCAGCCGAGGGCACACTGGCGACGCAGTTGGTTCAAGATGGCCATGACGCTCTTCGCCCACTTCGGCACGCGTGTTATGGCGATGTGCTCCATGCCTCTAGGCTGAGGGGTCACCGACTCAAGGTGTGTCCTGCCAGAAGTCATAGAAGTTAAACCAGTTGTCAGTGGCATTTCGGCTGTAGTGCGCGAGACGGTCCGCATACTGTTGAGTCCATCGCCGTATGTCGTCCTCACGCCGCTCTGACGAGAGTCGAATCTCCTCGCTCAGCAGTTCCAATTGCACGTCGTAACGATTGTTTCCGCGGTATAAACCGAAAAACATGACCACGGGCGTGCGGACCGCGTGAGCGAGTCGTATGGATCCGGTCGGAAAGGGCGCGTCGGAACCCAGAAAGTTGCAGCGGACGGCCTGGTCATGGGACATGAGTCGGTCTCCCATGATGCCGACGATCCCTCCCCCCTCCAGGCACTCCCGGACGCGCAGCATGTTGTCGATGCCTCCGACCTGCAAGACGCTGTCGGCTACGACAGGGTTCATCTCGTGAGAGAATGCACGCATCAACGGCGCGTTTTGCTCGTCCATCAGCACTTTAATATCGAGCTCTTCGCGCGAAACGCCCATCGCTCTCACCACTTCGAAACTGCCGAGATGCGAGCCCAGGAGGAGGCATCCACGCCCAAGCGACAGTGCACGAGTGAGTGTGTCAAGGCCATTCACTCGGATATCGAACAGCCCGAAACGCCCGCGGAGAAAATACACCCGGTCAAGAATCGTGGACCCAAACCAGTAGTAATGGTGGAAAAGTCCTTGCCAGCCAGGTGACCGGCCTTGCGCGCGGAGGTAATACTGGCGCAATGTCTGATTCGCCTCACCCGAACGGCAGAGATAATAGAGACAGACGGGAATGAGCAGCGCCCTGGCCACCGGTCTTCCCAGCGACTCCGCCACCCAAGCCATCAGGCGGATCAACCGCCGGTTTCCGCGTTCCTGTCGCGTTTTCCAGGCAACGGCCATCAACTGCCTGATTGGCTTCCGCCCGGCAATCGAAACCGGATGCACCCGGACGCCACGAGGCGGGTTCCCACCTCGCAGGTGAAGGCTGCCGTTTCGCTCTCCTGAGATTCGATGGTAATGGTGAGCCGTTCTTCTGGTCTGAGTGGAGAAGAAAGTTTGACCGCCGGCATTCCCGTGACGACGACCCCTTGCCCATGGATTTCTCTTAGCGCTTGAATCACTTCCTCCAGGACGATGACGCCCGGGACGACCGGATGTCCCGGGAAGTGCCCAGGCAGCGCCGGATGATCGCTGTTGATCGTCAGCGTCCGTTCATACGTCATGCGACGATTCGTCCTTCCACCGCTCCATGAGCTGACGCAACGCTTCACGCGGCAGCTTGCCCGTTTCGTTGCGAGGAAGCCGCGGCAAGAGCAGCAACGGACGCGGCAGAAACACCGGATTCAGACGCCGCCTCAGCGCATGCTGGATGTCTTCTTGAGTCTTGCCAGGCGCCACGACCAATGCCATGAGACGGCTCAACGATCCTTCCTTCCCGTCGGGCAAGATAAACACCCCGTCATGCACCCCTTCAACCTCTAATAACTGTCGGGTGAGATCGCCCAGTGATGCACGATGCCCCGCAATGTTGACCTGATCCTCGGCACGGCCCAACACACGAAATGTCGCCCGTCCGGTCACCGCAATGCGATCAGGAATCGGAACGGGGCAGGGCAGATAGGGTGCCTGTATGGAGGCATGAGAGCCGTTGCGTGCCAGGGCGACGCCGTCGAGCATACGCCAGTCTCCGTCTGTCACCGTCCTCCGTGACGCGACGCTGCCTGCTTCCGCGAACCCAAAGATTTCATGCACGGGCGCATGAAACCGCTGTTCGGCTTCCCGAGCCAGAGCCGAGGTGAGGGTCGATGTCGCGGATAGGATCATCCCGATGGGAGGAAGCCTCACACCGGCGAGCAAACAGGCGCGCAGGTGCAAGGGCGTGGTGACGAGTAACGATCGCTCCGGTGACTCGGTCAAGGCCGCGCGGATGTCCTCGGGGAACAGTGGCCGGCCCGCATGCATGGTCAGCCCTTGCTGGACCGGCAGCATGACGGACGCCTCTAATCCGAACATATGCTGATGAGGCACGGTGGCGACCACGCCTTTGACACCAGCCGCGTTCACACCCAGCCGCTTCGCAGTCGCTCGTGCCACGGACACCAAGGCGTCCCATGTTTTCAGGTTCGGTGTCGGTTGTCCGGTGCTACCGGACGTGAACGCAATGGCCACGTGCTGATGGAGTGGGATTCGTGGAATGTTCCAGGGCCTCACCGAGCCTCTCCGGGCTGGCAGCACGACAGCAGGAATGTCGTGGACCGGTTCCCCCCGGTCCGTCAAGCAATAGCAGCTCTCCTGATCGACGGCAATGCGGCGCAGGGTCTCGGGCGCTCGACTTTGTGGCAGCAGCGTCACTTGCCGGCGCAACATCGCAGCCGCAAAGCCGACAAGAAACTCGTAGCGGCTCGTGAGCAGATTGAGCACCGACGGCCGGTCGGGAAGCCCATCGGCCAGAGTGATCACCGCTGAAAGAAACTCACGCGCGGAGCGAGGGCCATCGGACTCCCAGGCCAGCACGTCGTCCGGGCGGTATGAGCCGATCAGAGGCGCATCTAACATGACACCACAGGAATCACTTCGTGCGATGTAATTCAATCGCGCGTGCGAGCGCTCGCAGGGAGGAAAACGTCGCCTTGATTTCGGGATCGCTGGATTTAAGTTGATAGCCGTAGGTTTGCGCGATGGCCAGCGACAGCTCTAACGCATCGATGGAATCGAGCCCCAGTCCGTCACCGAACAGCACCGCTTCCGGCTCGATGGAAGAGGGATCCGCCTTCAACTTGAGCGCCTCCACGATCAGTTTGGCGATCTCAAGTTCAAAAGGTGAGAGCTGTTGACTGGTCATCGAACGGCTTCCGGTTTCACGGCGCGGTAATCGCGCAAGAGCCCGTTGAACAGCTCGTGTAGCGCGCACTCGATAAATCCGGCTTCTTTCAAGGCAGCGACGATGGTGTCTGCTCCGACGCAGTGCTCAGTCGTATCCCACCAATAATCCATGAGCGTCTTCATGTCGCGGTTCCCCGTTGAGGCTGAGAACGCGATGCCCAGAACCGTCCTGACGTAGAACCGGGAGAGAGAGAGCAAGAGAGGTGACCGCGGTCGACAAATATCGAGCAGGAGCACGATGCCGCCGGGCTTTAACACCCGTCGATATTCGGAAAATGCGTCCCGGAGATCGGAGACATGCCGCAAGGCATACCCCATGCTCAAGAAGTCAAAGCAAGCGTCGGGAAATGGCAGCCGCTCACCGATGGCATTCACCAGCGTATGACATGGACCTCGTCTCGCCTCGCGAAGCATTCCGTTACTAGGATCGAGGCCGATAACCGACCCGGCAGGACCTACGATTTGACGGGCACATTGCGCAACCAGACCGGGCCCACACGCGACATCGAGCACGTGCATGCCGGCTGTGAGTCCCGCCCTCAGCAGTGCTTTTCGTCGATACCAGAGTCCGGAACCCAGACCGGTTGCCTTGTCGATATTGCGATATTGCGGGGCGGTACGATTGAACAGGTCGTTGAGAAAACGCTGACGGGCCTCATCTTGGTCGTAGTAGCGGCGCAACAGCGGATGGGGAGGCAGAGGCACGAGCTGGCCGGCTGACCGCGTGCCGATATTATGATTGGATTCGGGATTCATAAAACAATTTCGCGTCCGGTCCCATCTTGTAGCAGGACTCTCGCAGACGGGCAAGAGGGCGGTCGGCTCCATCATTAAAACGCCAGACCGACTCCAACGGCCACGATGTGCGTCCTAAAATCAAGCGAGGGCTCTAGGTTTCCGCCCCACTGGTAACGGCTTGCAAAATATTTATACTCTCCAAACACAAAAACATTCTCCTTCACCAGCATGCGGACGCCGGCGAAATATTGAAAAGCCGGACTGGTGTCACGGAGGGTGCCGGTCTGTGTCACCGCCCCTTTCATAAACTGCGCGTCAACCAGGTAGGATGACGACCAGCCCGCGCCCACGCCCCCATAGGGCTTGATGAGCTTGCCAGGGTACTGAATGATGAGGCTCACCATGGTCGTCCATGCCAAAAGGGTCCCACGTCCCGATTGCATGCCCGAAGCGCCCATGGATGCAGGAGCCTTCACGTCATGGCCCAGTCCGAACGACTCGGCCTGAATCCCGACCGCATAGCCCGTGAACGCAGGAAACACGCCGGCCTTGAACCCGCCACCGGCGGAGTTTTTGATCGTGGTCGACGGGAGTGCTTCGCCACCGACATTGAGATTTCGATTTTGAGCTAACGAGCCGAAGACATAGACTCCTCCATAGATTTCCGGTCCCGTTCTTGGAGCAGCATCGTCTGCCGCCCAGCACTCTTGTGCGTGGGGCACTAAAACCGCGGACCATAAAGCCGCGACGAGAGAAACCGAGGCCAGACGGATGGCAGATCGCACGGCAACGGCTCGGTCAGAAATAGACGTGCAAGGTGGCCAACACATCATCATCGTGATTCCGATGGTTGTACTCCACACGGATGGCCAGATTCGTGGTCAGGGAGACGCGCTGTCCGATTGACCATCGCCAGTCCTCGGATTTTTCACCCAGGGCATACCGAAGATAGGTACCGGAGGCGAGGATCTTCCATCGATCCGTAATGTCGGCCAACATGCCGAAGGTGCCGCCACCACCGATCCGGTGGGACTCCTCATAGGCTTTGCTGGCATTCGCTTCCACTTCAGCCATGGCAAAAAACACCTGCCGCCCGGCGAGATGAGTTTCAACCGCTCCGCCGATGCCGGTGTTGAAGTACCCGTTGGTGCAGAGCTGGCAACCACGATGGGCGATCGTGTTCATACCAAGA
>JARDZZ010000025.1 GCA_029240595.1 Nitrospira sp. | reverse complement strand
GTACACTAAGGCCCATCATCCCCTGAGTTGCGAGGATACTCTAGTACAAGATGCCCGCCGCCCTCAAGACCGCTGTTACATTCTCCGAGAAGAAAGAACTTGAAGCATCACAGCTGTTGCGGCTTTTTCATCAGGCCCCCTGGGCGAAGGATCGCACCCTGGAGGATGCCAAGGATATGCTGCGCCATACTGACATCGCCATGTGCGCCTGGGATGGTGATCAACTCGTGGGGTTCGGCCGCGTGCTGACCGATTTTGTGTATCGAGCCACGATCTGGGACGTTATCGTCGACAAGGCATACCAAAAGCAAGGCATCGGCTCAGACATCGTTCAACGCATTCTCAACCATCCTCGGCTCAAACGCGTCGAGCTCTTTTGGCTGTGCACGCGTCGTCCGTCGTTCTACGGTAAACTCGGTTTTAGCTCTAAGGAACAGACGGGAATGGTTTGGAGCCGCTCGAAGCAAGCCAGGCAGGAATAACGCTCTGGTTCTCTCTCCTCGTGTGGTCTGCGTAGAGCTGCGTAAAGCCGACTCTGCGCAGACTCAGTGATCATCAGAAGAACATTTTTACGCCGAACAAGAATCCAAACGAAGAGGCATTCCAATCATCGAGCCGGCCGCCACCAACGGGACCGGGACCGGTAATGGTTGCGTGCCCGTCGTTGCGCTTGTAGGCCATTTCTCCGTTCAATGCGAATTGTTTCGTGATCATCCAGTCGGCTCCCCATCCAAGGCGCCAGGCAAACGTATTACTCGGTGAAATCCGGTTGCCTGCGATGGCACTGTCCTCTCCGAAGCTATTCACGTTGACGCCAAAGCTCATATTGACGTAGGGACTGACGGGGCCGAACCGAACAGGGCGCAACTCGATCGTGGGCAATACCGATACGGTATCTTGATGGCCGAGATCAAATTCCGGCCGCTCGACGCTCAGGCTGTGACGTTCCCATTCCACCATCATGCCGACCAGAAGCCAGTTGTTGAGGCTGTACATGGCCTGGAAATTCACCAGAGAACCTACGTCGGTCGATGTGTTACCGGTAATGGATTGAGTGACGGGCGCAAATCCTGCTCTCATACCCAGGACGACCTTCCCTGGTTCAATGCCGCCGTCTTGCATTTTCCACTCGACGGCATCGACGGAATTCACCCATAGACCCGTGAGCAGCAGGCCCATCCATAGGACGCTCATTGCAGTATGGTTTCCGTTCACCCCACGCTGTGTCACCGACCTCATAGCACCTCCTCTCATAAGAATGACGAATGTACCCACTTATCTCCTTTCAGCTACGTAAAATCAATACTCGTTGAACCCTAGTCCGAAGGCAAGCAAATTCTGCCAGCGCTGTTTACACGCTGCCAATGGAATGCCGTAGTCGTTTCGGCGAGAGGAGTACCGACAGGAAGAACAGGAATGTGGACAGGAGCACGATGGCGGGCCCCGACGGGATGTCCCATACCGCCGAGAGCAACACGCCTCCCACCGCACACGTGATTCCAATGATCATGGAGTACCACGTCAGTGTCGAGAGGCTATGTGTCAACTGGTAGGCGGTCGAAGCAGGGATCAGTATCATGGCAAACACTAAAATCGCACCGACCGTTTTGAGGGACACGACCACTGTGAGGGCAACCAGAGTCAGCAGCAAGAAAAACATCATCCTGGCCGGCACGCCGGACGCCTCGGCCATTTCCTGATCGAACGAGATGAAATACAATTCCTTCGAGAACAACAGAATGATGCCCAACACGACAATGCTCAAAGCAGAGATCGTTTTCAGTTCCTCAACGGTCACGGCGAGTACGTTCCCGAAGAGGTAGCCATACACCTCGGCGTTGTACGTTTTCATCAAGCCGATGAAGAGAATCGCCAGCGCCATTGTCGTGGTGTACAAAATCCCGATCGACACATCCAGCTTCATCGTCCCTTTCTCTTCGACCCAGCCTGTGATCCAGACGGTCACGAGTCCAAAGAGAATTGCGAGCAGCAACGGCGGCCAGCCAATCAAATAGGCCAAGGCCACGCCCGCGAATGCCGCGTGCGCCGTCCCTGCCCCGACGAAGGCGAGTCCGCGCAAGACGACAAAGACGCCGATCACCGAGCAGAGCCCTCCGACCATCGCTGCGGCAAGCAACGAGCGCTGCATGAAGTCGTAGGAGAGGAGCTCCAGCACGGGCTTCTTACTGATTTCTAGTGGTGATGGTGATGGTAGTCTTCGACAATGATCAAATCCTTGTCGGTGATCACGAGGTCTTTGCCGTACACTTCACGGAGGATGTCGGCTTTGAGCACCTCGCCCGGTGGACCGGCGGCATAGAGGCGGGTCTTCAGCAGGATCAAGCGATCCACTCGTGAGCGAATCATGTTGATGTCGTGGGTGATAAGCAGCACCGTGAGGCGCAATTCCTGGTGAAGGTGCTCAATCAATTCGATGACATTGTGTTGAGTCGTCATGTCGAGACCTGTCGTCGGCTCGTCGAGCAGCAACACCTGTGGCCGCTGCGCCAGGGCACGGGCAATAAAGACCCGTTGTTGTTGGCCTCCGGACAGATGACCTAACGCCGTATCCTTGTGCCGTTCCATTCCGACATGGGCAAGCGCTTCCATGGCGATCAGACGATCGGTCGTTCCGGGCCGTTTGAGTAACCCCATGGCTCCATAACGTCCCATCATGACCGTCTCGAGCACCGTCACCGGGAAATTCCGATCCACAACGCCCTTCTGCGGCAAATATCCAATCTTCGCACGATGGTGACAACGCAATTCATCACAGGCACAATCGAAGATGCGAAGATGCCCCTCAACGGGCGCCATCAGGCCGAGCACGGCTTTGCAGAGCGTGGTCTTGCCTGACCCATTCGGTCCAATCACCCCGATGAACTCCCCCGCTTGAATTGCCAGAGTAAGATCCTTCAAGGCGATGACGCCAGGAAATCCAAATGTAGCGTGGTCAAATTGAATGATAGGGTCTGAGGATGCTGGCACGAGCGGTGTGTCCCTCCGGCGCTCCGGGAAACGATCGCACCGGGCGGCCCAGATCAAGCGGCCTCGAGCGCGTTGGCCAATTGGAGCACATTATAGCGAAGCATGTCGAGATACGTCTCCGTTTGGGGAAGACCGCCGGGAAGCGTGGTGAGCACAACAATCCGGACGCCCGTTTCCTTTGCCAAGAGCTCAGGAAGCTTCTGGCTCAGTTGGATTTCCGATACCACCGCCCTAATCCGCTGTTTCTTGATCGTCCCAATAAGCTGTTGAATGTGAATGGCCGAAGGTTCGCTACCTGATTGCGCTTGAATGGTTCCCGCAATCTCAAATCCGAAACGCCTGGCAAAGTACGGCCAGGCGGGATGATGCGCCACGAAACGCCTGTCCGGCAGTCGCCGGACGCGCTCGCTCAGTTCAGCCCGGATGCGATCCAGTCGCACCAGGTAGGCTGCCTGGTTCTGACGAAACTGGTGCGCATGGTCCGGATCCACTTCGATCAGTGCATCAGTGATGTGCCGGAGCATCGTCGCAGCGTTCTCGGGGTCCATCCAGACATGGGGATTGCCTTGTTCATGTCCCGGGCTGTGGTGTGCTGCGACAGGCTCCTGGTCGTCCCGTATGACGCCGATCCCTTTGGAGGTTGTGATAGTCATCAGAGAGGCGCTGCCGGCATTTTTCACGAGAGTGGCCACCCACACTTCGAGCCCTAAACCGACTTCAAACAACAGTCTGGCTTTTCGTACGGCGATGAGATCGCTCGGCTTCGGTGAATAGGTGTGTTCATTCTCGTAGCCTTTCAGCAGTGAGGTGACGCGGATATAGGGGCCTCCCACTTGCTCGGCCAGATCTTTGAGGACCGGAATCGTGACGACCACGTTCACGGGCTCGGACGATGCCGCAACCGCGACGGAAACAGCGCACGTCAGCGAGGAAGTCAGCAGGATTGCGCAGGACCACGTCCAGAAAGGACCGAAGAACATGGGCGGGGACCGTAGCATCGAGGTTTCTTGGATGTCAACGCGTCCGCATGGTCCAATTGGTCTGTGTGCGGCTTGACCAGACGCCGGAGTTCCATTAGCGTAGCAGTCCCACGGTGGTATCGATCAGACAGAGGAGCCGAATGAAGATTGTAGGCCTGATGTCAGGGACGTCCGGTGATGGCGTTGATGCAGCGCTTGTGGAAGTTTCCGGTCGAGGGCTAACGCTCCGTGCCCGGGCCCTTGCGGCGCAGACCCTTTCCTACCCTCGATCGCTGCAGCAACGGATTCTCGCTGCATCCGTCTCAGGTACCGTTGCGGAGATTTGCCATCTCAATGCCCTGCTGGGCGAATGGTTTGCCGATGCAGCATTAAACGTCATTCGTCAAGCGAAGTTGAGCCCAGCGGACATCGCGGTGATCGGCTCACATGGTCAAACCGTGCATCATCTTCCACAAGGAATTCACGCGGCCGGCGCCGGATCGATCCGTTCAACGCTTCAGATAGCGGAACCGGCCGTCATTGCCGAAAGGACGGGAATCACCACCGTGGCGAACTTTCGTCCGCGTGATATGGCGGCTGGAGGGCAAGGCGCGCCGCTGACGCCGGCAGTTCATGCCTTGCTGTTGAGACATCCACGGCGCTCCCGACTGATCGTTAATCTGGGCGGGATCAGCAATGTCACCTATGTTCCTCGTGGAGGGGAATGGAGCGGCGTTGTCGCGTTCGATACCGGCCCGGCCAATATGGTGTTGGATGCCCTCGTCAACCGAGCGACCAATGGACGTGTAGCGATGGACCGTGACGGTAAGCTGGCCCTGAAAGGGAAAGCGGACCCGCGACTGCTGGGCAAACTGCTTGCGCATCCCTTTCTTTCTCGCCGCCCGCCAAAATCAACAGGCCGAGAAGCCTTCGGCCCTTCACTCATCGATGAACTCGTCTCAATCCAAAAACAACAAGGTCTGTCGACTGAGGACCTCCTGGCGACCTGCAGTGCATGGACTGCGAAAGCAGTTGGCACAGCCCGGCGATGGATCAAAGGCACTATCGATGAAGTAGTGGTCGGCGGCGGCGGTGTACGCAATCGGGCGGTCATGGATCAGCTGACCGCCGTGTTCGGGGTCGTTCCGGTCACCACTTTTGACTCATTGGGATGGGATAGCAAAGCGTTCGAAGCCGTGGCCTTTGCCGTGCTTGCGTATCGGACGGTGACGAGTCAGCCCGGCAACATTCCTTCAGTGACCGGAGCGAAGCATCCTGTGCTGTTAGGTGCTATCGTGCCGGCCGCCCCGGGATGGATGAAGCATTTTCGCTCATGAGGCAAGCTGCGATTGATACACCCTTTTTTGCACTCATCGCTGCCGTGCTGGTATTCCTGTTTTGGCGGATCGTTTCCGGATGGTCAGACAAGGCACATCCCGCAGGACCATTTACTCTCCCACTGGGGGTTGTGTTGCGGTCCCAGCCGCTGCTGGCCGAGAAGGAGTTACTTCTCTACAATCTCATTCGACTCGCCGTCGAGGACCGTTACCTCGTGTTCGCTCAAGTTCCCCTCTGGAAATTTCTCATGGTAGAAGCGGAAGGCGACGCGCGGATCAAGGTGCTGCGACACCTGGCCCTCAAACGTGCTGATTTTGTCCTCGTGCATCCGGGCTCGCGCGTGGTTGAACAGGTCGTGCAGTTGGATGAGGAGTCTCCAACCGATCCGGATAGATCCGCGAACGGTCGCGAAGTTCAGCGGATCCTTCACTCCGCCGGCATCCGGGTGACGACGTTGAAAGCGCAACCCTCCTACACGGTTCAGGAACTCGAGCAAATTTTGGGTGTGAGTGATCTCGAGTGACTGAATGGACCGGCACTCATTCACTGGGAGGCAATGGGGGCTCGATTTTGGCCGCCTCCACCTCAATGGTTTTTCTGGCTACCTCGGCTTCGGGACTGTCGGGATACTGGTCAACCACCCGCTCAAACATCATCCGGGCCTTTTCGTGGTCCTTGAGTCTTGTGTAGGTTTGCCCGATCTTCAACGTCGAGGCTGCCAGTTTTTGACTCAACGGATAGTAGGACACGACGTTGTAGAACGCGTTCAACGCTTCCTTGTACCGTCCCATACGGAACTGACACTCACCGACCCAATACTGGGCATTCGCGGCCAACGAGGTTTGTCCGTGCAGTTCGAGGAACAGACGAAACCCGGCCAGTGCGGCTTCATAATCCCGGTGTTTGAACTCTTCCATCACGCGGTCGTAAAGATGACGAGAAGTGTCCTGAACTTGTGCTGGAGCGGCCAGGGTCCCCGTGGGCTGTCCCGCGATCAGGACCAGACATGCGAGAATTCCCAGTGGAACACGTGCAAGAGTTTTCATCGATCCGCCTCCATGGTCCGCGGCCTCTGCCAAGGCACGACACCGAGTTCGCAATCCACATGCCACGGCAAGGGCCGCCGGTCAGAGAAAAACCGGTGCAATAACGGGTGCTTCCTCGTGCGTTCGAACGGCCCATTGATCGATACAAGCCTTACACGACCAGTTTTGTACGTCCCGGCGGCTTGACAAGCTCAAACGGGTTGTTCCACATGATGGGGCGAAAACGCTGATTTATCTATTGTAGGCGGGAGGAGCGATGAGCTTTGAATCCCAGCCGGCGACGTCAAGTCCCCCGCCGAATCCACTCGGGGGAAAAACATTAATCGTCGATTGGCAAGATCCTCACGTCTATCCACGACCGAGCGCGGCGTTGAAGGACGCCGGTGATCAGGACCAAGTGTTTGTCAGGGCCGGCATTTATGAGGACAAACTGTTTATTTCTGCCCGCCCCGTTTTGTTGACGGGGGCGGGGCGAGACGTGGTCCAGATCTATTCACGACTCGGGGGGCCGCTCTATCTGCAGCGAGTCCCCAGCGGCCGCATTTCTGGTCTGACATTCCGGTACGTCGGAAGCGACCAACATTCGGCCATCAATGTGCTGGATTCTTCCTGCATGATCACATCGTGCCGGGCCACAGAGGGCATTTTGTCTGGCGTAGTGATTTACGGGCCTGAATGTCGGCCGGCCTTTATCGATAATGAAGTCAGTGGCAACCGGGAATCGGGCATCTTTGTCTTTGCAGGTGCGCAGCCTCGTGTCGCAGACAACGTCTGCCGCGGCAATCATCATTTTGGGATCGCAGTACGGGATCGGGGGAGCCGTCCCGAGCTTGTACGCAATCGCTGCTCTGATAACTGGTTGAGCGGCATGCTGTTCTTCCACCACGCTGAAGCGCTGCTTGTAGACAACGTATGCACCGACAACGTGCATTGGGGCGTGGTGGCGACTCCGGACAGTCGTCTTTCGCCCCCTCCGGATGGTCTGGCTGGGTCGAACGTTCTAGTGCCGAACCCTCGCGGGGCTCTGCACATCACTGATGAGCCGCTTTCGGAAATCGGACGCTGAGAGCGGCCAATGCCTAGACTGTGTCATTGGAATGCGGAGGGTCAGGAGGCGGAATAGGTGGCGGCGTGATTGTAGCCCGAGGCTTCATGGAACGCAAAGCCGCTGCCACCTTGCTGCTTCGCTCGATACATGGCGGAGTCGGCATGTTTGAGGAGCTCGTCGATGCTATGGTCGTCGTGGGGATATACCGTGATTCCGATACTGATTCCGACGGAGACCGTGTGCCCCTTGAGCGGAAAGACCGACGTGATGGACTCGGTAATCCGCTTCGCGACGACCACGATACTTTGCTCGGACGCGACACCTTCCAAAATAATGGTAAACTCGTCCCCACCCATGCGTGCGACGGTATCGACCTCGCGTACGCATCCCTTCAATCGCTCCGCAACGGCTTTGAGAAGCTCATCCCCGACATCATGGCCTAGCGTATCGTTCACCGACTTGAAGCGGTCTAAATCCAGCAGCATCAGGCCCAGCGGTTGCTGAAGACGTTTACTCCTAGCCATGGCTTGAATTAAGCGATCGCGAAATAGCGTTCGGTTGACGAGCCCCGTCAATTGATCATATTGAGCCAGATACGTTAATCGCTCTTCCGAGCGCTTCCGCTCGATTGCATAGCGCACCGATCGAGCCAGCAGCTCCGGGTGCCCTTGACCTTTGACGAGGTAATCCTGGGCTCCTTGCTGCACGGCCTGAAGGGCGAGCGATTGGTCGCTTACCCCGCTCAGCACGACGACGGGAATGGAGGGGTTGGTGGCATGAACTTGTCGCACGGTTGGCAGGCCGAAGGCATCAGGAAGCGATAGGTCGAGCAGAATCGCATCGAAGCGGCCCTTATCGATGTACGCCAGGCCGTCGGAGAGCGTCTTTGCATGTGTGACCTTGAATTCTTCGACGCTCCATTCCGCCAGCAAGTCCTGGGTCAAGCGGGCATCGACGTCATTGTCTTCAATCAGGAGAACGCTAATCATCGTGCAAAAATCCGGCTGTAAACGCTCGACATTTCAGGCCGATGTTGCAGATTGAAAGGGCCTGGACCGCTACCGAGTCGATTATAACGAACGGCTGCTGGGCGAGAAGCAAAATGTGGAATTACTCATGCCAGGGCGTCAAGGGACACCAATCCGGTCACTCAGGGCGGAAAAAAACCGTGGTGAATGAGAAACGGTCTACCGGGGGGACCCAGGATCCCGTCAGGTGGCGTGCAACGCCTCGGCGCGCCGACGCACTTCTTCGGCCTTCTTGGCCTGCCCAAGATTGTCGTAGAGCGACGCAATGTTGGCATGCAAATGCGTAAGTAACTGGCCGAGCTGCGCCTCTTGTGCGATGACGTTAGCTTCGAGAGCGATCTTTTTTTCTTCACTCCGGCGGAAACGCTCTTCCAAACGCTGCACGAGTTGAATCCACCCCTTCACCTTCCCTGAATCCAGATCAGGGGTGGTGGGCAGTGCCTCGCCTCGTTCAAGCGACTTCTCGGTTTGATTCATCCAGTTGATGAACACGAGGAAGTCTCCGAGGGTGATCTTCAATGCTGAGGAGGCGCCTTCTTCTTCAATCACGAGATCTTCCATGATGACTCCTTTGAGATGATGAGACGACGAATGAGGCCAGTCGATCCAAGCTGTGACGGACGATTACAGAGTTGGCGCCTGGCTCCACGCAGGCCGGCTCCTTTCAGGTGAGCAGGGAAAGTTTTGGCGGATGCACGAGCAGGTGTTTCATCAGGCGTGATACTAGCGTCGTGCAGTCATACTGCGATCGCGGTTCGCTTGTCAACAACTTCAACTCCCATTGAGTCGAATTTTACATGTTGTGTGGAACGAGGAAGGCAAGAAGCGAGATTTATCCTTGAGGCACCCGGGGAGGCACATTGTAATAAATGCCGTTGGGGTGTCCTTCAGGTCCGGCGGCAGCTTCACAAGCATACCCTGGTTCGAAAGGCCAGAGTAAAGACCGGCCGATCACCGATCCGCGCACATGCACATAGCGAAGCGTCATTCCGAGGCGGTTGGCTTCCTCACGGATGGATGAAAGACAGTCATCATAAGAAAAGGAACGGCGGCCCAGAAGAATCTGTTCGCCCGTTTGGCTGTGAAACACGGTAAATGGCTCCGCGCAGCCGGAGAGCAGAATGCAAGATAACAGCATGACAAGACGACCGGTCATGACGAGAGCTCCAAGAACCTAAAAGGAAGTGTAGCATTCACGAGTGGTGTAGTCGAGCAGTCGACCGGAAAGCACGCTGTTGCTTCACGAGTCGGCCCAGCCGGACCTGATCGCCACCCGGCATGCGGATAAATTCCACCCCAAACCGACGTCCCCTGCACCATCGAATTTTGGCCAGACCTACGCTGAGTGATGGTCCGCTGTCAGGCATCATCATTTTCATCTCGAGATAGGTGCCTGGTTCTACCGACTTGTTGCTGAGAATCTCGCACCCAGGCACTGAGACGTTATTCACCACGCCTTCGCCGACATAGGCATCACCGGCAAAAATGACAGGGAAATCGGTGAGGACTCGTTCGCTGTAGCGGATTTTCATGCCTCGCCCTCCATGCTCCGATGACGGGTACTACTTTGTCAAAGACGACAAATTGCGCTTGTCAGACATTATAGGGAATCAGCGCAGCGTGCCATCCCTACAAAAGATGGGAGTGAACGAATTGTCTAAGTCATTATTTTATTGGATGAATGTCTTCATTTTAAGGTCTCGTTCTGGGGCACGAAAACTGCGGTTGGGTGACCAGGTGGACAGTTGAAATGAAATGAGTGTCTGCCTCTTGGAGGACGACATGACCAAGAATGAAAAACAGTCCGGAAGCAGTCAGTTGATCTCTGTGTTATTGATCCTCGTCGGCACCGTGTGTTTAGGTATCTCGACCCCCTCTACGGTGGTCGACAGCGGATTTTATGGACGGGTCCCGATCTTCCACGAGCCAATGGAATATCGCGACATTTCCCACGTTCCTGCCAGAACTCCCGACAATCCAATGGCTTCAGGTACGGAATTACAACACGCCGTGACAAGGGCGGCCCGTAATCATCGCCTACATCCGGCCTTGCTCTATGCAGTCATGAAGGCTGAGTCTTCGTTTAACCCGCTTGTCGTCTCGAAAGCCGGGGCGGTCGGCCTTATGCAATTAGTACCAGAGACAGCCATAAGACATGGCGTGCGGAATCTATATGATACCAATGAGAATGTGGCAGGAGGCGCCCGACATCTTCGCTATCTTCTCGACCGGTTTCACGGTAACACGCGTCTGGCGTTGGCTGCCTACAACGCAGGGGAAGGAAAAGTCGATCGGTACCAACAAATTCCGCCATATAAGGAGACTCGGCACTATGTCCAGAAGGTGTTGACCTACTATCGTGAGTATCGGAGAGCAGTTCCGATTGCTGCAGCGGAAGGCCATTCCGGAGGATATACGATACGGGCCTTGTGAGGCGGGGAAGGCAGAGATTGACTGATCGGGCTGGTTATACCACAGGCTTTTCCGCCACGTACTCCAAGTACTTCCATAATTCCTTGGCTTCGTTTTCTGCAAAAACCACTGGCGCATTGTTCGCCGAACCGACAAAATACACTTTCACGCTCATCTCATCCTGCCAGACCTGGGCTTCAGCATAAGTGACCTGGTCCAGATTCAGAGCTTTCTTTCCAATCCGGATGAAGTTCATGGATACCCCTTTAGGTAAGTAGCCTTCGAACTATATCACCGGTCGTGAGTCCGTCAATGAGTTACCCATTTTCTGCCCGCAATACAGAAAACTTGAATGGGCCCCCCGTGAGATCGAGCGGCGACGAAGCCAGGGTTTCCCCTAGGCCCTTGTAAGACCGACTCCCACTTATACTTGCCCCCGCTTTTCCCATCCACTGGTTGGTCGGTATGAACCAACTCTCTGTCCTAATCGCGGAAGATGAGGCCATCTTGGCGGCTCATCTCGCCAGCAAAGTCAAGTTGCTCGGCTATCGTGTCATCGGTCCAGTTTCCGCCGGAGAGGAAGCCATTGAACTCGCTGAGAAAGAAGGTCCCGACCTTGCCCTCCTGGACATCCGCCTCGACGGCCAATTGGACGGAATTCAAACGGCTCAACGCTTGAAGAGGTGGCGGGATATACCTGTCATTTTCCTGACTGCGCATTCGGACCATGAGACCATTAAAAAAGCCAGTTCGATCGGTCCATTTGGCTACATCTTGAAGCCCTTCGAAGAGCGAGACCTGGCCACTCAGCTCGAGATCACGTTCTACAAACATCAAGCCGAAGCCTCGTTGCGGAAAAGTGAAGAACGATATCGAGCCTTCATCCAGAACAGCTCGGAAGGCATCTGGAGAATGGAGTTCGATCCGGCCGTGGATGTCGCTCTTCTGGTAGAGGAGCAAGTCGAGCGCATCTATGATTCGGCACGTCTTGTCGAATGTAACGATGCGATGGGACGCATGTATGGATTTAGCAATGCAGAGGGGCTCATCGGCAAGACTCTGGACTTCATGCTGCCCGCCTCCGACCCTTCGGCGCGCGAGTTTCTCGCTTCCATTGTTCGGGCCGGGTATCGGGCCACCGATATGGAATCGATGGAGCGCAACGTATTCGGGGAAACGGTGTACTTCCTCAATAGTATGGTCGGCATTGTCCACGATGGTTTTCTCGTACGAATGTGGGGCACGCAACAAAATATCACCGATCGCAAATGTGCCGAAGAGGCCATTCGTGAGAGCGAGGCACGCACTCGGATCGCGCAGCAGGCGGCCCGCTGGGGAGTATTCGAATACGACTACAAGACCGGAAAGAACTACTGGTCTGTCGAACTCGAAGCGCTGTATGGGCTTCGGCCGGGGTCGTTCGAGGGCACCTACGAGGCCTGGCTAGGGCGTGTCCATCCCAATGATTGCATCGATGCTGACCGAGCTATGAACCAGGCGCTCTCTACCAATGAATATACGCATGATTTTCGGGTTATTTGGGACGACGGTAGCGTCCATTGGTTGTTTGCCCGAGCAAAAATCTTCCGCGACGCGAATGGGGCTCCAGAGAGAATGCTGGGGGTCAATGTCGACATCACCGAGCGCAAACAAGCCGAGGAGGCGTTACGCCGTAGCGAGGAGCAGTTGGAGCTCATCAGTGATACCGTACCCGCGCTGATCTCGTACGTGAACCGCGACCGCCAATACGTCACATGCAATGAGGCCTACACCAAATGGTTTGGTCTATCCCGAAACGACATCGTCGGTAAGACGATGCAAGAAGTCGTAGGGGCAGAGGCGTGGGGCGCAATGGCGGCCTATGTGGAGGCGGCTCTCCAGGGTCAGACGGTCGATTATGAGACCGAAGCCCGTTACCGATACGGTGGTACAAAGTGGATTCACGCGGTCTATACCCCCCATCGAGATGCCGAAGGCCATATCGCCGGGTTCATCGTCTTGGTGACTGACATTAGTGCCAGAAAGCGTACAGAAGCCGCGTTGCGTGAAAGCGAGATGAGATTTCGAACCATCGCTGATAGCGCGCCCGTTTTAATTTGGATGAATGGATTGGATGGTTGCGAGTTCGTCAATCATGCCTATTTGGAATTCATCGGGAGCAGTCAACAGAAGGATGTGCTCAACTACGAGTGGGCACAATACATTCACGACGACGATCGAGAGAGTTACTTACAGTTGTATTTTGATGCCATGCGAGACCACCGCCCCTTTGACTCCGTGTGTCGCTTCCGACGCTTTGACGGGCAATATCGATGGATGCGGTCGGTCGGAAGGCCACGCCTCGCGCCGAACGACAAACTGATCGGATATGTGGGGGCCAATGTCGATATCACTGACATCCAAGAGGCGCAGGATCGTCTCCAACGATGGAGCGACGAACTTACGAAGGCCGTGAGCCTCAAGACGCACGAGCTGCTGGAATCTCAAGATCGACTGCGGTCATTGGCCGCAGAAGTGGGTCGTGCCGAACAACGGGAACGAAAGCGAATCGCCACGGAATTGCACGATCATCTACAACAGATGCTGGTGTTCTGTAAGCTCAGACTAGGACAGGGCAGGCAGCAGGCGGCCGCCATCCCTGCCTGTGCCGAGGTGATTAAACAGGTTGATGATGTCTTGAGTGAAGCCCTGACGTATTCGCGAACGTTGGTGGCCCAGCTGTGCCCTCCGGTTCTGCAGGAGTTCGGCCTTGCCGCCGCTCTTCAATGGTTGGGCGAGCAGATGAGCCAACGTGAGTTGCACGTCTCTGTACACGTGGAGCATATACCCGTCCCTGAAGAGCAGGCCGTGCTTCTATTCCAATCGGTCCGGGAGCTGTTGATGAATGTTGTGAAACATGCTGGAACCGCTTACGCGCGTGTGGAGATGCAGAGGGACAAAAAAGCCCTACGCATCGAGGTGCGCGACAGCGGCAGCGGATTCGATCCCGCGGTTGTTCAACTCTATGCCAGCGCTCAGCCACCTAAGTTCGGCCTTTTTTCCATTCGCGAGCGGATGAAGGCCTTCGGCGGTATGTTGGAGGTGGAAACGGGTCTTGGAAAAGGAACATCCGCTGTGCTGTTGCTTCCACTTGAGGAGACCAAGAACGAGACGTCCGGATCGCCCGTCTATGACCAACCGGTGGCGGTCGGCCAGCTGAAACCGGGTGCAGGGGAGACGCCGCGACCGAGTGAGAAGCACCGGCTGACGGTTCTTCTGGTCGACGACCATGCGATGATGCGAGAGGGTTTGCGATCAGTATTAGAGGCGCATTCGGACATTCATATCGTCGGTGAGGCGTCTGATGGCCAAGAAGCCATCGCTTTGGTGGATGAACTCCGACCCTCACTCGTCGTGATGGATATTAATATGCCGCGACTCAACGGCATCGAGGCTACTGCACGAATCAAGGCGCGATACGCTGAGATCAAGGTGATCGGTTTGTCGGTGAATGCGGGGCCGAATAACAAGGAGGCCATGCTACGAGCCGGGGCCGATATGCTCTTAACCAAGGAAGCTGCGGTGGAGGAGCTTTATCGCAGCATTCAAGAAGTCATGCCTCGCATATAAAATCAACTTAAATCCCAAGCACTAGTGTTCTGACCCCATATCAACGCTCCCACAAGGCGGCGCCAAGCCTAGCTTCCCTTGGCCTTGTTTTCCAACACCTCGATGATTGAAGAGCAGGCCGACGCTTCTAGAGACTCGACAGAAGATTGTGATGCTGCCTCGTCGACAGGAGACGCATGTAAACTTCTAAACGTCCTAACAGCGGTCTGAACAGCCAGAACCAGAAATTGTTGCTCATTCTCAGCATAGGGAACTTCTAGAGACACAGTCATGGGGGACGGCATTCAACCTCCTATTCATACAATGCAAGGTGAAGAGTGCAGACCTTGGGATGTCTGCCTCGTAAGGTTCACTGGACGCGTTCCTGGCTAAAAGGGTTTATGCCTACCAGTGAGAAGGAATTGATCGGGGCGGTACATCATCGATAGCTCTTTAGAGATCGGGTAAGACTCGAAACGGATTACGCTTGAGTAGCCCAAAAGGAAACACAGTGGGAGGCAGTGTTGCATCTCCGGTCCAATGGCTCACTCGTCAACATGAAAGCATGGAACCTTCGCACCGGCCGCATGGACATGTGCTTACCCAGCCTATTTACATCAGTCAAAGTGCGTCCACTCATGATAGGGTTAAGACGGTTGACTAAAGCATGAGAAGTCCCGAAGACCACGCTTGCACGCCACCGCATTGCTCTTCGAGCCATTCAAGACTGTACTATGTAGTCGCCGTGCGACCTCTTTCCGAGGCTCCGTTTGAAATGTCCCGGGAATGCTTATGCAAACATGGTTCGATCTTTTCGAGAATTTCCTTGCAGTAGAACGCTATGACTTCTGCTTCATCATTCGACAGCGATCTGTGCGTAGCTATGGATGAGACGAATCGTTCGCAGGCATCAGAGAAACTGTGGAATGCTTTGGCATGCTGCATGGTACCTCCATGAGTAGTGGTAGTACCTCATCAGCCTTCGGGCATTTCGGGACAGCTCACCACGAGGCACGAGCGTAATGGCGAGCAATCTATGGTTAATCGCATGAACCGTCTCCTAGGATGTTCCCTAGCTACTGCAGGGAAAGAACGAAGAGCTTAATAAGACCACTCACCTCAGCTTCCCGACACAATTAGCAGGCTTCCATCAGCGCGATGGTTAATCGCAGTGTCAGATTACGTATGTATGCAGAGCGACAGGCTGGTTGCTCGTGCCAATAGAATGTGCGTCGAGAAGTCTGCGCTGCGCGAATTTAACAGCAGAGCACTGGATCTCTCCCATAAGGGCAGTGATTGTTTGATGTCGGAGGGATACCATCAATCGCTAACTCAGCCCAGGCGCTCGCGACAAACTCATAAATAATAAGCCAAACGTCCCGCTTCGGGTAAAAGCCTCTGTGAGGAAAGGACGGACAAAACCCGGAGAATCACGTGGGTTTCAGCCGTTCATATTGTGAAGGGGTATACGAAGTCCTTGAAAGATATTGGTTGCGGGGAGAGGATTTGAACCTCTGACCTTTGGGTTATGAGCCCAACGAGCTACCAGACTGCTCCACCCCGCGCGCGGATACTAACAAAGCGATTCTCGGCAAGTCAAACGATGCGTCCCGTTGCTTTCGGGGCCCACGAATGCTAAAGCGGTGCCATGCGCATTGTGTTCATGGGGACACCGGAATTCGCCGTTCCATCACTTGAGGCGCTGCTCAAAGGGCCCGATGAGGTGGTGGGCATTGTGACGCAGCCCGATCGTCCGAAAGGGCGCGGCCAAGTATTAACGCCCTCTCCTGTGAAACTCATCGCACAACGTGAGCGCATACCGCTTCTGCAACCGACTAAAATGAAGGATGGAGACTTTATAACGACATTATCCAGCTGGAAGCCCGACTATATTGCGGTCGCAGCGTTCGGCCGTATTCTGCCTCCCGCAATCCTGTCCCTTCCGCCCTTTGGCTGTATCAATGTACACGGATCACTGTTGCCGAAGTACCGGGGAGCAGGACCGATTCAATGGGCCCTCATCAATGGGGAAACCGAAACCGGCATTACTACCATGTTGATGGATGAGGGCATGGACACGGGAGCCGTGTTGCTCCAAGAAACAATGACGATCAACGCCGAAGATACTGCCGGCAGCTTGTCTGTTCGTCTCGCTGAGCTCGGAGGACAACTGCTTGTGAAGACTCTGGCCCAGCTAACAGCCGGCACTCTGATTGCTCGAACTCAAGATCATAGCCAAGCGACTCTGGCTCCACTTTTGAAGAAAGAAGATGGCATAATCGATTGGACGATGCCTGCAACTGCCATTGCCAATCGTATCCGCGGACTCGATCCATGGCCCGGTGCCTACACTTTCGCGAAAACGGAGCGCTGGACGATCTACCGTGCCGTGGCCTTAGACGAGCCGGCGAGAGGGGTTCCCGGTGAGGTGACAGCAGTCCAAAAAGATGCGCTCCATACAGCCACAGGTCGAGGAGTACTGGCGATCTACGAAGTTCAGGCGGCCGGGGGCCGTCGAATGCCGGTGGCGCAGTATCTGACGGGCCATCCGATCGGTGCCGGCATGCGACTGGGCGCTCACACACAGTAAACGCACGACACTTTCATCAGTGGAATGCAAGTCAGCCCCCTGGCACATGCCATCGCCGCTCATACCAGACGGTTGATCACTTGTGCTCTGCAGTTCCCGCGGTGATTTCTGCTAAGAGGCCACTGTCTCAATTGGCATGCCTATCCATTCGGCCAGATCGGTTGCATTGTCGGTGCTGGTTGAATCGGAGCATTCTACGGAAGGCCTCGATACACTGTTCGATCGTGCGCTGCTCCGAACACCGCTTGATGGCCGCGACCGTGCGCTGGCCCTCGAAATCACCTACGGGGTCTGCCGTCGCTTGCTCACTATCGATTGGCGGTTAGAACCGGTTCTTGATAAGCCGCTGGCCCGTCTGCCGATAGCCGTCCAGATGTTGTTAAGGATGGGTGCCTATCAGGTGCTTTTCCTCGATCGAATTCCCGCTTCGGCTGCCGTCAATGAAACAGTGAATCTCGCCAAGGCCCAGGTGAAGAAGTTGCACCGAGATTGGGGTGGTTTCGTTAATGCCGTCTTGCGTGCGCTGCTTCGTGAGCCGATCGCACAATGGCCCTCAGTCCACGACGATGCCGCGTACGCACTCGCCGTACGGTATTCTGTTCCCGAATGGTTGAGTCGTCGCTGGCTCGATCGGCTCGGCCTCGCCGTTGCTCAAACTGTCTGCGAACAGGCGAGCCTGATCCCTCCCCTGACGCTTCGGGTGAATCTCCTGCGGATCACTCGGGAGGAATTGCTTCGTAGAATGGAGAAGGCCGGCATTCAAGGAAAGCCGACACGCATAAGCCCGGCAGGCATCACGCTTGTGGAAGGGGGAAGCGTGGCAATGTTGCCAGGTTTTGCAGAGGGTCACTTCTATGTGGAGGACGAGGCTGCCCAGTTGATCCCTTTCCTTCTCGACGTACGTCCCGGCAACCTGGTCCTGGATGCATGCGCGGCGCCTGGAGGGAAGGCGACGCATATAGCCGAACTCATGGAAGACCAGGGACGGATTTACGCAGTCGATCGCAGTGCTGGCAGACTCCGCGCCGTGCAGACAAATAGCAGCCGATTACAATTGAAGAGCATTGTGCCGATCGTTGGCGACCTGAGAGACTCTTCGTGGGAAGACGCAGCAGCTAAAACGGTCAAGACGCCCGATCGCCTATGGTTCGATCGAATTCTTGTCGATGCCCCATGCAGCGGTCTAGGCGTGTTACGACGGCATCCCGAGTCGAAATGGCGAAAGGGCCAGAATGCCTTCGCACGCCATCAGGCCGTGCAATCGCACATACTCGACTCGGCGGCTCGCTGCTTGCGACCCGGCGGGGTGCTGGTCTATAGTACGTGTTCAACAGAGCCGGAGGAAAACGAAGTTGTTATCGATGGATTCCTGAGGTCGCATGCGGAGTTCCGTCGAATGTCCGTGGCGCCCTGGCTGCCGGAACCCGGCCGGCAATTCCTCACTGCACGAGGCGATTTCTCGACGATGGGAAACGTGGATTCGATGGACGGCTTTTATGCGGCACGCTTGACACGAATGGATTCATGACCGCCAGAACCGCGCTCATCGCTCCTTCTATTCTCTCTGCCGACTTTGCCCGCCTGGCCGACGAAGTGGCCGCGGTCGAGCGAGGCGGAGCAGATCTGCTGCACGTTGACGTCATGGATGGCCATTTCGTGCCGAATCTTACGGTGGGTCCGCCGATCGTTGAATCCTTGAAGAAAGTGACCAAGCTTCCCCTCGACGTTCACCTGATGATTACGAATGCCGATGCCTTTCTCGCCGACTTTGCCTCGGCTGGTGCCGATTACCTCACCGTCCATGTCGAAGCCTGCCCACATCTCCACCGGACCGTACAAGCCGTCAAGGAGCGCGGTGTCAAGGCGGGTGTCACATTGAATCCCGCAACCTCATTGCACACGATCGAAGAAATTCTTCCGGACATCGATCTTCTCCTTATCATGTCCGTGAATCCCGGATTCGGTGGACAGACGTTCATCGAGTCCTGCCTCCACAAGGTGAGCACAGCACGGCGCATGCTCGACGGTATCGGGAGTCGTGCGCTGCTGGAGGTCGATGGCGGCGTCAAAGTTGACAACGCGGCTCGAATCCTCGCCGCCGGTGCAGACGTGTTGGTCGCTGGTTCCGCAATTTTCTGCGGAGACGATTATGCGGTGACGATCGCTGCTCTCCGGGCGGCTCGGCAGCCTGCATCCGTCCATCGATAGGCCATCGGGTGGACATTTCCTCCCTCATCGACAGCCTGCACCCACTGGAAATCAAGGTGCTTACAGCCTTCGGCACCAATCCATCAGGGCTGGTGCTCGACACCGATCAACTCGCCAAAGCCACAAATCTTGAAGCCTCGCAACTCAGCATGGCCATCGAATGGTTGATCGCCAAATCGCTGCTCGCTGTCGACAAGGAAACCATCACCCCAGTCGTCTCGCTGACACCGGTCGGCGAGCGTTATCATGGGAAGGAAGCCCCGATCGAAGAAGTGTTGGCGGCGGCGAGGAGTGCAGCGGGAACCGGCGGCCGGTTGACGATCCAGGACCTGCAATCTCAAGAAGGTCTCGATCCATCCGATGTCAGCAAGGCCGTCGGCCGCCTGAAAAAGGAAGGGGCCCTGCTGATTGTGCAGGGAGGTTGCATTGAGTCGACCGGACGCCCGAGCCCAACGGCCGATCGGCTGAGAACCTTACTGCAGCAGGTGCATGAAGGTCCTCGGGAATTGGAAAGTTTCGCAGAACCCGATCGGCAGATTATCCAAGAGTACGCCGTGAGGCGGGGCAACGCGAAAGAACCGTTTCGCGTCGACGACCGTGTGGCTCGATCTTTCAGAGTGGCGCCAGCCGGCCTCGCGGCAGCGGAGCATCTGGTGCAACATGACGTTGCTGCCGAAGAAGTCTCCCAACTCAGTCCCGAAATGCTGAAGGACGGCAGTTGGCGTGCAAAGCGGTTCAGGAAATACACCATTAGCCTTCGCGCACCACGGATCAGCACAGGAAAAAGACATCCCTATCGTGAGTTTTTGGACACCGTCAAATCGAAGCTGGTGAGCATGGGCTTTCGGGAAATGCGGGGCGCGCTGGTCGAGACCGAATTCTGGAATATGGACGCACTCTTCATGCCGCAGTTCCATCCGGCCCGCGACATCCACGATGTGTACTTCGTCAAACATCCCACCTGTGCCACGCATGTTGCTGAACCATTCCTTTCTCGCGTCGCTCAGGCTCATCGAGACGGCGGAAATACCGGGTCAATGGGATGGCGGTACGCCTTTGACGTCGAACGGGCGAAGCGGCTGGTATTGAGGAGCCAAGGTACGGCGGTGTCTGCTAGAACCCTGGCGTCTGGGCCGGCCACACCGGCCAAATATTTTTCCATTGCGCGTTGCTTCCGTTACGACCAGGTTGATGCGACCCATGCCACAGATTTCTTTCAGGTCGAAGGGATTGTCCTCGGCGACGATATCAACTTCCGCACACTGCTCGGGTTGTTGAATCTGTTTGCCCGAGAAGTGGCGCAGGCCAAAGACGTAAAGTTTTTGCCCGCGTATTTCCCGTTTACCGAGCCCTCAGTGGAATTGCATGTCCGTCATCCGCGTCTCGGTTGGATGGAGCTCGGCGGTGCTGGACTGTTCAGGCCGGAAGTCACCCTGCCGCTGGGTGTCAAAGTGCCGGTCATCGCCTGGGGGCTTGGTCTGGACCGTATGGCGATGGTCGCGCTGGGCATACACGATATCCGTGAACTCTTTACGAATAATCTGGATATGATTCGAACGACACGAGGCGTGTTCTAGCTGATGCCAACGATTTCAATTTATAAAAGCGATTTGGAATCACTGCTTGCGTCGGATGGACGTGCGAAGCGGCCCGTGACTATCCCGCAGCTCGAAGAATGGCTGATGCTGGTGAAGGGCGAACTGAAAGAGCACGTCGCAGAGACGGGAGAGTTGCGGATTGAGCTACAGGACAGCAACCGGCCCGATCTCTGGTGTTGTGAAGGGATTGCGCGGCAAATCCGCATCCGGCAACAACGAAAACTCAGGGCCTACCCGTTCTTCTCGGCCACGTCCAAGAAAGCCTTCAGACGCCTGAATGTTGCGCCGGGCCTGGAGCGGGTGCGCCCGTACGTTGCCGCCTGCGCTTCCACCGGGTATCGCGTGACGGAGGAAGGATTGGCGCAGCTGATCCAGACGCAGGAAAAACTGTCCGAAATCTTCGGGCACAAGCGGAAAACGGTCTCCATCGGTCTCTACCGCTTAGCGCGTATTCAATTCCCTGTGACATATGAACTCGTGAAACCGGATGCCGCGAAGTTTACTCCTCTCGGCATGGAGACGACGATGACGCTGGGCGAAATTCTCATGGTCCATCCGAAAGGGCTCGAGTACGGACACATCTTAGCTGACCACGATCAGTTGCCGATTCTTCGAGACGCCATAGGGCAGCCGTTATCATTTCCACCTATTATCAACAGTCGCGAGATCGGCGAAGTGCAAGTGGGCGACGATGCCTTGTTCGTGGAGGTCACGGGGACCGATCTGCCAATGGTGGTGCTGACCCTGAATATCTTCGCAGCAAATCTGGCTGATCGAGGAGCGGTCATTGACCGGATCGACGTGCGCTATCCCATGAAGACGCCGTTCGGAAAACAGGTTGTGACACCTCGGGATCTCGATATCACGCGGACGATTCCCATCCAGACCATTGAACAGGCGCTCGGCCAAACGATTGGCGCGCAGGCGGTCAAGCAAGCCCTTGAGGTGTATGGGTATGTGGTCACACCGTCAAAGGGTACGGTCAAGGCAAAGTTACCGCCCTACCGCCAGGACCTCATGCATCCCATGGATGTGGTGGAGGACGTCGCGATCAGCCGGGGTTATGGCGATTTCTCTCCCGTCATGCCCGCACAGTTTACGGTTGGCGGGCTCTCGAAAATCGAGCAAACCTCCGACCGGGCGCGAGAACTGATGGTGGGCATGGGATTTCAAGAGATCATCTCGAATATTTTAGGATCACCGGAGCAATATCGCGATGCGATGCGGTTGAACGAAACGCTTTGGGGCGAAATGGTCGAGGTTGAAAATGTTATGTCGTTGAGTTTTTCTTGCCTCCGGCAGTGGATGCTGCCTTCCCTGCTGCGTGTGGAAGCCGCTTCAGGCCGGGCGTTTTACCCCCATCGTCTCTTTGAAGCGGGCGACGTCGCGATTCCTGATCGTCGTCACGAATTGGGTTCACGTACGGAGACGGTCGTGGGTGCGGCAATCGCCCATGCGGCGGCGCATTTTTCGGAGATTCATTCCTGCTTGGACATCCTGTTTTATCATATGGGAAAGGACTACACTCTCGAGCCGGTTCAACATCCGTCTTTCCTGGAAGGCCGGGCGGGGCAGATTGTGGTATCGGGAAAGCCGCTGGGTATCATCGGAGAAGTTCACCCCGAAGTGCTTGAACGGTGGCAAATCGCCGTACCGGTCGCCGCCTTCGACGTCAATCTCTCTCGACTCGTTGAGATCCATTGAGCGGAGGAGGACGCTCGTCCCCCTCCAATGGTGGAGTTGCGAAAAGGTGGAGTTATGCGGTCGCCGGTGTCAAATGCTGTTTGGCCAGGCCGACAAGCTGCTCGAATCCTGCGACATCCTTGATCGCCATATCGGACAGCACCTTGCGATCCAACAATACGTTGGCTTTTTTAAGCGCATTGATGAAGCGGCCGTACGTGAGCCCGTGCGCCCGCGTGGCCGCGCTGATGCGAGCGATCCACAACTGCCGGAAGTCCCGCTTCCGATTCTTGCGCCCGGTGTAGGCATACTGCTGTCCCTTATCGACCGATTCTGTCGCTGAGCGAAACAGCCGGCTCTTTGCGCCATATTGCCCTTTCGCCAGCTTGAGTCGTTTTTTCCGTCTTGCTCGTGTTTTTGGCCCACCTTTTGCGCGTGGCATGACTCATACTCCTTGTTGAGCTCAGGTTAA
>JARDZZ010000024.1 GCA_029240595.1 Nitrospira sp. | reverse complement strand
ATCGTGTTCGTCGGATACGGAATAGCCGATCCATCTCGCGGCGTCGACGATTATGCCGGCGTCGACGTACGCAACAAAATCGTCCTGTTTCTTCGGGGCAAACCCGATCGGTATACGGCAGCCGTGGCGCAGGCGGACAAGGAGCGTGTGGCAAAGGAGAAGGGGGCGATCGCCTATCTCCTGGCCACCGGGCCCATCTTAACGGCCTATGAACAACGCCGGGGCGTGACCGGTGCACCCAGTGCCTTCTACTCCACGACCCCTAGCACCACACAGTTGCCGGGCGCGTGGATCAGCACCGAGACAGCGGAATGGATTCTCGGGCAGGGAGCAACAGGAACGACGACGCTTCACGCCGTCCAGGAAGAACTTAACCGGACCGGTCTCTCCAAGCCTGTGGTGACAGAGGTCACAGCCCAGATGAGATGGACGAGCAGTCTTGAGACCGGGACTCTCTATAATGTCATGTCCATCATTCGAGGCCATACGGTGCATAGTGATGAAACGGTGCTGGTAGGGGCACATCGCGACCACTTCGGTCGGCAAGCGGGTTTGTTGTTCTCCGGGGCGGACGACAACGCATCCGGCACGGCCGTGCTGCTCGAAATCGCGCGAGTCCTTTCTCTTGCTCCGGCGGCACCCCAGCGGTCGGTTCTCTTTGTGTCGTTCAGCGGGGAAGAACAGGGACTCCTAGGCTCGCGACTGTATGTGACACAACCGATCGTCCCCTTGCTGAACACGATCGCCATGATCAACGTGGATCATGCCGGGACCGGCAATGGGCGGTTAACGGTGGGAGTCTCAGGTCTTGAGAAAAGCACGGCGGAACGGATCGGCCAACTGACCGGTCTTTCGGACAAGTTGGATGTGTTCGGCTTTTTCCCGGGCGGCGATCATGTTCCGTTTAAAGAAGCTGGTGTCCCGACCGTAACCGTGGTCAGCGGGGGCGCGCACCCGCATTTTCACCAAGCCGGCGATACGGTGGACACCATCAATCCGGACATTCTCCAAGCGGTAGCGCGCTATGTGCTCGCCCTCACCTGGCAGCTCGCGAACGATACACCACATTCTCGCGTGCCTCATTGAAATCGATCAGCGAACGCTGAAGGCTGATGCGAGCCGTTCGTTCTCGGGTTTCGTGAGCTCACTTATCTTCATTGAAACCGCTCGACGCACTTCTTTCCGGAGGACCAGCTTGCTCAATGTGTTGATCCACCCGAGGTGGGGATGGACGGAATACATTTTGGGTCCGGATGCTCGACTAGGGAATGTCGTCGAGGAGGGTCGACTGCACGTCGACTAACGGCGGTGGTTGTCGGGGAGGACCGGGAAGGACAACGGGTGAACCGACTTGATTGGCGCCTTGGATCAGTCCGATCGACAATTGCGGGCCCAGGGTCATGACTGCGCCGCTCCATGCTTGACCGGTCGTGGGATTACGGAAACTGTATGACTGAAAGTTGTTGCCGGGATTATAGAGAAATCCCTGCGTGCCCTGATTGTCCAGATAGAGACTTCCGGGACCGGTGAGGCTGAAGAGCGGCGCGACGCCGCCGTCAAACGAACGTACACTCGAAATAGTTTGCGCCGAAGCCGGCTGCTCGAGACCGCAGAACCAAAGCACCACCGAGACAGCAAGCACTAACCCCAAGCGCCTTGCAAGAAGTCCATGACAGATGTCCATGAAGCGATTATAGTATGGGACCACGAAGCTTGTCGACCAAAGGAGGTTCTATGAGATCTCGACTCGCTGCCGGCCTCCCTGGTGTTCTGCTGCTCTCTGCCGCGAGCACGCTGGCAATGACCGCCGGACCTGCTCTTGGTGCCGATGACGTCACGAAGGCTACACCCGGCGAGCGGCGGGAAGAGATTTCCCTTTCGGAAGCCGCCCTCCGGGCACTCAAAAACAATCTGGACATCAGTATCAGCCGCCACACGAAGGAGAGCCGCCTGACCGACATCGTTGTCGAACAGTCGAAATTCGACCCTACGCTCAGCGTCAACGGACAATACAACCGGACCGTCAACCCGCTCAACCGGCCCGTCTTCGGCGGAACCGGCGGCAATCTGAACGAGATTACGATTTTCGATCAACGCAACGGCTCTGTGACCGTGGACGCCACGACGAACCTCTTGACCGGCGGCAACGTCGATCTGAATTACAGTCCCGCTCGTACAAACGTCAATCAGGACGTGGCGAGCGGCTTCTTGTTCAATCCGGCCTGGACCGGCGGTCTCGCACTCACGCTGACGCAGCCGTTGCTGCGCAATGCCGGGATCGACATCAACAAGACCTTCATCCGGATCGCCCAGAACAACGCTATGGTCGAAGAGCATGTGTTTCGCGACCGTGTGCTGACGGTCGTCGCGACCGTCGAGCAGACATATTGGGAAGTCGTCTTTGCCAACGAGAACCTAAAAGTGGCGGAAGCGGCACTGAAAGCCGCACAGGAATTGCTTGCCACCAACAGGGCGAAGGCCAAGGCGGGCGTGATGTCGATCGTGGACGTGCTTCAGGCAGAAGCGGCTGTCGCATCGCGTGTCGAACAAGTGCTGGTCGCCGAAAAGTCAATCCGCGATCAGGAAGACCTGTTGCGCCGGCTGCTGAATCCGGGGGAGGAGGAGTTGCGCCAAGACGTGCGATTGACCCCGAAGGACCATCCGGTTGTCGCTTTGGAGCCGATCAGTCTGCCCGAAGCCATCGATCTGGCCATCGACCTTCGACCGGAGATCGTCCAGGCGAAGAAAAATCTGGAGACCAGCGAACTCAACACCAAATTCGCCAAGAACCAACTGCTTCCTACCCTCTCGTTCCAGGGCACGATGGGCCTGGCCGGTCTTGGAAAGGACTATACTGATTCTGTCAACCGCAATTTCAGCGGTGACTTTTATAACTATGGCGCAGGGCTCGTGTTGAGCTATCCCCTCGGCAACCGCTCGGCATGGAGCACATTCAATAGACGGCAGATCGAGGGCAAGAACGCGGAGACGTCATTGGTGAGCATCAGGCAACAGATCATCATTGGCGTGAAAGAAGCCGTCCGCCGGGTCCAAACCGATTTCAAGCGCATTGAAACGACCAAGTCGGCGCGGATTATGGCGGAGAAGCAGCTGCAAGCCGAGCAAGAACGCCTGAAAGTCGGGCTTAGCACCACGCGTTTCGTGCTCGATTTTCAACGGGACCTTGCGACCGCTCAGGGCAATGAATTGCGCGCCATTGTTGATTACAACAAATCATTGTCCAATCTGTCCCGCCATAAAGCCACGACGCTGGAGCGCTATAGCTTACAGGTCCAATAACGAGCGATGACGCCGCCTGGTCGTCTCGGTATCTCCGTCCAGGCAAACGAGCGCGGTGCACTGTTGGCGCTCCTGCCGATTGCCGCGACCATCGATTATTATGCCCTGCCCGATTCGCTCCAAGAACAAGTCCTGATCCAATTCGCTCCTCAACTCATCGGCTACCTCGCCCTGGTTTTATGGGCAGTGCACAATGATTCCGTCCCAAGACGACTCGGGTTGGAGAGGGAGCGATGGAACCGCGGAGCGAAACTGGGCGCCGTGACCGGACTGCTGCTTGGCTGCCTCAATTCGTTGGTGATCCTTCTGGTCCTGCCGTGGTTGGGATGGGACATCACCTTCTTGACGCAGACACCTCACGCCCGGGTGCCGGTAATGGTCATGGTGCCCTGGTGCATTGCTGTGATCGCGATCGTCGTCGAGATCAACTTCAGGGGTTTTCTGTTAGGCCGGCTGGCGGCACTCGAATCCGGCCTCTGGCCTCAACCTGCTCTCAAGCAGCTTTCGCCCGCGGCCCTGTTGACCAGCGCATTGGTCTTCGCTACCGATCCGTTCATGGTCAACACCTTCAAACAGCTGCACTGGATCGCGCTCTGGGACGGCCTGATATGGGCCGTCCTCTGGATCCGGACGAGAAACCTGTTTGCAACGATCGTCGCCCATGCGATTGAAGTCATCATAGTATATAGTGCAGTGCGAACCGTGCTGATGTCATAGTCATGACGCCTTCATTTTCCAGCTACCTGGTAAACGACTGCTTCGGAGACCCGGGCGTCTATGTGGAGGTCCGATGGTCGAAGCGCGCACTGCTGTTCGATTTAGGGCAGAACGACGCGCTCGGCCCCACCCGCCTACTGCGCGCGAACGACATTTTCATTTCTCATACGCACATGGACCACTTCATCGGATTCGACGCCGTGGTTCGTGTCGCGCTGGGTCGTGGCAAGAAGCTCCGCCTGTATGGCCCCCCCGGATTGATCGACAACGTGCACGGCAAGCTGCGCGGGTACACCTGGAATCTGGTGGATGGGTATCCGCTGATTATCGAAGTTCGGGAATTTGACCACGCAGAAGTTCGGCAGGCGACGTTTCACGCCGCGAACGGCTTCATGCTCTCGACGCCGACGATTCATCCGCTCGTGGTTCATCCGGACACCGGCCTTTTTACTGTGCTCGAAGATCCGATGTTTACCGTCAAGGCGGTCGCCTTGAACCATCGCATTCCGTCCTTCGCCTATGCGTTGGAGGAACAGTTCCACATCAACGTGAACAAACAAAAGCTGCATGAAGCGGGATTGCCGGTGGGCGGATGGCTACGAGACGTCAAGCAGTATGTGTGGGCAGGAAAGCCGGATGACTTTCGGTTCACCGCTCTCCTGTTCGACGAACATCGTCAAATGGAACAGGAGTTTGTGCTGGGGGACGTCAGGAACCGCTTCCTGACCATCTCGCGCGGGCAAAAACTGGCATATGTCGTCGACGCACGGTTCGACGAGGCCAATGAGGCCAGGATCGTCGCGCTCGCCGCGCATGCAGACCTGTTTTATTGTGAGTCACCGTACCTGGATGCCGATGCGGAAAAGGCGAGGGACCGTTATCACTTGACGGCAAGGCAGGCGGGCTTCATGGCGCGCAAGGCGCAAGTGCGGGATCTCATCGTGTTTCATTTCTCACCACGATATACAGGTCAAGGTGAGGCCATCGAACAAGAAGCTCACGACGCGTTTCTAGGCCACTGAGGAGCGACACGTGAACGAATTAGGAAAATACGCGGTGTACTTTCTATTAGGAGGCACCATTGTCAGTGTCTCGACCTATTTGGGCGCTCAGGGCAGGCCGTACCTTGCCGCCTTTGCGAGCACGTTTCCGGCCATCACCGGCGCCACCTTTATTCTGCTCTATGTCAACGGCGGCAGCGATGCCATCGTCGCCTATGCAGAGAAGCTGTTCTGGTTCGTCCCGCCCTGGATCATCTATGTTCTTGCCATGATCTTCATCGTCCCGCGGCTTGGCTTCTGGCCTGCCATGACTCTCTCCCTGGTGCTCTACATGGGTTGCGTCTGGCTGGTCAGACTGGCCGTACGCTAACTCCGTCCGAAGCAGGGATTCGCCCTTGAAGATGGGAACATACCGCGGGGAAGGGGCGTTGTCACGAATACCCCTCCATAGGTCTACCCTCTTTGAATACTACCGGACCGGCCCTGCCGGCGATAGAGTTACTACATGCTTTCAACTCTCCAGAAGGACCGACCGGCCGGGAGGCGCCATGATCAGTCTTGTTGAGTTTGTCGCGATTTGTAGCGTGGCGACCTTGACCGCTGCCGGGGCATCCCAAGGGTGGGACCGCTTGCGGCGACCGAGGGTCAACCGCTCTACCGATCGTGAGAAATCTCGCGACGATGGATCCGGACGACCATCCGATGGGGCATGGCACGAACCTCGCTATGGCAAGCGACACGCAGTCCGGTGCGCGATCGAGTACCAGGTGGGAGCACAGAAGCAAGAGGGCATACTGATCGATGTGTCGCGCCGGGGTTGGCGGGCAACGGGTCCTTCGCCGGTTCTCGCTGGCACCAGCCTATCCGTGCGGGTTTTTTTGCCGGACACCGCTCAGTCGGTCTTCATCGAGGAAGCAGTGGTGCGTTGGTCCGATGGCCTGGACTTCGGAGTAGAACTGATGCGTATCAGCCCTGAGGACGGGCAAGTGCTCAGCGAGTATCTGTCCGTTCACTATCCAATGGAACCTTCCCCTTCGCACGCCTTCTCGCCATTTTCCTACAACTAGGCTGAGTTCAGCTCGATGTCTGAGAGCGCAGCTCATCGCAACCGATCCAGGCGATGTGCGATTGCCGAATAGGCGTGAGGGTGAGAAATCGAGTCAGGCGAATCAGGCTGCGCTACCGAAATGCAGCTTACTCATCTCCGTCATGGCTGCGACCAGCTGATCAACCGCTTCGGTGACACAAGTACTGGCCTTGTGAGAGGGACCTTTCCCGCCGGCCCAGATATCCGGCGGATGATCGATCTCTAGAACATTTTGACAAAATTGGGTGAGGGACCGCTTCCAAAACACTCCGTCACTCCCCTCGTCGAGGAAATGCTCGCGATCCTGTGTAAAGGGCTGATCAAACTGCTTGGCTCGCATTTGCCACATCCGTTCCATCGCATTCTGCCGTTCCTGACTGAATTCGAGACCGGTCGCACGCTCGTTCAACGCGGCAAACAGGCCACCAATCACCCGTTCGACCTCGGGGCTGGGAAACATCCCCACACAGGTTTGCACGATCAAGTATTTATGGAAGAGGAACACTTCAGCGCTGATTCGTGCCTCATTGGCTGAGGGATCATACGCGCGCGCGAGTTCCTTCAATGCCTCTCCGGAAGGTCCTTCCAAGCTCGAGCCCAGCAATCTCGCAAGCTGGCGTCCGATTCCTAGATAGTCGGTCGGCACGATCGGCTGGGTCATACAAGAGTGATTCCTTTAATGACGAGGGTAAGCTTAGAGGATTGCATTTGAGCCTGTCCATCCTCTCACCCAGCCCAAGAATCCCCAAGACAAAACTACAATTCGCGCCGTGCTAAGCGGTCCACTCTGATGGACAAACGACGCTGGCAGGAACCAGCGCGCGCCTGCTAGGATGCCGGGTCATGCTCCGAAGGGAAATCGACGTGTCTCACCTTCCAGACGCAGAATCGGCGTCACAAGCGCTCATCGTTGAAGGAGCACGGCAAAACAATCTGAAAAATATCTCCGTCCTCATCCCGCATAATCAGGTGACCGCCATCACCGGACTCTCCGGTTCTGGGAAATCCTCACTGGCGTTCGATACGTTGTTTGCCGAAGGCCAATGGCGCTACGTGGAGTCGCTCTCCTCGTATGCCAGGATGTTTCTCGACAAGGTTGCCCGGCCCGATGTCGATCGTGTTCTGAACATCCGTCCGGCCATTGCCATTGAACAAAAAAACCAGGTACGGACCGCCCGCTCGACGGTGGGCACGACGACAGAAATCGCGGACTTGCTTCGCCTGCTCTTTGCCAAAATCGGAAAGCCGATCTGTCCTGACTGTCATGAAGAGGCTCGGTCATTTCAACCGGATACCGTCACGAGCGATTTGCTCGAACGGTTTGCGGAAGCGAAGGCTATGCTGTTATTCCCGGTGACGCCGCCTTCCGCAAAGTCGGAATCCGCTTTTGTGCAATCCCTCCTCACCCGTGGGTTCACCAGACTGAGAATGGGTCATGAAACCATTGACCTTCATCAGGATGCACTCCCCCCCTCGGTGCATGGGCCGTCGTCTCTGTCCGTCGTCCTCGACCGCGTCGTGATTCGAGAAGACAACCGGGGACGTCTCTGTGAGGCGATCGAAATGGCGTTTCGTGAAGGAGACGGCCGCTGCGACGTGGAGGTCATCGGCCATGGACTGCAACAGTACCATGCAGGCTTTTGCTGCCAGCGATGCGGACGCACCTTCGAACCGCTCAGGCCGATTCTCTTTTCCTTCAATCACCCGCTGGGCGCCTGCCCGGATTGCAAAGGGTTCGGCAACGTGCTGCGATACGATCCCGCGCTGGTCATTCCCGATCACAGCAAATCGTTGGTGCAAGGCGCCATCGAGCCATGGAGCAAACCTGGAACCGACTGGTGGCAAAAACAAATGCTCCTTGCGATGAAACGAAAAGGCGTGGACATCACACGCCCTTTCAAGTTGCTGGACGAAGACGTCAAAACGCTGTTATGGAAAGGCGATAAGACATTCGACGGAATCGATGACTTTTTTCAGTATCTGGAGGGCAAACGTTACAAACTTCATGTGCGCGTTCTGCTCAGCCGCTACAGGACGCCCTTCGATTGCCCCGGCTGTCACGGGAGCCGGCTCAAGCCTACTGCCCGGTTCGTCAAAATCGGCGGGGTCGACATCCATGACGTCACCGCAATGACCATCGAACACCTCATGGCGTGGCTGCAAGGCCTGGCCCTACGGCCATATGAGCGAGGCATTGCTACCGATCTTTTACGGCAGCTCACCGCGAAGTTGGGCTTTCTCATCCGGGTCGGTCTCGGCTACCTGACTCTAGGGCGGCAGACAAAAACGCTGTCGGGCGGCGAAGCTCAGCGTGTATCGTTGGCGAATCAATTGGGCGCTCACCTGGTGGGGACACTGTATGTTCTCGATGAACCGACGATTGGCCTCCATGCCCGCGATACGGATTTGCTGGCCGGGATTCTGAAGGACCTGGCCGCGGCCGGCAACACGGTGGTCGTCGTCGAACATGACCGGCAGATGATCGAATCCGCGGATCATATTGTCGAGCTGGGGCCGCACTCCGGTGAAAAGGGCGGTGAAGTTGTCTGCGCCGCGCCAGCCGGCGAGTTCCTCCGTGATCGCCGTGCGATGACCGCCCGGTATCTCAGGGGGGAAGAACACATTCCCCTCCCGGCCTCCAGGCGCTCGGGGACGGGCAAAGTCCTTGTGATCGCCGGCGCGAGCGAGCACAACCTGAAAGACTTGGTCGTGCGGTTTCCCCTGGGCATGTTGATCTGCATCACAGGGGTCTCCGGCTCCGGCAAGAGCACGCTCGTGGAGGATACGCTGTATGCCGCATTGGCGCGCGCGTTTCGGACGAAAACTCTGCCGATGGGGCGCTTTAAGGCGATCAGGGGGATCGAGCATTTGAAAGGTGTACGATTGATCGACCAACAACCGATTGGCCGGACACCCCGATCCAATCCGGTGACCTACCTGAAAGCCTTCGACGAAATCAGACGCCTATTTGCCGGCGAACGTGAGGCGCTGCGGCAGGGTTTCACAGCTGGACATTTTTCTTTCAACGCCGGGGGCGGCCGTTGCGAGCGCTGCGAAGGAGCCGGCGTCGAGAAATTGGAAATGTATTTTTTCGAGGATATTTATGCGCCGTGCGAGCGCTGCGAAGGCAGACGGTTCAAGCCGGAGATTTTGGCCATTCGGTATCGGGGCAAGACGATATCAGACGTGCTCGCATTGACAGTCGACGAGGCGCGCTCGTTTTTTTCCGGAACCCCGAAGCTGCAGGAACGACTGCATCTGCTGTCGTCCATCGGTCTGGGCTATCTGCGGCTCGGCCAACCGGCCACCACACTGTCCGGCGGCGAAGCCCAGCGGTTGAAAATCGCGGCCGAGTTGAAAGATGCCGGCGCAAAGGATCTCCTCTACATCATGGATGAGCCCACGACCGGTCTCCACATGGATGATGTAAAAAAGCTGCTCGTCGTACTGCAAAAGTTGGTGAATGCAGGCAATACGCTCGTCGTGGTTGAACACAATCTGGATGTGATTAAGTCGGCTGACTGGGTCATAGACCTGGGACCGGAAGGGGGCCAGGCAGGCGGTCACATCGTCGCTGAAGGCAGACCTGAGCTCATCGCAAAGTGCGATGCGTCATACACGGGGCGATGCTTGGCTCAAACCATGACGGAAGCCGTTGACCGATTTATCCTTGAGCCGCACCCGATTGCGTAGGAGGCTGCTCGCGCGACAGCTTCCTGTGTAACAATTTCTTGCTGAACGTCGTGATGCCGAAGGCCAAGCCAATGGCGATCGGAACAAAAATCGCCGAGGTCAGATTGGCGTTGCGCAACCAGCCTATTTCTTGCAGACCCTTGAAAATGTAGCCACCGAGCCCGGCGACATAATAGGCAATCACGATAACCGACAATCCTTCCACCGTATGTTGCAACAAGACCTGGCTCTTCGTAGTTTTATCGACGCTCTGGAGCAGCGCCAGATTCTGCGCTTCCAGAATTAAATCGACGCGGGCCCGTATGATCGAAATGATGCCTTCAAAACCGGCTCGCAGCGTGTCGATGCGCTTCAGCAACTGTTGATAGCCTTCAGCAACACCCGTGACGCCGCTCAACACGTAATCCGAGACAGGTCGATAGGCGTCCAGCGCCTTCTCGTTCAATGATGCCAGGGTGGTATGCACAATCTTATCGTACGGCACCGAAGCTGACAGCTCGAAGTGGAGCTTCCCCGCGATCCGGTTCGTCTTCAGCAAGTCCTGAGTGAGGCTATTGAGCCAGCGTTGGAGCGTCTGCGGATCAGCGTGCGCGATGTGCCCGCTGATAATCTCGCGTTGTTTCAAATGGACCTGCTCAAACTTATACACCTGATCGATCGCGGCCGAGAACAACGGCTTTTGCATGAGCAACAGATGGTAATAGGTTTCAATGCGGACGATCGCGTCGACGATTTCCTTCAGGCGAGAGGCCTGTGCCCGCGTCGGGCCGAGGGCCACCCAGTAGCGCTCTCGTTCGAATTCGTCATGGGTAAAACTGGTGACGAGGCTGGTCTGTTCATCGAGAATTCTACTCCCATACAACACAGGGCCTGGCATCATCGACCGCATCTGTTCTCGCGGCGGCAGGGAATGGGATGACAGCAGGATGTCCAATCGGCAGACTTCCGTGCCGAGCGGCGAGATGGGAAAGGTATAATCCGGGAAGGTCAACGCCCCGAATGCGATCTCTCTGTGGGCACCGTCCGGCAAATGCCAGATTTGATAGTTGTAATATTCCGTATGCGCCTGCCAGATGATAATCAACCGTTCGCCGTTGCCGGCTTGTTTGACTCCGTACCCGAACGTCTCGTGTAGCACGGTCTCATCCTTCGAGACGCCGAACGCCGTAAGGCAGGATTGAAACTCCTCCCTGCTCGCCTTTCGTTCCGCCGGCGGATCGGCCATGCGAAATGCCTTGTAGTGGACGTGTGCGGGCGCACGAAGCCAGTCGGCGAGCGGGATGTGCGGCCGCTCATGCAATTTCTTGATCAACGCATCGGCACCCGATTGGCCTCGTGCGCTCTCCATGCGACTCCTCTCCTACCTTCTGGAAGTTACAAGCCCGGTCGCTTCTCGGCCGTTACCGACAGTCGCACCGGATGGTTCGCCCGGCTGACATCCAACTGCAATGTGCCCCCGGCTTGTACCTGGCAAAGATGTTTGGCTTCACGGTCGTTTCTGGCTCCGGAGAGCGAAGCGCCGTTGCACGCCACAATATGGTCGCCGACTTTAAGTCCGGCCCGTTCAGCAGGAAGCCCGCTCCGGAGTTCCCGGACCAGATAAAACCGCGCTCCCTGGTCCTCCAGTAATTCCCAATTCACGCCGATACGTCCTGAACCTAGCAAGCCGGTCTGGGAACCAAAACGGGCGAGAATACGATGGAGGATGAGGCGGGCCGAACCCTCGGGATCGTCGGTAGTAAAATCAGTCAGGTGGCCCTCGCCGTTGAACAGCAACTGCCCTGTCTCGACGTCGATCATTCGAAATGAAAGGGACACCTTGTTCATGCGGCTCTGCTCATGGCGTTCCCATTCTTGCACGCCGCCTACGATGATGGCCTGTGCGCCTACGAGTTTTCCAACCTTGAGCACGTTTGCATCGTCCGCATGGGTCAGTTGAATGACCTGTTCTTTCAACACTTCGTCGAGTTTTGCCCGCTCCACCACGTTGATGTCGAGATCGAGCAACAACGTCGTGACGATGCCCGCCACGCGGGAGCCGGATCCTGCTGCGCCCGGCGCATCTTCCAACAACATCACGGCCATGGTCTGATAGCGGTTGACGGTGTCTCGATTGATGGGGCCGAGCCCTGTCACGACAGGCTCGGGCCTCCCCGCAGCACCCGGCGGCCGGCCCGGGAGCATCCCGGTCGATTCGCAGGCTCTCCGGCGCTGAAGGATCGCTGAGGGCGTGCCCCACGCGCATAGCTCTTCATTCACGAGCACAACATGATGCGGATACTCCCTCTCATGTTCCATGGCGACATTGGTAAAAGGATAGATGATGCATCCGCCGATCCAGACCGAAACCGGACAGAGACCGAGTTCGTAGAGCCATTGCCGGCGTGCCGTCAAAGAATATTCCCACACCAGCATGCGGCCGTCATCACGAAGCACCCGATCCGGCCGGCCGATTTCGTCGATGACCTGCCGTTTCGTCATTGGGACGGACAGGTTGTCGAGCTTCGATTCAGATTTGACGATGGTGTACGCGAGGCCGCAGCCGAAGAACAAGGTGGGCACGATCAGCGCAAGAATGAAGGTGCAGGAGCCCGTGAACCGAAACCACGCTTCTTCCGGTGGCTGCGACATCGCGTGGAGAGTAGCACTCCGTACGCACGGCCGCAATGGATGCATCCCGCGACTTTAGCCTGATCACTTTGGAGACCAACGCTTGCGTTGAACCGCTGGTGTGGAATGGATGGAGACGAGTGCTGGCGCCCAGTACTTGGACGTCGCCTCCTTTGCAGGAACGGTGTGTACAGGACCCGTTCAGTTGAGGGAGGGGTCGAAGGGCATATCGGCGTACACTCGAAACTCCTCGCCCAACGTGGCGAGGATTTCGGACCACACGCGAGTGGGATCTTTCTCAAAGACCGTGGCGGGATCAGCCGGAACGGTGATCCAAGACCCGATTTTCATCTCAGACTCGAGCTGCCCCGGACCCCAGCCGGAATAACCGACGTAGGCGCGGAAGGCTTCTTTGCCATGGGTGGTTGTAAGAATCTTATCTACCAATTCCATATCCCCCCCCAAACAGACGCCGTCAAAGACATGGTGGGAATTGTCAGGCAATTGATCCAATCGGTACAACAGCATGACCTGATTGGGCTGCACGGGCCCACCGGAAAACAAGACATGACGCTGTCCTTCCAACACCGGCATCTGCGGCAAGGCTTCGGAAACCGACATCGCCGTCGGCCGGTTCACGACCACGCCAAGGGCACCTTCCGCTCCATGCTCACAGAGGAGGACCACGGTCTGTCTGAAGTTGGGATCGCGGAGATTCGGCGCGGCTACAAGAAAGATGCCTTTGCCGAGTTGCGCCCTCAACGGAATCTGCATGAGAAATATCCTATCCTGCCGATGCGCCACACGCAACCCAGCAAAAGGCAGGGCCTGTAAACTTACCGGTAAAACGTCTCGCGGCGGTCCTTGAGCAGATCGTTGTATGGGGTGAGTGATTTATTGCGGGCTTCAGCCGGATCGATATCGACCACACACAGCGCTTCCTGATCACGCGGCGCGCGCTGGAGAATAGCGCCCCGCGGAGAAACCACTTCGCTGTTGCCGATATAGGTAAGTCGGTCCTTGCCTCCGCGCGCCTCGCTGCCGGTTCGATTACATGTCACTGCAAAAACGCGATTCTCGAGACAACGGACCGGCATGGAATCCGGGCAGTTCGGCAGCACGAGATTGGAAGGATGACAGATGATGTCCGCGCCTTTGAGCGCCAAGGCCCTTGCGGCCTCGGGATAGTACCAGTCGAAACAAATCATGACGCCGATCTTGGCAGGTCCGATATCCCAGACATGAAAGCCCGTGTCTCCCGGCGTGAAATACAGCGTCTCCTCGAAAAAGAGATGCGTCTTACGGTAGCTCCCGATAAAGCCCTGCGGAGCAACAACGACAGCCGAGTTGTAATACGCTGCGCCTGCCTGCTCGGGCACGCCGGCGACGATCACCATCTGTCTGCGCTTGGCGAGATCCAGCAGGCGCTTCGTCGTCTGTCCGGCGGGAATCGGCTCGGCCAGTGCGCGCACTTCGTCCATCGAGACAAATTGATACCCAGAGGCGCACAGCTCAGGCAGGACGAGCAGATCGGCTTCGGCGTCTTCGAGCTTTGCCGCAATGCGATCCACATTCTCGGCAACCTTCCCGAATTCCGGATTGTTTTGGTAGTACCCGACCCGCATTGGTTGCTCCGATTCACGCGAGGGTGTCAAGACGTGGAAGACGATGCTTCTCAGGGATGCGAGGATGAATCCGACAAGCTGTTCCCCATCCTGTACGGCTTACAGACGACAACGGGCGGGACATCATCATCCCCGCCCGTCATCAGTACAGCACACGTAGCTGAAAACGTTACTTCACTTCGGACAGATGCGTCACCGCGCCTTCCGCATGCTCGGTCGCCTGGTCGGCGTGACCGGCCTTGCCGTGGGTGACGGCTTCCTTTAAGTGCTTGATGCCCTCATCCAAATGAGGATTCTTGACGCCGGCGGCCTGCGCGTGTTTCAACGCTTCTTCCGAATGCTGCGCCACAGCATCGGCATGGCCCTGCTTGCCATGATTGACAGCGCTCTTCGCATGTTCAAGGGCTTCACTTACGTGTTTATTGTCGGCTTGAGCCACCAGCGGTAGGCCCAGCAGTGCGACCGCAGCCATTGCCGCCGCTACACGTCGGATGCTCATCGTCATGGGTTCCTCCTCATGGTTTGAGTGCCAAGTATTGATAGCTGAAGAAATCGTACGTAGCGAAGTCACCTTACACAGCCACTTTTTCACTGTCAAGAAGGCCGGGCCGGCGCCTCTATCCCCAACACTTTCTGCAGGCCTTGAAAGTCCTTCTCAACCGGGCAGGCAAAATCGCGGCTCCATTCCCACCAGGAACCGGGGTAATTCCTGACCTTCTGGAATCCGGCCAGCTTCAAGACAAAATACAGCCACGAAGACCGTACCCCGCCCGTGCAATAACAGACGATGTCATGGTCGGGCTCCAACCCTTTCTCTTCGAGAGCGGCTTTGATGGCTGTGAGGTCTTTCACAGTGGCATTGGCATTCAAGAACCCGTTCCAGGAAAGATGAATCGCGGAAGGAATATGGCCAGGACGAGGGATGCCGGATACTTCTTTTCCGAGATACTCTTCGAGACTCCTCGCGTCCAGGATCTTCATGTCAGGCGGAGGATGCTTGACCATCGCCCGCAGCTCGTCTTTACCGATGATCGTGTGAGTGGCCGGCTTTACTGAAAAGTTTCCAGGCTTCGGGGTCACCCGACCATGTTCGAACGGCCGCTGCTCCGTTATCCACTTGACCCAGCCGCCATCTAGAATGCGCATGTTCCTATGACCAAAATATTCAAGCATCCAGAACATTCTGCCTTCGTCGCCCCAGTTGTCGAACGGGTTCGAGTAGATGACGACTTCGCTGTCCTCGCTCAGCCCAAGCGCGCGCATTTTTTGCTCCATCCGGTTCATATCGGGATCAAGCAAGCCTTTGGCCACTGCATTGGGGTCACTATATTGGTGCCAGGTCGTATGCACTGCTCCGGGGATGTGGCCGCCATATTCATACGCGGCGTTGCCACGCACGTCGATGACGACAAGCTTCGGTTTCCCCAACTGCTTCTGCAATGTGTCGGTATCAATAAGTAACGGATGGTTCATGAGACTCCTTCAACCCCGCCCGACAGTATCAACCGCGCAGCTTGACCCATGCCGCGAACTGCCCGCGACGGGCAGCCGGACGTTCGCATCCAGGGCCGCCTTCAATTGATCGGTTAATGGAAATTCCCTCTCGTAGATGACAAAGCGGTAGGGATCATTCCCAGTCAGACCATACGTTCGTTGCAGCATCTCATGCTGCTTATCCGTCACAATGTGGTACTGCACGCGCGTCTTGAGTTTCAAGCCCTCCGCCTTGTCTGGCAGCTGATACGCAAACGGATACTCCCGGCTCGCCAACGGCAGAAGGCGGTTATCATACAACTCCAGGATGGCCGGCTGCCACATGATCCAACGTCCCATCGTCGATGTTTCTTCCTTGAGCACATGACCCAGCCTATCCTCGACCGAGAACTCGACGGTGAAAAACCGATCCGGATCACCCGTCGGAATTTTATGTCCCGCGCCGGCATTGACCAGCGTCAAGGTGAAGGCAACGCGATCGCCCGGCTTGGGCGACGGAGGGTCCGCCTTCACTTCGACGGCCACTGCCCGCTTGATCATGTCCGGATCGTGGCCGCCTCGCCAAAGGTGCTGCCTACCGCGTCGGATGGGACTGTTGGTTGCGACAGGCCTGTCGATCTCCGGCATGTGACAGCTCTGGCAGATAAATCCGCGCTCCTGCATGAAGAATTTCCCTTCATACTCCGCATAAGTCCCGCAAGGACCGACCCGGTAGAACTGCGCAGGGCCGGAGACGACATTATGGCAGCGATAACAAAGTTGTGCGGTCCGAAAATTCGGATCAAATTGGGTCGGGTGCGGCGCGGCGGAATCCTCGAACGGGCCGTAAATGATGCCGTCCCGCACGTGGCAGGCAGCGCAGGTGACCGATTCCTTCTGATACTCCGCGTCGTAATGCGGGTTCGGCTCCTGAACCGCTTTCTCGACTCGGCCGCGGGGAATGTCTGTAATGAGAGTCGGCTGCTGGTTTTCCAACGGTGCATGACAATTCAAGCAGACCCAAACATTCTTATCCTTTTTCCAATACGCTTGGAAGTAGGGATCCTCGTACGCGCGAGCGTGAATGCTGGATTTCCATTCGTCATAAATTTCGCGGTGGCATTGGCCGCAGGACTCCGCCTTGAGGCTTGTCAGTCCCTCCGGAACCCTTTGGAAGGGAATGGCATGGGCATAATCCGAGCGCAGCCCAAAAATGACGACCGGCTTGATCTCCGTGTAATACAGGTACGTCGCGCCGAACACGACCAGTAGCCCGAGGACTATGAACTTCCAACGACTCATGCGGCAAGCAACGCTTTCAGATGAGCATCCACGGACACCGCGAGAGCCGTGAGATTGTAGCCGCCCTCAAGGCAGGAAAGGATGCGGCCTTGAGCATGGCGTTTCGCCACGCCGGCCACCAGACCGGTCAAATCTGCGTAGCCCGCTTCGGTCAACCCCATCCCGGCCAGCGGATCGTCGCGATGGGCATCGAAGCCGGCTGAGATCATGACAAAGTCAGGCTTGAACTCCTCAGCCGCGGGCAGCAGGGCCTGCAAGAACGTGGCACGATACTCGTCGTCGCCTTCGCCCGCCTCCATCGGCACATTGATTGTGAAGCCTTCCCCCGCGCCGGTCCCGTGCTCGGACGCCCGACCGGTACCCGGATAATGCGGATACTGATGGGTGCTGAAGAAGAGAATGGAAGGATCCTGCTCAAAGCTATGCTGGGTGCCGTTTCCATGATGAACATCCCAGTCGACGACAAGGACGCGCCTGAGCCCATATTTGTTCTGCAGGTAGCGGGCGGCGATGGCCACGTTGTTGAACAGGCAGAATCCCATCGCCCGGTCGGCTTCCGCATGATGGCCGGGAGGCCGAACGGCGCAAAACACATGCTCCACCTGCCCCTGCATGATCGCATCGACTCCCGCAAGCGCACCGCCGGCCGCCAGATAGGCGGCGGGCAAGGAACCGGGTGACATCGACGTATCCGGATCGAGTGCAACCCGCCCGCTGGTGGGGGCATGTCGATTCAACGCGGCAACATAACCGGGACTATGGATTTGTGTAATCCATTCGTCCTCGGCTTTTCGCGGTTCGATCCGCGTCACGCGCGCCGCTGTGCCACTCTGCTCCAACTGTTGCATGATCGCACGCAGACGATTCGGGGACTCCGGATGGCCGGCCCCCATGTCGTGTTCAAGATAGGCCGGATGGTACACAAGACCGGTTCGCATAATCTCATCATCCACGCAAGACGCTCCGCTCGCTTTGATCACAGGCGAGCGGATAGACGCTTGATCTCCGGCCTCGGCTCGTTGTGGTTCAGCGATGCGAGCACGAAGCCGGCAGATTTCCAGCGTCTTGGAATGTAGCATGCAGGAATCGGCATAGACAACGCGCGTACAGCGCTGCTATCGTCTACCCTGAAAGGAACACATGCCTAATCCGAGAATTGAACCGCTCAAAAAAGTCTTGGGGATGGATCCGAATGACGAAGTGGCGTGGTTCGGATTGGGGAAAGCCTACATGGACGACGGAAATTTCGAAGAAGCTGCCAAGGCACTTCGACAATGCATTATCGTGAAGCCGACCTACTCGGCGGCCTACTATGCGCTTGCCCAATCGCTGCACAAGCTGAACCTCGTTGACGAATGCCGAACGGTCTGCGGCACAGGAATCGAAGTGTCGACGAAGAACGGTGATGCCATGGTGACGAAGAATTTGGAGCAGTTGAGGAACTCGCTTCAAAGCAGCTGACAAAAACCTTCCTGCTGGCGTTCGGTCAGGGGGGCAGTGGCAGCCGGATTCTTGATGAGGATCCGCACACGGGGAAAGCCCCGTTGTTGTTTCGACCGTTCGACCAGCTCCACGTTGGCCAGTCTCGTACCAGCCTGGGCAGGCATCGGCTCGACATCCCAGAGTGAGATCATCACAGCGCTGAGCATGCGCAGTTTCGTGAGCAGGAGGGTCACTGAACCCGCCACGGCCTTCAGATCCAGCCACAGCACTTCTGATCGCACGGTTCGTTCGCCGCGCAAATCGGCGCGAGGAATGGATATACTCAAGACCACCGCATCCGCGTAGTCCGTGAGCTGCTTGGTCTTTTGCTGGATGCGTGCAAGAACGCGATGGATCAGCATCGCGCCCGGATCCATCCCCTCTGACCCCTCGTCATCGGGAAGGAGACGCCGTGGAATCCGCTGTCGGCCGGACGACCCAACCATGGCGGTCACTTCAACAAAAAAACGCTCGCGGCCAAAACGGCATTCCAAGTCCGCCGTTCGCGCCTGCGATTCGGGAAGGAAAGTCACCTTTGCGCCGATACGGATCAGCTGGGTAGCCAACTCCAGTTCGGCAAGTGCCGACTCCCGAACACCGTAATCCCCGTTGGTGATCCGGCGGACAAGACGTGCCAAGCGCAGGTGACTGGATTGGTCGGCGCAATGCCGATGCAGCGTGTTCCAACGCTCTTCCACATCGTGTGCCAGACCCTGCTCTTCGCGCTTCCAGCCAGGAAGCGGCTCACGATGCCCCTCACGCAGATGCGAGACAAGCCGGAAGGTCTTCCGTGGGCGAAACCGTGCCATATCTAGACCGGCTCGCCGCCCTCGTCGTCTTGTGGCGCGGGACCCGGTGGTTCAGGCGGTGTCGGCGACATTTCGTCATAGACTTCATCGAGCCACCGTCCGGCACAACTCAACACTTCTCGGACCAACGGTTCGGGCTGTCCTGTCCGTCTGATCGTCCATTGTGAGACGTATTCCAGCAAGGCGTCGCGCTCGAACAGCCGCTTGGATTGAACAGCCAAATCCGTCAATTCTCCAAAACCCGTTTTGAGGATTGTGGCGACGGTCTCTCGCCCGTAGCAGGTGCTCGCCGTGACATATTGAACGGCGCGGTTGATTTCGTGGTCGTTCATGGTATGACCTCTGAAGGATTTTCACATCCTGCTCAAGACGTGTCAACGCGCAAGGCGGGTCGACTGGGTTTTTTTCTGCTCGAAGTGTCTGCGCGGATGGTAAGATCGTCAGGGCATGACCCTGTGATAAGGAGCAGCGCATGGCCGCAATGAAGAAACCCAGACAGACACCTCTGAGCAACCCGCCGGATCGATGGAACTTGAGCGATTTGGTGAACGAGCCGGTTCGGAAGCTTGAGCAACATCTGGCAAGTCTCGAGGCAGACGTGGCGCAATTTGAAGCGGCCCGGGAGACGCTTCGCCCGGATATGGCGAGCAGCGAGTTTCAATCGATCGTCAAAGTCAGCGAGCGTGTGACCGGAAACGTTTCTCGGCTCGGCGCCTATGCCTACCTGTGGTTCTCGGAGAACACGAAGGACGCCAAGGCGCGCTCGTTCAAGGCGCAGGTCGAAGAGCACTTGACGGTGTTGCAGAACCGCCTCCTGTTTTTTGATCTCTGGTGGCAGGGAGTCGATGAACAGAACGCCGCACGATTGATGGCCGACGCGGGCGATGTCCGGTACCATCTGGAGACCATCCGCCGTTATAAACCGCATACATTGTCGGAACCGGAAGAAAAAGTCATCAACGTGAAGAACGTGACCGGTCGCAGTGCGGTCAACACTCTGTACGATCTCGTCACGAATGGGTTGACCTTCACTCTGCGCGTCAATGGAAAGAAAAAGCTCCTCAACCGCGAGGAACTGATGACCTTCGTACGCAGTCACAAGGCTTCGATGCGCCAGGCCGCGTATCAGGAACTGTACCGCGTCTTCTTTGCTCAACGAGATTTGCTTGCGGAGATGTACAAGACGCTCGTCAACGACTGGAAATCCGAGAATCTGAGCCTGCGCCGTTTCTCGTCACCCATTGCGACACGCAACCTCGGCAACGACGTGCCGGACGGCGCCGTGGAGGCATTGCTGTCCGTCTGCGCTGAGAATGCCGATCTCTTTCAACAGTACTTCAAACTGAAAGCGAGCATTTGCGGCATCCGCACCATGAGCCGGTACCACCTCTATGCCCCTCACCGGAGCGAGACCAAGCGCTATCGATACGGGGACGCCGTACGAATGGTGCTGGAAGCCTATCGCAAATTTTCACCCAAGCTGGCCGATCTCGCCCAACAAGTTTTTACTGATCGCCACATCGATGCTCCGACGAGATCAGGCAAGCTGGGCGGAGCGTATTGCTATAGCGTAGTGCCAGGCCTGACTCCCTATGTGATGTTGAACTATACGGGGGACGCCCGCGATATCGCCACGATGGCGCATGAACTTGGCCATGCCATACACGGGATGCTGGCAGCGCACCATTCCGTCTTCACCTTCCATTCGACGTTGCCGCTCGCTGAAACGGCGTCCGTATTCGGTGAACGCATTTTGTCCGATGCGCTGATGCAGCAGGAAACCAATAAAAAGGTCCGCCAGGGTCTGCTATTGAGCCAGCTCGACGATATTTATGCGACGGTGCTTCGCCAGGCCTACTTCGTTCGATTCGAAAAGACCGCCCATGAGATGATCGCGGGAGGTGCGACAGGAGACCAACTTGCACAGGCCTATTTAGGGGAGCTGCGGCAGCAATTTGGAAAGGCCGTGAAAGTCCCAAATGAGTTCCAATGGGAATGGCTGACCATCCCCCATATTTTCGCGAGTCCCTTCTACTGCTACTCGTACAGTTTCGGCAATCTCTTGGTCCTAGCCCTGTATCGCATGTATCAGCAGGAAGGCCCAGCCTTCGTCCCGAAGTACCTCGATCTCCTGGCGACCGGCGGCTCCCGCTCGCCGGAGCGCATTCTCTCGGCGGTCAACGTCGACATGACCTCAAAACAGTTTTGGCAATCGGGTTTTACGACGATTCGTGAAATGGTTGGACAACTTGAAGCGACGCTCTAGCGTCTCCGGGATTACGCTCATCTCCTAAGTAGAGGAAATTTCAGTACTTTCAGCAACAGAGCGACCCTGTTGACAAGATCCATCAGACGTGGCATACTGAGAATGCTTCTCATAATCGTTCTTGGACAGGGAGGCGCCCATGTATCTGTGCTTATGCAAGGGGATCAAGGATTCGGATGTGCGCGACGCAGGCCGGGCCGGAATCGTGATGCCCTGTCAGATCAAAGCAAGGTTCGGGCTGAAAGACTCCGGCTGCTGCGGCCGGTGCTCGAAGAATATTCAAGCCTTCGTCGAACTTGCCACCAGTGAAACCTGCGTCCCCTGCAAAAACACCGTGAGCAGCTGATTTTCTCCGCCAACCTTCCCATCACTCTTCCCCAACGATCATGGCTGATGGTGCATGCGCGAACCGCTGCCTCTTGAGCGCGCTCTTTCTGGATGAAATGAGACCGTGGGCGAGGACAATACACTATTCGGAAGGCCGTCGCTTCAACATGCCGGCCACTTCGGCCACCCGCCGGCCGAGCGCCTGGGCGTCGGCCAACTCTTTCTTGTCGATACCGTGACTCTCGCCTTCTGTCGTTGCAGAAGCGCCGAACGCGCCGCCGGCACTGACAATGATCATCTGATTGCCCAGCATTGCAGCGAGGATTGTCAGCATCGTCACTTCCTTGCCGCTCGAGATCTGCCCCCCCGTCGCAAAGGCGGCGCCGATCTTGTTTTTCATTCTAAACTCCGGGAAGACACCGAACTTGAATTGCCAGTTATCAAAGAAAGTTTTGACCTCTCCAGACATGTTCGACCAGTACACAGGGGAGCCCACGACAAGGGCGTCGGAAGAAAACAAGTCGTCTGCCGTCACGTGAGTGACCCGCTTCATGACGACATCCGTGCCGGACACGCTCTTGGCCCCTTGAACGACAGCTTCCGCCATGCGCTCCGTGTTTCCCGACAACGAATGGTAGGCAACCAGCACCTTGACGGCGGAAGGAGCCGGCTCCTCAGCACGGACGAAGCCACATCCGAACGGCGAGAGTAGTGATAGGAGGCAAAGAATCAGGCAGGAGATGGAGCGGATCGCGTCACGCCGATTCACCGACGAAACGTTTCCTCTTCCATGCGTTCTTCGACCGAGACATCGGTCAGAGCGCCCCGGTAGTCACAGCGGTGGCACCGCACACGCCAGGATTCGATCCATTTTTCCTGGACGTAGGACTGGCGGCATTTGGGGCAGACGAAGACGCCCTTGACATAGTGCACTTTCCTCACTTCTTTCATACAAACCTCCACGGTTCGAGTGAGAATCGCACAGGTCCATGCGGGAATGCAAGGCGAGCCGGCGTGACTGGCGTGTCGCCTTGACTCGGTGTCGACGCAGTCGATAGGATGCCGCCCGTGCACACCGACTGGGTTATTGCTGCTGTACTTGCGCTGATAAAAAACAGATCATTCACATCGCACGGAATGTCCCGATTTGCACGCGCACGGATGATGGCTGTCCCCAGTACCAGCCGAACGACCCGGCCACATATGTCTTGGAACTTGGCGGTGGCGAAGCGGAGCGCCTCAAACTCGAGAAGGGGACAACGTTGCAGTTCCGAATTCCGTAAGCAGACGCATGTGCCATCCGAAACTGAGACTATTCACAGGAGCCTCCCACCCAACCCCGAAGCCCCAAGACGCTTCCTTCCACGAGAAGCCGCAGCGCGCGAGGGCACAGGCGCACCGTTTTGGGCCGTTCTTACTTTTCCTGCCAGGCTCTGACACGCCGGGCCGTAATTACACCGTCCACGCGCTCGATGGCTTTGAGAACCTGATCAAGGTGATCCGTCCCGGAAATTTCCACAATAAAATCGAGGACCGCCTTGCGGTCTTCCCTGGTGGCAATCTCGGCCCGACTGATATTGGCTCGACATTCAGCAATGGCGGAAGAGACATTGGCGAGGACGCCCGTCTTGTCCACAGCCATCACCGAGATTTTGACGGCGTGCGTACTGGGTGTGGCACTATCCCATTCCACTTCCACCAATCGCTCGCGATCGTAGTCCAGCGCCTCAAGATTCGGACAGTCGACGGCATGAATGGTCAATCCACGCCCGCGCGTGATGTAACCAAGAATCCGGTCGCCGGGAACGGGATTGCAGCACCGGGACAACTGCATTAATACGTCGCGCGCACCTTTCACTTTCACGCCTTTGTCGTCGGACTTGCCGGCCACGGCCTTGCGAGTGCTTGGCGTCGCACGTTTTTCCGGGACCAGACTTGCCGATGAAGCGGCCAGCTTCTCCATCACGTTGGCCGTCGGCAAATGGCCGAACCCGACCGATGCGATCAATTCGTCCGTCGTATCATACCCCGCCTGCCGGGCAGCGGCCGCGAGTTCAGAGGACTTGAGCATTTGCGCCGGCGCCATGCCGTGCCGACGGAACTCCGATTCCAGCAGCCGGCGCCCGATCTCCAAGCTGCGCTTCTGTTCCTCGATTTTGATCCAATGTTTGATCTTGGTTTTGGCCCGAGAGGTGCGGACGAATTTGAGCCAATCCTTGTGAGGCGTTTGCGTCGGAGACGTAAGAATCTCGATCGTGTCGCCGCTTTCAACCTGATGCTTCAGCGGCACAATCTTCCCGTTGACCTTGGCTCCCACGCAGTGGTCGCCGACCTCGGTGTGAATGGCATAGGCAAAATCAACCGGCGTCGATCCTCTTGGAAGCTCCTTCACAATCCCTTTCGGTGTAAAGACATAAACGACATCGTGGAAGAGATCCAGCTTGACGGAATCCATGAACTGGCGGTTGTCCGGCAAGTCACGATGCCATTCGACGAATTGATGCAGCCAGCCGAAGGTCTTGCTGTCGCGGTCTGTCACGCGGCCCTGTTCCTTATATTTCCAATGCGCGGCAATGCCGCACTCCGCAACCCGATGCATCTCCTCCGTCCTAATCTGAAATTCGACGTGTTCGCCTTTGGGACCGACCACAGTCGTATGGATCGATTGGTAGAGATTCGATTTTGGAATCGCGATGTAGTCTTTGAACCGCCCGGGAACCGGACGCCACAGAGAGTGGATGACACCCACGAGCGCATAGCAATTCATTTTGGTGTCAGTCACGATACGCAAGGCGGTCAAATCGTATACTTCCTCGAACGAGATCGACTGTTTGTTCATCTTCTGATAGATGCCATAGAGGTGTTTTGGCCTGCCGTACACCTGTCCGGGCAGTCCGTGCTCCTGCAGGGCCTTGGTGACCAGTTCGATGACCTCCTGAATGTACTGCTGCCGGTCTTCATCTCGTTTGGCGACGCGGGTCCGCAAGACCTCATAGACGTCCGGCTTGAGATGCTTGAGGCAGAGATCTTCCAGCTCGTTTTTGATCCAGCCGATGCCCAGGCGATTGGCCAGCGGCGCGTAGATTTCGAGCGTCTCTTCCGCAATGGCATGCCGCTTTGCTTGGCCGAGATGCTCGAGCGTGCGCATGTTATGCAGCCGATCGGCCAGCTTGATGAGCACGACTCGGATATCGTCCGCCATGGAAAGCAGCATCTTGCGGAAATTTTCCGCCTGCTTTTCTTCATGGCTCTTGAAGGTGATCTTGCCGATCTTTGTGACGCCGTCGACAAGATGCACGACGTCTTTTCCAAACTCGCTTTCCAGCTCCTCGGGGGTTGCGACCGTATCTTCAAGAGTGTCGTGCAGCAAGGCGGCGACGATGGCCGTCACATCAGTCCTCAAAAACGTCAGCACGCCTGCGACGGCGATCGGGTGTTGCAGGTACGGCTCGCCCGAGCGACGCCGCTGGCCTTCGTGCACTTTGGCTGAGAACTCGTAGGCCTTCCGCACGATGTTCAAGTCCGCTTCCGCGTTGTAACTCTTCACGCGGTCCAGCAGTTGATCAATGTCTCTGACCGTTTGATTCACCATCAGGCGGTTCCCCGATCGCTGACGCGGAGATCGCGAATGCGCAGCTGAATCCTGTCATAGCCGTTCCAGTGATTGAACTCGGGTAGGAATGCCAGATCGACCGGCGTGCCAGCGGGAATGCCACGCTCGATCAAGGATTTCATCCCGAAGCCAATGCTGTCGAAGGGCATCGATCGTCCTTGCCGAACCGTCATCTTCAAATGCTTCTCTCCTACCGTCCGCGCATTCATCACTTCAAGACCCTTGACCGCGAAGGTCGGCTCCGGATTTCCGGCGCCGAACGGGTGTAACGTACCGATCTCGTTGATGAGCCTGGCCGTAATCTCGGATAATTGTACCTCCGCATCGACTTGCAATGTCGGAACGGTCGTTTCTCCCCCATTCCACTCCGCCACGACGGCCGAAAACCGCTCCCGAAGCGCCTCGAGGTTTGATTCTCGCACCGTCACACCTGCGGCGCTCGGATGCCCGCCGAAGGCCTCGAGGAGATCCCGGCAGGCGGCAAGCCCTTGATACAAATCGAATCCTCCCGTGGTCCTCGCAGATCCCTTGCCAATGCCTCCCTCATCTATCGCGATGACAATCGCCGGCCGATGAAACTTCTCGACCAACCGAGCCGCCGCGATGCCCACGACCCCGACGTGCCACCGACGGGACGCCAGGACCACAGCCGCCGGTAATTCCTGGTCTTTTAGAGATGCAACGGCTTCCGCCATCAGTTCGGCCTCAATCTTCTGCCGCTCGCGATTGAGCTGCTCCAACCGATCGGCTAACTGCTGCGCTTCGGCTGGAGACTCGGTGGTCAGCAGCCGAACTCCCAACATCGCGTGATCTAATCTGCCGGCGGCATTGAGCCTTGGGGCCAACTTGAATGCAATCGTCTCGGCTGTACAGTCGCGTACCGCTCCGGCGACCTGCTTCAACGCCCTGATGCCGCAACGAGCGCCACGCGAAATTTGCTTGAGACCCTCACGTACAA
>JARDZZ010000127.1 GCA_029240595.1 Nitrospira sp. | reverse complement strand
TGATCATTTATGGAGGGTTGATCGCATTTGTCGTCATCATGATTCTCGTACCACTCATAGCAAAATTGCGCGATCCGAATTTTGAGAAACACATTACCGAGCACCGGGTCATGGTGGGCATGTCGAAAGAGCAAGTGCTGCAATCATGGGGTGGACCTCAAACGATCAATACCAGTTTTACAAAGGACGGGATCCGGCAGGAAGAATGGATATTCGAAGACTGGGAAAGCGCGGCGGTCGTCAAGCACCGGTATCTGTATTTCGAGGAAGGGACGTTGATCGGAGGATGGTTTCAGGGCTCCGGCGAACGATTGCCCACACAATCACCGTCGAATCCCCACAATCCGAAGCAGACCGGCTAGATGTTATCCGCCAATGTCGCCGGTCACTTCACGCACATCGAGTCTTAAGCGCTGCAAAATCGCCTCGGCTCGCGGGTAATCCCGTTCCTCCACCATGACATGAGAATTCAATCCCGGCACGCCCGGATAGAGACTACTCACGTTGGCATGACGAATCAAATACGCGATCCCGCTTCCTTCAAGCAGACTTTGAAGCAGGACCAGTTCGCCGACATTATAGGGTTCGGCTAGACGAACCAGATTCATGTCAACCATCCTTGGTACATGATTCCTGTATCCAAGAGCATAGCACCGGATCGTTGCTTTTTCGACGCGACACTCCTACACTGAGTTCAAGACTTATGGTGTCTCAGTGATCTGGACCCGCCGCTGCCTGCCGGGACCTCCCGAAATAGTCAGCACGCGTTTCCATTCCCGAACCTGATACACTGCCCAGGCCGGTGACTGTCCCTTAAAATAGGCATCCGGATCTTCTCCGCTGGCATTCAGGTAAATCGGTTCGGTAAATCCCTCGTCTAAGACGTAGTCGAGAAGACATTCGGTGACGAAACCAGATCCGCGCAACGCGACCTCGGCCAGCAGCGACAGGATTTCATCGGGGTTTTGAACGGTCACCTGTTTCACATGTCCTCCATCCGGCGAATTGTAACGAGGCCCTGATGAGGAAGGCAACCCGCATGACCCGACCGCAGACCAACAGCCGCTTTCAAGAAGAGCTTCTGCGAATCATGGACCGCAAGCACCACTGGGCCTGGCCATCATTCGCCGACGGAACAGTCTCAGTCGAGCAATTGACCCGCCATTTTCAGCAAGAGTATGCGGTCTACGTGCGCGACTTTCCGGTAATGCTCGCACGGATTCATGGCCACAACCCTCCGGCCGCGGTCCGGCGGATGCTGGCTGAGAACATTTACGAAGAAGACACCGGAGGTCTTTCACTCGGGAAATCCCATCCGGAACTGTTTCTTCAGATGATGGCTGGATTGGGCCTCCCCGCCAAATCCTTTGAGCGGATCACGCTCCTTCCCGCCGCACGTCGATATCGAGCCTGGCTCGACCGTGCTTCCTATCATCGGCAGTGGATCGTCGGTGCCGCCGCGCTGACCGTCTTTGTGGAAGGCAGCGTGAAGGACCGGAAGGAGTTGGACGAGCCTTCCAAACCCAAGACCGCGGAAGAAATTGAGTCGATCGTCCAACAACACCCGCTGGTCCGCCATTATGGCCTCTCGCCTGATTCCATGGATCTCATCCGTTCTCATCAGATGGTCGAGGCCGGGCATCGACATGACGCCTACAAGATGGTCGTGAGCTACGCGACGACGCGTGCGCAACAACAAGCGGTCCTGAGTTGTCTGAAGACCTGCCTGAGATTGTGGAGTGCCTACCGCGACGGGGTCGCTCGTGCCTGTCGTCTCCGAAAGCCCTGACGTGCGGCACAGCGCCGGCTGGTTTATTCTGTGCTGCGTCACCCTCATGATGAGCCCCGAATGGAGCTTCGGCTTCTCAGATAGCACCATGGTATTCATCCCCGCCGGTGAATTTACGATGGGAACGCCGGCCGGCACCGATGGACTCGCCGATGAGCACCCACAGCGTTTTGTGTTTCTCTCCTCCTTTTACATAGATCGTTATGAACTCTCGAATGCCAAATATTTCGCATTCGTCTCCGCGACACATCACCGAATACCCGAAAACGCCAATGCAGCATCAACCTTATGGATTCACGGGGCGCCGATGCCCGGGATCGACCAGCATCCGGTGGTGAATGTCAGCTGGACTGATGCGGAAGCCTATTGTCGATGGGCGGGCAAGCGCCTTCCGACTGAAGCAGAATGGGAAAAAGCCGCGAGAGGAACGGATGGCCGTCGATATCCCTGGGGCAATCAGTGGGACATCGCGTTGGCGAACAGCGCCAGCTTTTGGGCCGGACGCACAATCGAGTTTGACAGCGGAGCGGATTGGGACGCCTTCTGGGTCAAGGGTGAAGGCGCCCAGATCGCGAAGAGCAAAGGATTGAACGGAGAAGTGCTGACCCTGCCGATCGGAAGTTTTCCCACCAGCGCCAGCGCATACGGTCTGTTCGACATGGCTGGCAATGTCGCCGAATGGGTGCAGGATTGGTACGATCCCAACTATTACAAATACGCCCCGTTGGATAACCCCGTTGGTCCTGACCGTGGCGCCATCAAATCCATGCGCGGAGGCTCGTGGCTCAAGCCAGCGGTAAGCCTGCGCACAAGCGATCGCGACTGGGGCACCATGGACAGCCGCCCGAGTGGAACGGGTTTCCGCTGCGCAACAGACGCCTTCTAAACCTCCGCCCGGGCGCGGCTGGTTTAAGGATCTATCAGGACAAAATCCACCCGCTCGACTCGCACGAAGGGCATAATCAGCCCCAAGCCCTCTTCGTCATGAGAAAAATCATAAACAATTGATTCGTCAGGTATGAGCTTCCCGCTCATCACGACATCGATCTCGACTGGGTGCCCCCGCTCGATTTGGCGCCGCCATTGCTCACGCCGGATCACGTCGGTCGTGACGTTCAGATTTGCTGGCACGTCTTCAGGCTTGAAACGGACCATCCCCCAGGCAGTTTTGACGAGCTTCGGGCCAAGGGCGATGGGAAAACCATCGCTCCCCGGATCATAACGGGAAAGTTCGCCCGTCCATAGGAAGGCCACCGCCTTTTCCAGCGCCTCGTGACCTCCACGTCGCGCATCCCGCTCCCTGTTGAACGCAAAGAGCCGGTCATCATGACCGGGGTCCTGGTGTCCGCGACCGTACAGCGTTCCCCAGTCCGGCGGCGCGCCATCCAATTCTGCCAAAAATTTCTCAATGGCAGCGGGATGGACCATGAGCCGGGTGCCTGGAGGAAGCATGCCTTCAAGTTCTTGGAGGGAGAGGCGCGGAGGCACGCCGGCTTCGTCGGTCGCACCGTTCCATCCTTCAGCCGGCATGAGCAATAACCCCGCCAACGTCAGGATGCGAAACGGCATCCTCATCGGGTATCGATCAGGACGATGCACGACTCAGGGCCTGGATGAAATCGGCAAGCAATCTCCTCACCCCCTCATGGTCCCGTGACAAAATCCCTTGCTCCATGAGCACGGTCACTCGAGGCGCAGGATCGATGCGAAGCAACGACTGTCGTGTCAATCCTGGTGAGTCGATGGCTTTGCGGTACTCTGCAAGCCATGATTCTGTGATGGCACGCAGGCCGGGATCGCCAGCCTGCATGCGGCCAAGCCGTACTTGTTCAAGAAGTTTGATGAGGGGATCGGATTGCGAAATGGCCGCAATAGTCCGCTGGAGCAGCAGATCGAGGTCGCTCATTGCTAGTTCATCGAACAGGCTCCCGGTCCTCTCGGATCTCCGCAGCTGCCACAGGCGCCTCCTCCGCCGGACGGGGGGGCCCAGCCACCCGTGGCGCCGACCCCAAATGAAGAAAATTGTTTGTCGAGCGTGGTGGCGCGGCACTCTGGACAGGCGGCCTCGACCGACCCTTGAACCAGGAGTTCAAAGCGATGATTGCATTCACGGCAGACATATTCGAAGATAGGCATAATCGTGACTCTCCGGTGGTTGAACCCATTATAGAAGTGTCGCGTCGCGCTTCGCAACGCACGAGGCTTAAATGTACCAAGAAGAAAAAACCTTTACCATGCGCTTCAGTCTGGAAGCCTCCTTCCCTGACGACTACGACGGCGAAGACGATCGCCATGCGTGGATCCATGAGTGGGAATCACAGATCAAGCCACATGTTTTAAAGCAGGTTTTCGAATCGCTCAGACAGCATCCGGCCTGGTCATCCCACGTTCGAAATCGGGGCATTGCGCCCACGGACGAAATCGAGATCGTCGTCTCAAAAGATTTTTCCAAGCCGGTCCCGTTCTCGATAAAGACATGACGCCTGCCCTTGGCCTGTACCTCCATATTCCCTTTTGCCGGCAGCGGTGTGACTACTGCGCCTTTTACCTGGAGGTGCACCGTGAGCCGGCTGCAGAAGCCTTTTGCCGAGCGCTCGAAACGGAAATTGCCCTGTATGCGGCTGAACCATGTTTCACAGGCCGTCAGCTCGCGTCTCTCTACTTCGGCGGTGGAACTCCAACGGTCCTCAAAACCGACCAGTTGGTAGGTTTACTCGACGCCGTGCAACGCTTGTTTCCCCTGAGTCCGGCTTGTGAAATTACCGTAGAGGCGCATCCGGCAACCGTCACGACACGCGACCTTGCTGCCTTACGAGACCGGGGGGTGACAAGGATCAGCTTTGGCGCGGAATCCTTGGCTGATGACGAGCTGGCGAACCTTGGCCGTCCAGGCACTCAAGCCGAAACGATCGCGGCGGTGATGAGCGCCCGGTCGGGTGGATTTACCGACTTCAATCTCGATCTCATGTACGGACTTCCTGGACAGACATTGGAGAGTTGGGAACGGACGCTCCATCGCTGCATTCATCTGGGCCCGACGCACGTCTCTTGTTACGCGCTGACGGTCGAAGAGGGGACCAGACTCGCTCACGAGGTGCGCCGAGCGCAGAAGCAGGAGCCTGATGAATCGCTGCAGATTGAAATGGATCGTTCGGCGCAAGACATACTGGGCCGTGCCGGTTATGAACAGTACGAAATCTCCAACTACGCCAGGCCCGGTTTCCAATGCCGCCATAACCTCTTGTACTGGACACAGGGCGAGTACCTCGGCGTCGGGCCAAGCGCCCAATCGCTCGTTGGAAACGTTCGTTTCGGCAATGTGGCCAATCTCACGCGCTACAAGGCCTCATTGACGGAAAGCCGCTTCCCCCTGCAGGAGCGGACGCTACTGACCCCCCAAGAACAGCTCCGTGACGCGGTCATCTTTGGGCTGCGGCTGCGCCAGGGCGTCCCGACTTCTCAATTGAGAGCTCATGTCGAAAACTATGGCCATGTTGAAACGTGGCGTGAGCTTAGTGCAGATCAGTTGATCGAGGATGTCTGCGGTCGCAGCCGACTATCGGCGAGGGGGCGTCTATTCGCCGATACGATCGCTGAACGCTTATTTTAACGGTGCGGCGGTGTGGGCGGTGTGCCAATAGGGATTAAGCATCCATTGCCCGAATCAATGTCTGACCATCAGGACATGCAACGCCGTATCAGCGAGGATGCCTCCCCAGGCTGCCGCATTCAACCAGCGTAATGGTCGTTGCGGAGACTTCCAGTGGTGAACCAAGGCGAGCAGCAGGCAGAGTTGCGTCGCCAGTGAAAAGGGGCGATGAAGATTGGCTGAGACAGCCCCACGTTCGCTGGCCACAGCCGACACTGCGGCGAGGACGTAGCACGCAAAGGCGCCGAGTTGCAGCCACTTTGCCCGAGTGTCAGCGTGACCCCTGACCGCAATGACCAGCGCCCACGTCAAACAGACGATGACAAGTAACAACAACAGCGGGAAGAGCGGCCACCACACTTTGGCGTCCAACATGGGCGCGGACTGTAACAAGCCTTTCCCAGGAGGTCAACGACAGCTCAGCCATTGACTTTTTTCACCCGCAGGAGAGAGACTAACACCACCTATGCCAGTGAACATGGATCCCGCAAAAAAACATCGTAAACAAGCGCGTACCGCTCAGGTTCCGTCCTCTGAGCACTCCCCGCCTTCGCGCAAGTCGTTTGGCGAGGAAACGGAGGAGGATCGGATTAAGGCGCTCGCGGACGCGGAAAAGAAGAACCTGTGGGATGCAACAGAGGTCATCGACATGGATACTTTCTAATGTGTGGCTTCTCGTCGTTTCAGGCGGGAAGAAAGTAAAAGGCAATCGCGAGCATCATATACACTCCCACCAGCATGACACCTTCCATCCAGTGCGATTCGCCATCCAACGAAACAAATCCGACAATCAAGACCGACATCGTGACTGCAGCGACCTCGAACGGCGTAAAAATCAAATCCAACGGCGCGCCGAAGAGATAACTCGCAAAGACCAAAATCGGCGCGACGAGCAGGGCGATTTGAATGCTCGATCCAACGGCAATGCTTAGAGCCAGGTCCATGTTGTTTTTCATGGCGACCATAACGGCGGTCGAGTGTTCGGCGGCGTTTCCGACGAGCGCGACGAGGATGACGCCCACAAAGATTTGCGTTAATCCGAGCGTTTCTGCGGCATGATCCAACGCCCCGACCAGCAGTTCACTCATGACGGCAATCAGCACGGTGACGGTTGCCAGGACCGTCATGGCTCTTCCGCGGCTCCACAACCTCTCGCCGACATGCGAGGTCTCCTGCCCGCCTCCCGAATAGACGTGACGATGAGTTCTCAACGAAAACACGAGGCTCATCACGTAAATCGCGAATAAGACGACGGATATCTCAAGGCTGAGTTCGCGTTCAACAGCGATGCCGCGATCCGCTGCAGTGAGATGGAATAGGGCGGGAATGATCAGTCCCACAGCGGCAAGCAAGAGGAGGCTCGCACCCATTCCCGCTGCCGTTTGATTGAACTTTTGCCGCTCGTGCTTCAGTCCGCCTGCGAGCATTGATGCACCCAGGACCAGAAGAATGTTGCCGATGATCGATCCGGTCAGCGAAGCTTTCACAACGTCGTGCAAGCCTCCGCGTAACGCCACCAGCGCAATGATCAACTCTGCCGCATTTCCCAGCGAAGCGTTCAAGAGGCCGCCGATTCCAGCTCCAACATGAGCCGACAAATGTTCCGTAGCCCGTCCCAGAAGACCGGCGAGCGGGATGATGGCAAGCGCCGCGGAAATAAATACGCCAAGATGGCCCGGTTGAATGAACGCGAGCACGACGGTGACCGGAACAAAAACCAACAAGAGATCGAGCCAAGACATTGAAAACGAGCTGTTCATGGCGGCGCACGTTAACATGAGCGGCCCCCTTTGTCGACGAACAGGCGCTCCTCGGGACGTCCGACACCACACTGGCTGCGCACACGGAAAAGGATCTTAATCGCACAGGAGAACTCTGTTAGAATCGCCCTCCATGGCCGAATCCCCCACTCCTGTTGCGACACCGTTGACCACAGAAACTCCGTCGACCGGGACTGGTGATGGGTTAGAAGCCCGCGTGGTCGTCTATAACTGCGAGTGTCACACTTACCAACAAGTCATCGCACTGTTTTGTCAATGCATCCCGGGAATGACGCCATCCAAGGCGTTCGAGCTGGCATGGAAAATCGACCACCAAGGCGAGGCAGTGGTCTTTACGGGCGAGTGGAAGCAAGCGGAAGAGATAGCGGAGAAGCTAGCCGG
>JARDZZ010000126.1 GCA_029240595.1 Nitrospira sp. | reverse complement strand
TACAGGAGCGCCAATTTTTCCCAGGGTCATGGATATTTTTTCGGGGTCGGCGCCTTTCTCGATCTGAGCGGAAATGATGAGTACGTCGCGGCTCGCTACGGCCATGGTTCTTCCGCTCACTATGGCGTCGGCTTTTTCACAGACCGTCAGGGCGCTGATCACTATGCATCAACTGGTCCCTTCTACAACGGCGGGGTTGCATGGGACCATGGGATGAGTGTGATGATCGATGCGGGAACCGAGTCCGATCGCTATGGCTTTCAGTCCTCCAACGGTTTGGGAAAAGCCGATTACTCCGGCTGGGGCTTGTTCATAGACGAAGGCGGAAACGACAGCTATCAGACAAAGGACGGCTACGGACTCTCCTCTCAGCGCGGCATTGGCGGCTTTTTCGATCTCAAGGGGACCGATACGTATCAATTGGCTCCGTCAACGGCTGATGGAGACCTTCGGCCAACGGATGGAAAGGTCCTTCTGTATCCGAGCGGTGGATTGTTTGTCGATCGTTAGAGCGCGCTAATCTTGTTGCCGCCCACTCTTCCTTGACTTCTCCTGGACACAACCTATCTGTCCGTTACAACTCATGTCAGCTCACCGTGTGAGCGGAGGTTATCACGCATGAACAGCACAAATCTTTCGGTGACCTTGCCTGTCCTTCCGATCAAGCGCACCGTGTTGTTTCCGGGAATTCTGATGCCGGTCACAGTGGGTCGTGAGCGCTCCGTCGCGGCCGTGAATGCGGCGCTGAAAACGGAAGACAAAATGATTCTCGTCGTCGCCCAGCGGGATCCGGCCAAAGAGAATCCAGGATTGGACGATCTCTACACGATCGGCACCAAAGCCATTGTGAAGCAAGTAGGGCGCGCCGAGGATGGCGTCATCCAGGCGCTCATTCAAGGTATCGAGCGTGTCGCGTTGCTCAAAGTGGAACAAGCCGACCCCTATCTCATGGTTCAGGCCCGCCGGCTCGAACTGCCGACAGACAATGATCGAGAGGTGCAGGCACTTCAACGGGCTATTCAAGACTCCATCACCGATCTTCCTCGGCTGGTTCAGGCGCCTGGCATCGAAGAGGCCACCGCGGCGTTTCGGAACGAAGAGAATCCAGCCACGTTGGCCTATCGTGTTGCGTCGCTGCTGAATCTTACCGTCAAGGAGGAGCAGACATTACTCGAAAGTTCTTCGACGATCGAACTGCTACGCTCGCTCTATGCGTTTCTGTCCAAAGAAATACAGATTCTTCAACTTCGGGAGAAGATCAATAGCGATACTCAGGCAAAAATCGGGAAGAATCAGCGTGAATACGTGTTGCGCGAACAATTGAAGGCGATTCAACAGGAGCTTGGCGAAGGGGACGCCGAAGAGAGTGAAGTCGCCCATCTGAAGAAACGGATTCAGGAGGCGGACTTACCCGAGCACGTGCGAAAGGAAGTCGAGCGCGAGATTGCCAGGCTCTCGAAGGTTCCGCCTTCTTCACCCGACCATCAGGTATTGAGGACCTATCTGGAACTCGTCCTCGAGTTGCCTTGGACCAAGGCTTCTGAAGAGCACATGGATCTCACCAATGTGCGCCAGGTGTTGGAAGAGGATCACTATGGGATCAAAGAGGTAAAGGAACGGATCGTCGAGCACCTGGCTGTGTTGAAATTGAATCCCACCGCCAAAGCTCCGATTCTCTGCCTGGTCGGGCCGCCCGGTGTCGGTAAGACCAGTCTTGGCCAATCGATTGCCAGGGCGATGGGACGGCGCTTCGAGCGCTTCAGTCTCGGCGGCGTTCATGACGAGGCTGAGCTCCGCGGGCATCGCCGGACCTATGTCGGCGCCTTGCCCGGACGGATCATACAGGCGATGCGTCGAGCCGGGGTCAACAATCCCGTCCTCATGTTGGACGAAGTGGATAAGTTGGGTCGCGACTTCCGCGGCGATCCCGCGGCGGCGCTCCTGGAAATCCTGGATCCGGCGCAAAACCATACGTTCCGGGATCACTATCTCGACTTGCCATTCGATCTCTCCAAGGTGTTTTTCATTACGACTGCGAATACCTTGGATACGATCAGCCAGCCGCTCTTGGACCGAATGGAAATCATACGGGTTCAAGGGTACAGCGAAAGAGAGAAAGCCGAGATTGCGCGGCGGTATTTGTGGCCGCGACGACTCAAAGAAGCGGGTCTGGAGGCGGATCATGTCCAGCTTCCCGACGGAGTATTGGACCGCATCATTAGCCGCTACACGAGGGAGGCTGGTGTCCGGCAATTGGAGCAGATGCTGGGCCGGTTGACCCGCAAGATCGCCCTGACGGTAGCGGAACTTCCCGAAAGCCATGTGCGGGAGACCGTCGCTGTGGAAGAGGACAAACTTCCCGACTGGCTGGGATCGGAACGGTTCATGCCGGAGGAAGCGAGAAAGCATATTCCCGTGGGCGTCGCGACCGGCCTCGCTTGGACACCGACCGGTGGCGATGTGCTCTATATCGAAACCACCCTCCTGCCCGGAAGTCATGAGGTCAGTCTGACCGGTCAGTTGGGTGATGTGATGCAAGAGTCGGCGAGGGCCGCACGAAGCTACCTGTGGTCGCATGCCGAAAGCATGGGACTCGATATCTCACGATTCAAAAGGAACGGGTTGCATATCCATGTCCCTTCAGGAGCCATTCCGAAGGATGGGCCTTCAGCGGGCATTACGATGGCGACCGCACTGGCGTCGTCTTATGTGGGGAAGCCCGTGCGCAGCGATACCGCCATGACCGGTGAAATCAGCCTCAGCGGCTTAGTCCTGCCCGTTGGCGGGATCAAGGAGAAGGTGCTGGCCGCTCATCGGGCAGGGATTAAACGGATCATTCTTCCCAAGGCGAATGAAAAGGATCTCAAAGAAGTGCCTCAAGAAGTACGGGACGACCTGACGTTTATTTTTGTCGAGCGAATCGAGGAAGTACTCCCCTCGGCGTTCGATCAAGATCTGGGAAATCAGGCTCGGCCGACCGAGCACCATGTATCGACTGCTTTGTAATGGGAGAGGGAGCATTGCGGCCGGGCCGGCCGCCTTGCTCCTCGATCAATACGTATGCCACGATGCCACGCTCTCGCATCTAGCACCTGAGTTACCCGGGAGGTTGTCATGCCGCAAAAGATCGACATCGGCCCTATCGTCAAAATCGTCAAGTCCGACGACGAATGGAAAAAGCTCTTGGCGACGGAGGCGTACCAAGTGTTGAGACATGAAGCTACCGAGCGACCATTTACGAACAACATGCATGACAATAAGCAGGACGGTATTTATCATTGCGCCGGTTGTGATCTTCCTGCCTATTCATCTGAACATAAATTCGACAGCGGCACCGGCTGGCCCAGCTTTTGGCAGCCCATCGATCCGAAGGTTGTCGAGACGCATACAGATTTCAAGCTGATTTTTCCGCGTACCGAGGTGCACTGCGCTCGTTGCGATGGGCATCAGGGACATATCTTCAAAGATGGCCCGAAACCCACAGGCCTACGCTATTGCATCAACGGTGCAGCACTGAAATTCGTCCCTGCCTCAGCATGAGGGTCCTGGCTGCCTAGCGCAGTACCGTCCACCGCTCCGATTCAACGGCCCGCTCCTCGGGGCACGACACTGCCTTGACGATGTGCCGAGGATCGGGCATATCAACGAAAAGCCATCTCATTCAGGGAAGGAACCGAAACCATGGCACATGTCGGCTTTGTTGGTGTCGGACGCATGGGCGCCAATATGGCTCGCCGCCTGCAGGATAAGGGATATCGCATCACTGCGGTTCACGACCGCAATCAGCAGGCGGCCGATGAACTCAGTCGCGAATTAGGATGTGAGGCAGTGGAAACTCCGGCACGCGTCGCTGAGTTGTCCGAGGTCGTTGTCACCGTTGTGTCCGATGATGCAGCCATGCACGACATCTACCGCGAGGGGGAATCCAACAGTCTCTTAGCGCATGCCAAGGGCCGTCTTTTTATCAACTGCGCGACGGTGAGCCCGGATGTTCACATTGCTACGGAACAGGTTGTCGAACGACACGAAGGCGCCAGCCTGGAAGCTTGCATGGCCAGCAGCATCACCCAAGCCCGGCAAGGCACCCTCTATCTCATGTGCGCTGGCAAGGAATCTGTCTTTGAGCGCGCCAGACCGTTGCTGGAAGTCATGAGTGCACGCCTTCGTTATATCGGCCGAACGGGAGAGGCGGCCAAGGTGAAGGCGCTCGTTAATATGGTTATGAATTGCAACACGGCGGCGCTGGCCGAAGGGCTTGGCCTAGGTGCCGCTCTTGGAGTGGATCTCACCATGCTGCGGGAGGTGTTCAGCCAGACCGGCGCCGCCTCACGCGTCTTGGAAACCGACGGCGAAGACATGCAGGCCCGAGCCCACGACTGCTATTTCTCTGCTGCCCATGCCACTAAGGATTCCGGCATTGCGCTCGGACTCGCAGCGACCGTGGGATTAACTTTGCCTCTGGCCGAAGCGACACACCGGCAATATCAACGGTTGGTCGCTGCCGGCCGAGGCGATTTAGACAAATCCGCCATTGCCGAGCTGACCTTCAAAGGGCGTCATCAATGACGGCCTTGGCCTTCGCTCCATCAACCCCTGTCAGGGTAGGATAGCAATAATCCTGACCGGCCCTCCTGTCCCGCCTCGGATCTTGATGGGCAGAGCGACGAGAATGGCTCCCTTCGGCGGGACCTTTTCGAGATTGGCGACGTTTTCAAGACCGTAAAGATTGGCACCGTTTATGATCTGGTGCACGATGAAATCGCGGGAAGAGCCATAGTCAATGCTCGGCGTGTCGATGCCGATTCCATCGACATGCCGCTCTTTCACAAGAAAATCGGCAGCCTCCTTCGAGAAGCCCGGAAAATGCAACGTCTTCGGATCCGATGGTGTCGAACTTCCGAGATAGCGGATCGGGTCCGGCCATCTTTTTCCCCACCCGGTCAGCATCAAGACCACGGCCCCCTGCACGATCGGTCCATGCCGAGCTTCCCAGGTTTCGAGATCCCGCATCGAGAGTCGATAGTCGGGATTTTCTTCTACCGCTGAACGGACATCGATGACGACGGCCGGCGCGATGAGCTTCTGTACGGGAATCTCGTCCACGGCCAGCCGGCCTTCCGCAAAATGAATGGGCGCGTCAATATGTGTGCCGCCGTGTTCAGACATGGAGAAATCACCTGAGGCATACCAGTAACCATTGGCAGTCCTCCCCCAGGCCGCCTTCTCCCAAGTAAACGGCCTGTTCGTAGGCCAGAACACCGTCTGCTCATCGAGGGCGTAAGTAAGATCAATCAGTTTTGTTTCATCAATCCCCGCCCAACCCGGCTGCGCGGCAAGAAGGACGATGAGACTCAAGATTCCCCGTTTCAGCAACATAGTTCGCTCCTCATGCCATCCTCCTGGCTTTCAATTCCTGCACTGTGCTATCTCAGGCGATGCCCATGCCGAATGTCTTACTGCTCATTCCTCCGCTAACGCAACTGAATACGCCCTACCCTTCCACGGCCTATTTAACCGGCTTCCTTCGCTCGCAGGGTGTCCTCTGCGAACAGGCCGATCTCGGCATCGAGATGGTCCTCCGTGTATTCAGCAGGGAAGGCCTGAGGCAGGTGTTTTATCAGCTTGAGCCCAGAAGGCGGTCGCTCCATCCTGCGGCTCAGGAGATGATCGCCAATCAATCCGCCATCCTGGATCATATCGATGCCGTGGTGGCCTATCTTCAAGGGAAAGCTCCGGAACTCACGAAGTCATTTGCCCGACGGGCGTTTCTTCCTGAAGGGCCTCGTTTTAGGATGCAGCGCAGCTGGTCTCGAAGCACCTCAACTGAAGACCGGGCGAAGCACGCGGCGACGTTATTTCTGGAGGACCTGACGGATCTGGTTCAGGGAACCATCACGCCCCATTTTGCGCTCAACCGCTATGCGGAACACATCGCACGATCGGCTGCCTCATTCGACAGCATGTTGGCTGCGCTTCAAGCATGTGGAGCGCGTGAACCCCTTGCTCGTCGGCCTGACGGTGCCCATTCCCGGGAACCTCTACGGAGCCATTCGCATCGCCCAATCGCTCAAGCAGAACAGGCCAGACATCTAGATTGCCCTTGGCGGAGGCTATGTGAACACCGAGCTCCGTCGTCTGTCCGACGTTCGTGTGTTCGATTTCGTCGACTACGTCACGTTGGATGACGGCGAGCGGCCCCTACTCTGCCTACTCGAGCATCTATCCGGTAAGCGGCCCGTGGAAGCGCTCAGTCGGACGTTTTACCGTGACAACAATCGAGTGGTGTTTGCCGATGATGTGACGCTTGGCAACATTGCGATGAATGACGCCGGCTGTCCGACGTATCGGGGCCTCATGCTAGATCGGTACCTGTCAATTCTTGACAGCACCAATCCAATGCATCGCTTATGGTCGGAGGGCCATTGGAACAAGTTGACCGTTGCACACGGGTGTTATTGGAAACAATGCACGTTTTGCGACGTCGGGCTTGACTACATCAGTCGTTACGAAATCACTCCCACAGAGCGTCTCATCCACAACATCCAGCAGTTGGCCGATGAGACGAAGCGTCTTACCTTTCACTTCGTGGACGAAGCTGCGCCGCCGATGGCATTAAAAGCATTGGCGATCGCGCTCCTGCAGCGCAAAATCGGTATTTCGTGGTGGGGCAACATTCGATTTGAAGAGGCGTTCACACCGGATCTCTGCCGGCTCTTAGCGGCGTCCGGTTGCATCGCCGTCACTGCCGGTCTCGAGGCGGCCTCCGATCGATTGTTGGCCAAAATGAAGAAAGGCATCACGGTCGACCAGACGGCCCGCGTGGCCGCCGCCTTTAGGCAGGCCGGAATTCTCGTGCATGCCTATCTCATGTATGGCTTTCCATCGGAAACGGTGCAGGAAACCGTCGATTCACTCGAACGCGTCCGCCAGCTGTTCGCGGCTGACTTGGTTCAGTCCGCATTTTGGCATCGATTCACCGTCACTGCGCACAGTCCAATCGGGCTCGATCCGCGTGGCAACGGCCTTCAGATTGTGGGGCCTGAGTTTGGCGGGTTCGCCGAAAACGATCTGCTTCATGAGGATGCGACCGGTCCTACCCTGGAATGGATCGGTGCAGGACTGCGTCGATCGATGCTCAACTTTCTGGAATCGCGAGGGCTGGCGATGGAGGTCACGAAATGGTTCGATCATCCGACTCCAAGGCCAAGAGTGTCACCGACTTGGATCAGCCGTGCCCTGGGCAAGCGCATTCCGGACGAGGAATTTGCTGCGGAACGCCGCTGTGTCTGGATCGGCGAACAGGCGTGCGTCGAATCTGGAACCGGTCATATCAAGCTTTCGATTCAAGGCCGGAGGAGGGCGCTGACCGCTACGCTTCCATCGAGGCAAGCATCGTGGTTGAGTGAGTTGCTGAACGAAGCGCTTCCGCGGCGAGATCGTTATGCGTCGTATCCGTCATGGCGTGATGCCAGACTTGCCTTCCCCGGCAGGGCGACTGATTTTGCCTCGTTTGTGAGAGATCCTTCCTGGCGGCGGATCCGGAGTGCGGGACTTCTCCTGGTGTAACGATGCCCATAAACCATCCCCGCTAGTCACTACCAGTCCTTCAGGACAAGTTTGCCGATCATTGTCCCTGATTCCAGCTTGGCGTGCGCTTTTTTCAGGTTCTCCGCGTTGATGGGATGCAGGGTCTCGCGGAGAATTCCCTTCAGAGTACCGCGATCGATCCAATCGGCCACTCGATTGAGCAAGCGGTGTTGCTCAATCATGTCGGCTGTCTGGTACTTCGGTCGGGTAAACATGAACTCCCACACGTGGGTGATGCTCTTTGCTTTCAAGGCCTGTTGTTGCAAGTAGCCCTTGTTCTCGACGATCGTACAGATCTTCCCCTGCGGAGCAATCAGCTCAGCCATACTGTCCCAGTAGCCGTCCGTGTCGGCACAGTTCAAGATAAAGTTGACGTTTCCAAAGCCGATTCCCTCGAGCTGAGGCCTCAGCGGCCGCCGATGATCCAGGACCTCGTCTGCCCCGAGTTGCCTGACCCAGGCGATTGATTCGGGACGCGATGCCGTGGCCAAGACCGAAAGTCCAGCAATTTTTCCCAGCTGAATCGCCATCGAACCGACCCCGCCGGCGGCGCCAATAATGAGGAGGGTGCGGCCCTTCGAACCACCCTCGAAGTCAATTCCAAGACGCTCTTGTAGGCCTTCATACGCGGTAATGGCGACTAACGGAAGGGCTGCAGCTTCTTCGGCTGCGAGCGAACGCGGTCTCCTTCCGGTAATGCGCTCATCGACCAACTGATATTGGCTGTTGCTTCCAGGCCTGGAAATGTCGCCGGCATAATAGACGGTGTCCCCCGGCCTGAAGAGCGTTACCGCCTGCCCGACAGATTCAACCACTCCTGCCGCATCCCATCCGAGCACAAGCGGGGTCTGCCTATCTGGTTTGCCAGGCGCGCGCACTTTCGTATCGACAGGGTTTACTGACAGAGCCTCGATGCGGACGAGCAGGTCATGTCCGGTGGCCTCCGGCAGGGGAATGTCGAGGTCGAGCAGGCTCTCCGGGTCCGTAATTGCAAGATGTCGATACAGCCCCACTGCTCGCATGCAGCTCTCCTCTTGCGGAAACAGAAAGGGCGGGAAGAGATGGGCATCCCTTCCCGCCCTTCAGTAACCTTGTTCCGTTACTTGTTCGGCTGTGGTGTATAGCGGAGATACGGCTTCACCGTCTTGAAGCCCTTCGGAAAGAGCGTCTTCGCCTCATCGTTGCTGACGGCCGGGGTAATGATGCAGTCTTCCCCTTCTTTCCAGTTGGCCGGAGTCGCTACTTTGTACTTTGACGTCAGTTGGAGGGAGTCGACGACTCGCAACAATTCATCGAAGTTGCGGCCACATGAAGCAGGATACGTCAAGGTTAACTTAATCTTCTTGTCCGGCCCAATGACGAAGACCGAGCGTACCGTCATGTTGTCAAGCGCGTTGGGATGGATCATGTCATACAGCGCCGCGACCTTCTTATCCGGATCGGCGATGATGGGATAATTCATGGTCGTGTGCTGTGTCTCGTTGATGTCGTTGATCCAGCCTTTATGAGAATCCAGTGGATCCACACTGACGGCGATCACTTTGACCCCGCGCTTCTTGAAATCAGGCGTAATTTTCGCCACGGTGCCGAGCTCGGTGGTGCAGACGGGGGTGTAATCTTTTGGATGCGAAAAGAGAATTCCCCAACTGTTGCCGAGCCACTCATGAAAGTTGATCGTCCCCTCAGTTGTCTCAGCCGTGAAATTCGGAGCTTCATCTCCTAATCGTAGAGCCATGACCGACCTCCTTAGTTATCCAAGTCCTTAAGAACTCATGAACATGGTACGATACTGTCCCTTCCGAAGGAAGTGCAAGAGGCAACTCACCTATGAGCCGGCCGTAATATTCAAGCGGCTTTGCACCTTCTCATGGTCCTCAGACGGTGCAAGGTCGACATCAGTCAGAAACACGCGTTCATCCGGCAGTTTTCCTTCACCGACAAGCTGTTCATGCACTTGCTCTGCGCGTGTGCGGGCTAAGGTTCGAAGCGCATCCTCTTCCACGTTCATGGTAGCCAAGAGCTCACGCCTCATCTCTTCAACCGTCGGCGGTTTCTGAGGAGTCTCCGCTTTTTGTGGAGCCGGAGGCTGTTGGCTCCGCCGGTGATCGTAGAGTTCCCTGATCAGGCGTTCTTCATCCGTGGGAGACGGCTTATCGCCGTTCTTCCCGTCCCCGTTTTTATCACGCCATCTAGCGCGTAGCTGCTCCTCGAGCCTCTGAAGCGCAAGTGCCTCGCGATCGCGTGCAGGATCGGCAGTTCCCGTAATTTCCAAGCGCAACCCCGGCCGCTCCTCCAACCCTTTCATGAGAGCGTCAATTTTCTTCTGCTCCTTCGGATCGAGTGTCGTCGACCCCGGCTGGAACGCGAGATGCTGCAGTTCCTCTCCATCTCCGCCACCAGGAACCAACTTGCCCATTAGGGCAAAGGGTGAAGCGACCATCCTGGTCAGAAGATTGCCCAAGGTGGCCCAGACAGCCTTTCCGTATCTGAAATCGGGATCCTTGAGGTCTCCTCGTATTGGGAGATCAATGTCGATCCTGCCTTGTCGGTCCTTGAGCAGGGCAATGGCCAGCGGAACGGGCAGTGACGTGGCATCGGGACTGTCTGTCTTCTCGCCAAAGGTGAGCTGGTCGACCGCCACTTTGTTTTCGGCTTCCAGTTGCTTCTGCGAGACCTTGTACACCAGGTCCAAGAACAGTTTTCCTTTCCTGATCGGATAGCCGACATACTTGCCGGTATAGGGGGCGGCAGTGGTCAGATCGACATTGTCGAATCTAATGGTCAAATCGGTGAAGGTGTCTTCAGTCAACGGGTTAATGGTTCCCGCAATCTTCAGGGGAGCCACCTTGTCGATTTTGCCGGAAAGATTCACCTCCGCCCTCGCCATTTGTTTCGACGAGAGACCTTTCACCGTGCCTGTCAGATCGTAGAGTCCCGCCTGCACCGGCGGTGCAATGGACTCATCCCGGAACGTGGCCGTTCCCTTGAGCACCTTGACTGTCTTGACCGAGATGGAAGGAGACGGAATCTTTTTCGTCTGAGCTGACGATTGCTCAGTACCCATCGGCTCGTTCTTTGTTTTCGCACCAGATAGCAGTTTCTTAATGTTCGGCACTCCGTCCCGATCGATCGCGAGGTGCACGGTCGGTTGGTGGATCCCGATCTCCTCGATGGTGACGCTCGTCGGGTCGAGAGCGATGGCGATCTCGCGCAACTGTACTTGCTTCCAAGAGGCCACAGGAGCGCCGTCGTCCCGGTCGGCGATGGCCAGCGCCTTCACGCCGAGATTCCCCTTGAAAGCCATGAGTGGCCCCTTCGGGTGTTCAGCCGCAAATCGAAGCGTTCCATCCAAATCAAGGGCACCAGTGTCCACGGCAATACGCGCAAACTGCTCGACATACGGTTCGAAAGGCTGAACTGGAATGTCTTTCAGCGAGACGACCAAATCGGCCTGCAACGGTTGCACACCGATATCTCCTTCGGCTGTCACGCTCCCCGTCTCGTTGAGGCGATGCTTCACCGTTAGTGGTATGGGCTTCTTGAACGGAAACACCACGTCGTGCGTCCGAACGGTCAGATCACTGACTTTCAGTCTCGCGGGAAAATCGAGTGCGCGATCTTCAAACTCAATATTGTGGTGAGTGATGCTCGCGTCCTTTATTGAGAGAGTCCATGCCGGCGCCCTGCTCGCGTCATGTGGGGCGACTTCGTTAGTGGCGTGTTCTTCAACCGGCTGCGTTTGCACTGGCATCAAGAGGGCCGGAAGATTCATCGATCCGTCAGCATTGCGCCAAATCCGGTGGGCTCCTTTATCCAGAGTAATGCTTTCGATCTCGAGCTTCCGCTGCCGAAGATCAGCATGGATGCCATCTAGGAACAATGTGTGTAACGCGATGACGGGAACGGAATCGCCTCTTTCGACGATGCCGATGTCGCTGAAGTGGAGCAAGGTATCCGACACTTGGAGGTCGAGCGGTGGGCCTGCAGTGAAGCGGTAGCGGCCAATAGCTCGGATGGTCCCGGTGGGAATGTCGAAGTGAAATTGATCCTGGACATACTGAAAGAGCGTCGCGATCTTGACGCCGCTGAGAGAAAGCGTCCCTTCCGACGCGACGGGTTCAAGAGAAAGCGTTCCCTTCCAGTCGAGGATCTCATCTTTATCGAGCTCTGCGGTAAAGGCATAGCGATTGTCGCCGCCTTGTTTCGTATAGAAATTGTTGAGCATCAAGTTGATGGGCACGACATCGATTGACACGGCCTGGGGTTTAGATGCGTCTTGAAACTCGACAATGCCTTGAGCGATTTCGAAATGTTCGATCTGTATTGCAGGCAGCCCTTTAGGCGACTGCGAGTCCTCAGGAGGGAGTGAAGAGGCAGCTGCTTCGTCTGGAGGCAGCAAATCAGTCAAATTGACATGCCCGTCTTTTGCGACCTTGATCGACACAAAGGGAAGCGCAAAGCGAATCTCCTTGAAAACATAGGCACGGCGCAATAGGGAGACGGTCTGAAAATTGATGAAGAACTCTTGAAAGCCGATGAGCGGAGCGCCGTCCTGCTCCTGGATCTCGAACTCCGTCATCTTGAGCGACAGCACGAAGGGATTGAATGCGATCTCCTTGGCCGTCACAGGGCGATGCAATTGATCGGCCACAGCGGGCAGGACGTGCGCCTTGATGATGTGGGGAACGAGAAAGAATCCGGCCAGGCTATACAGCAAGAGAGCAGTGACTGTGAAGAGGAGAAGAGGTACCGGTCGAAAGAACCTGCGCATGCGCCAACCGTTCGTGCGCTGTACTTCGGATGAACCGTCGCTTACCGTAAAGGAGACATGACCCGAACGACACGCCTTACTGAGTGTTGCCTGCAAACGAACTGAAGTATGGATGAGAATGAGTGAGGATTACAACCGGGAATACACCACGTTTCCTCTGCTGACCCGCGAGCCGTCTAAACCGGGTCGCCCTACCCTAGCGGAACGGATCGTGAACAAGACGTCGTAGACCGTCAGCCGTCGTGCGCTCTCATGTCCTGAATTGAGCACAAGGCCGCCGGCTATGTGGTCAATTCGATACAGTGGGCTGCCGACCTGCAGTTCATACTCAACAAACATACATGCGGGTGAGGACGAAACTGAGGAGGCTCTCATGCGGACATATCTGATCACGACAGTGCTATTCGGGGGCCTGACGCTGCTGGTCGTGGGCTGCACTGACCATTACCGAGTGACGGACCCGATGTCCGGAAAATCCTATTACACAACGAAAGTCGACAACGCCGGCCGAGGCGGGGCAGTGAAAATCAAGGATGAGAAATCGGGGAGCATTGTGACGTTACAGTCCTCTGAGGTGAAGACAATATCAGAAGAGGAATACGAAGCTGCGATGGTGGTGAACGCGCCTGTGCAGCCGGCTCCTGTACCGCCAGCCGCGGTTCGGTCGGCCACGCCTCCAGCGGGTCCTGCTCAGCCTTGAGAGATCGCGCAATCCGTTTCCAGCAGTCGGCTGAAGACGACAGAATCGGAGCAGCGCCGACGTGGTGCCAGTCCTAGTGCAAAGCGTCCCGCAGCATCAGCATCATGAAGTTTCGCCGTGGTGAATCCCCATTTCGTGGATGCGGATTGCTCCTCTTAGGTGTGGACAAGTCGGTCCGCCTCCGGCCCTTCCCACACGTGGTATTCCACCATCCCTGGAGATCGAACAACTGTTTCACCTTAATTAAAAAGGAGAGAGTACCATGCATGTCAAACGAATCATCCTGGCATCAGGTCTGCTGATGCTGACCGGTTGTCAAACCATTGGGGGAGAAAGCATGCCGACGTTGACCCGCACGGGCGAAGTCAAAGATGTCGTTATCCGTGATGTCGTGGAGCCGACATCGCTAACGGTCAATCCCGGCGATGAGGTCCGTTGGATCAACAAGCGTCAGGGAACTGTACGGGTGATTTTCTTGAATCCCATGACTGAAAACCTCGCCTGCCAGCGCCACTTCGGCGGGATGATGGGATTCGGCACCAAGCGTAATGAGTACTCGGCGAAA
>JARDZZ010000125.1 GCA_029240595.1 Nitrospira sp. | reverse complement strand
GATGATGACCCCGAGATAGAGACCGAGAGCCGGCTGAGACAGACTCTCCAACGCCGACCGACGAATCGAGGCCCGCCATCGGTCGAATTGATTCCACACAGCCCAGTGCGGGTTGGCCCCTCCCGACTCCAGAAGCTCGATGGCTTCCACCCCGCTCACTGTGGCGACGGCATCGATGCCTTGACGCTCGAGATAGGAGGCATAATCGAATCCCCCGGGGTTGGACGCGCCGCTCGGAGCCCGTAATCGTGCTCGAAGCCGGATGCGATCACCCTCGAAGAGCGGCCGGTCCGGGGCACGCCACGTCAAGCGAACCGTGAGCGGCAGATCTTCGCCGCCAGGAGTCGGATCACACCTGATCACCATGCTCATTCGATCGGGAGCCAGTTGGACGGGCGAGATAATCCGTCCCGTATGGGTTTCGAACGTCTCCGGCACATGCTCGAGGGTGGGCGGGTTTGAGGAGGCTTCGACGCTCGCAAACCAGTAGACAATGCCCGCTAAGAGGCACCCATAGTGAGCAGTCGATATGCCGGCTGTGGATCGTCCATGCGCCTGGATCACGGCCGAGCCGAGAACAGCGCCTATCAGTCCGAGAACGATCGACAACGGAAAATAAGGAACGAGAGAGCCCAGCGCAAGGCCGCAGATGAAGGCAAGCGTGAGGGACGGCAGCATGGCTTCCGTTCCAACAATGACGACGTGATGTGGCTGAACCAGGAACCTAACTGAGGTGGGCCGTGACGATTCGTGCCAACCGATCGGCCTCTTCGCGGATGAGACTATCGTGTTCGCCTTCGATCATAATACGCAGCACGGGTTCGGTGCCGGAATAGCGGACGAGGACCCGACCGCTGCCGTTGAAACGGCGTTCGCTTTCGGCGATCGCTTGCTGCAATTCGGGGATGCTGTCTAAATGTGGCTTCTTCGACACTTTGACGTTCAGCAAGACTTGAGGAACTGCCGTCATGGCTTTCGCCAGCTCCGACAGGGGCTGTTCAGTCCGTTTCATCAGCGAGAGCACTTGCAGCGCGGAAATCAGCCCGTCGCCCGTCGTATTGTGGTCGAGAAAAATGAAATGACCGGATTGCTCACCGCCGAAGTTATACCCGTCTCCTAACATCCGCTCCAATAAGTATCGGTCACCGACGGCTGTGCGGAGTAATTTGAGGCCCGCCCGATTGAGCGCCAGCTCTAAGCCAAAATTGCTCATGACCGTTCCGACCACCGTCTGTTTCGCCAACTGGCCTTTGCGGTGAAGATCGAGTCCCAGGGCAGCCATGATGTGATCGCCGTCGATAACGTTGCCCTGCTCGCATACGAAGATGGCGCGGTCGGCGTCGCCGTCAAGCGCAATCCCTAAATGTGCGCCGTATTCCTTCACGGCCCGCTGCAGCAGCGTCGGGTGCACCGCGCCGCATCCGGCATTGATGTTCATGCCGTCCGGCTTATTCCCGATCACGTCCACCTTCGCGCCTAACTCACGCAGAACGGTCGGTGCCACTTTATAGGCAGCGCCATTGGCACAATCGACCACGAGCTTGATGCCCTGGAAATCGAGCTCTTTGGGCAGTGACCGTTTGACGAATTCGATGTATCTCCCCTCCGCGTCATCGATGCGGAACGCCTTTCCGATGGCATCGGCCGTCGGACGGAGATGGGCAATTTCATTCGAGATGATGAGCTCTTCAATCCTGGCTTCGATTTCATCCGGCAGCTTGAGCCCGTCGTTCGAAAAGAACTTGATGCCGTTGTCTTGATACGGATTGTGTGAGGCGGAAATCATGACGCCGGCGTCGGCCCGCAGGCTTCTGGCCAAAAAGGCGATCGCCGGGGTGGGCATCGGCCCGACCAGCAGTACGTCGACACCCATCGAGCAGATGCCCGACATCAAGGCGGCTTCCAGCATGTAGCCCGAGACGCGTGTATCCTTTCCGATCACGATTTGATGGCGTCCGGCTCTCCGCATGAAAATGTGGGCGGCAGCGCGCCCGAGCTGCATGGCGGTTTCACTCGTCATCGGCTCAAGGTTCGCCGTCCCTCGCACGCCGTCTGTTCCGAACAATTTACGCATGCTGTTCCCGTAATGAAGCCGGCATTCGACCTGAAATCGCCGTTGCCACGTTCACGACGTCCCGCATCGCCGCTACGTCGTGCACACGCAGAATGTTCGCCCCTTGTTCTACTGCGAGCGCGACGACGCCCGCGGTTCCCCAGGCCCGTCCCTCAACGGATTGTTTAGTCAACTGGCCGATGAACCCTTTTCTTGATGGACCGACCAACACCGGAAACCCCAAGGCGGTCAACATGCGCAGATGCGCGAGGAGGTCAAGGTTGTGCGTGAGGACTTTACCAAATCCGATGCCCGGATCAAGGACAATCCGTGATTTCGCGACTCCGCGCTCCATGGCGAAGCGCGCTCGCTCGGCCAAAAAATCAGCGACTTCCTCAACCACGTCCCCGTAGGTGGGCGCCTGCTGCATCGTTTGCGGAGTTCCTTGCATGTGCATCAGCACCAGGGCGACTCCCGTCTGAGCCACGACGTCCGCCATGGCGGGGTCGCCACGTAATGCAGTCACATCATTGACCATGACGGCGCCCGCTTTGATTGCGGCCTTGGCGACAGCGGCTTTGGAGGTATCGACGGAGATGGGAACGGACACGGCCTGTGCGAGCGCCGTGACGATCGGGACGAGTCGACGCAACTCTTCCCCTTCGTCGATTGGAACTGAGCCAGGCCTGGTGGATTCGGCACCGATGTCAAGGAGATCAGCGCCTTCTTCGACCAACCGCCGTCCATGCTCCAGCGCCAATTGAGGATCAAGAAAACGCCCGCCGTCGAAGAACGAGTCCGGCGTCGCATTGACAATGCCCATCACCAAGGGACGGTCGAGGGAAAGGCGTCGCTCTGGAAGGTGGAGTTCCATCGTTGCAGTTATGAGTTCGATGCGGCGAGATTCCACGTGCTGTTGGGATCACGATACAGTCCTGTATCTTCTATGACACGGGTCATCCGTACCAACCTCATTGAAATATCTGGGCAGCGCAGCAGACGAGGTGTCATGGAATGCATGAGGTATGATCTCCTGCAACTCCAGTGCCCTGAAGCTGCAGTGAAACCGGCAGCGATTAGGCAGGCACGGTCTGCGAGGAGTTCTGCATCAGGATCTGATCGATCTCCGGGGCATCCAACACTTCCTTTTCCAGAAGGGCTTCCGCGAGCGCCTTCAGGCTTCTCATGTGTTCAGTAAGGAGCCGTTTCGCCCTTTCGTAATTTTCGGTGACCAACCGCTTGATCTCGAGATCGATTTCCAAAGCGACTTGATCGCTGAAATCCCGTTTCGTCGTCAGCTCCCGGCCGAGGAAGATTTCCTCCTCTTTTCTGCCGAAGGTCAACGGCCCCAGCTTCTCGCTCATGCCCCATTCACAGACCATTTTTCTGGCCAGATCTGTTGCACGCTCGATGTCGTTTCCAGCGCCGGTGGTGACGTGTTTCAACACGAGCTCTTCCGCCACGCGCCCGCCCATGAGAATGGCGAGGTTGTTGTACAGGAATTCCTTTGAATAATTGTGCCGGTCGTCGGTCGGCAACTGCATCGTGACGCCCAAGGCCCGCCCGCGCGGGATAATCGTGACTTTGTGGACGGGATCGGTGCCGGGCAGGAGTTTGGCCATCAAGGCATGCCCTGCCTCGTGATACGCGGTCGTTCGCTTTTCTTCGTCACTGAGAATCATGCTCTTGCGTTCGGCGCCCATCAGGACCTTGTCTTTGGCCATCTCGAAATCGATGACTTCGACTTCCTTCTTGTTCTGACGCGCCGCCCACAATGCCGCTTCGTTCACCAGGTTTTCCAGGTCCGCCCCCGAGAAACCCGGCGTCCCGCGTGCGATCTTTTCCAACTCGACGTTGGTCGCAATCGGCACTTTCTTCGTATGCACCTTCAAGATTTCGGAGCGGCCGCGCAAATCCGGTCGATTGACGACCACTTGCCGATCGAAGCGTCCCGGCCGCAACAAGGCAGGGTCAAGCACGTCGGGCCGATTGGTCGCCGCGATCAAGATCACCCCTTCCGTGGTGTCGAACCCGTCCATCTCGACGAGCAACTGATTCAGGGTTTGTTCGCGTTCATCGTGTCCGCCGCCCAGGCCGGCACCGCGCAAGCGGCCGACAGCATCGATCTCGTCGATGAAAATGATGCAGGGCGCATGCTTTTTGCCCTGTTCAAAGAGATCGCGCACTCGCGACGCACCCACCCCGACGAACATCTCGACGAAGTCCGATCCACTGATGCTGAAGAAAGGCACCCCGGCTTCGCCGGCAATGGCTTTGGCGAGCAGGGTCTTTCCGGTTCCCGGAGGACCGACGATCAAGACGCCTTTCGGAATGCGCCCGCCGAGCTTTTGAAACTTGCGGGGATCTTTTAAGAATTCGATGATCTCGAGAACTTCTTCCTTCGCTTCGTCAATGCCGGCCACATCCGAGAACGTCACTTTTTTTCGTTCTTCGGTCAGCATGCGGGCGCGGCTCTTGCCGAAGGACAGAGCTTTGTTCCCGCCGATTTGCATCTGCCGCATCAAGAAGAACCAAAGCCCCAGGAAGAGCACGAAGGGTCCCCACGTCACAAGGAACGTGATGTACCATGGACTTTCGTCTGGGGGCTTCGCTTCGATCTGCACGCCTTTTTCGCGCAACACCTTCACAAAATCCGGGTATTCGGCGGTGAAGGTTCGGATGCGGGTCTTGTCCTTCAGGACAGCGCTGACGTGACTGGACTTGATGATGACTTTTTCGATTTCACCCTTATCGAGCTTGGCCATGAAATCGCTGAAAATAACTTCTTCTTCCGGGGCATGAGTCGGTACACTGAACAGGTTGAACAGTAAAATCATGAACAGGCCGACAACGACCCAGAAGAGCAGATTTTTTGCCCGAGAATTCATCCACTTCTCCTTATGCCTGGCTTCCTCAAGTCGCCAGGAAATACGCGAGCTTGAGTGATGTTACCACAGCCCTCTTCGAACTGACAACCGTGCAGCCGCCGTTTACTCTTGCTCCCCTTCCATGTCCAGCTCGGCGAGGTAAGGAAGGTTTCGGTATTTCTGTTGATAATCAAGCCCGTAGCCCACCACATATTTGTTGGGAATCTTGAATCCTACATACTCAAGCGGGACGTCGATCGTTCGCCGTTCCGGCTTGCTCAACAGGGTGCAGACTTTAATAGATTTAGGCTTTTGCTTGCTCAGAGTCTTGATCAAGTACTCGACAGTCAGTCCGGAATCGACAATGTCTTCGACGAGCAACACATCCTTTCCCTTGATCTGTTCCGTCAGCTCGGTGATGACTTTTACTTTTCCAGACGTTTTCGACTGACTGCCATAACTTGCGACGATGAGAAAATCGACGCGCATGGGAATCCGAATGGCCCGAGCGAGATCCGCATAGAAGGCGTAGGCGCCTTTGAGGACGCCGACGAGCACAAGATCTTTGCCGGCGTAGTCATTGGCAATCTGTTTGCCGAGCTCCTTGATGCGCGCACGCATTTCCTCCTGCGTCACGATCGGCCGTCCGAAGATGCGCTCCATCTTATCCGGCTCCTTCGCTGCCTGCTTTCGATTGAACCGTCACCACCAGACAGCGGCGCGTGTCTTTTCCCACGGCGCACCGCTCATCCTGTCGACGGCCGACCACCCAGAGGATGCCTTCCGGGGCGACGATGAGCGGAATACGACTGCGCTCGTCCCGGCTCACCTTCATGTCGGTGAAGAGATCCTGCAACTTCTTGCGTTTCCCGCGCATGCCACGCGGATGGATCCGATCGCCCGCCTGCCACGCCCTGATGATCAGCGGTGCAGACAAGCGGTCGGCATCGAACACCGCGCAGTCCGGCGTTCCCTGTTTCAACCAGGGCGCGGCCGCCTGTTTGGTCATCACTTGTACATGAATTTGTTGTCGCGTACCAGGCCAATACACCGTAGCAGGGAGGGAGATCGGCACAGTCACTGTCGGGAAGGATTGCCCGGACGGGCTGGAGACCGTTCGTTGCGGAGTCAACCGGAGGACGATCCACTCACACTCTGTGATCACGTCAAGCCCTCGGACCGAAAGCATACCCTTGGACTTGCCGGCCACCAGCCGCAGCACGTTTTCGACTGTACGCAGACTCGGCGCCCGCCCCTCGGGATCGCCCGCGCGAAGACTCCGCCGTACCAGGCGGCGCTGCAGTGCCGCAGGAAGGCGGGCAAACATCTGCCGCTCAAACCGCTGATTCCCACTGGGCTCGACGATCACCGTCGACCGGTACACGTGATCCACGATTTCTTCTAAGTACTCGTCGTCTGCTCGCAGCACGTGCGACTGCCGCTCCAGGCGGCGAACGATCGCTGGCGCGATCTGTTCCATCACCGGCAACAGCTCGCGGCGAATACGATTGCGCCGATACAGAGACGTCGCGTTGCTGCTGTCCTCTCGATAGCGCACGCCCTCTCGTTTCAGATAGTCCAGCACGTCATGTCGGGTGATCTCTAACAGCGGTCGGATGATCCGTTGGTTACGGATGAATCGCATCCCCGAGAGTCCTGTCAGACCTGCGCCACGCAACAGCCACAAGAGCACGGTTTCGGCCTGATCGTTCGCCGTATGTCCGGTGACAATGCGATCGGCGCGGATGTCATCCGCCAGGTCCGCCATGGCGCGGTAGCGGGCTGTGCGGGCACGCGCCTGAAGGGACGCCGCCCCCCGTCGCTTGGTCAACACCGGTCGTTGAACGACAAGAGAAATTCCGCGTTCCCGACACAGCGCAGCAACAAAGGCTTCGTCAGCGTCGGATTCCGTTCCGCGCAGCCCGTAATTGAAGTGCACAACCGTGAGGGTGAGATGCCAGGCCGGCGCCAGAGCCGTCAGCAGCGACAACAAGGCGACCGAATCAGGCCCACCGGAAACCGCGACGAGGAGATGCTGGCCCGGCTCGAACAACTGGTGATCACGAATGGTCCGGACCATTCCATGCAACACGGGATGTCGAGACCGTGTCGTCGTCGCGACCGCCATCTATCGCACCCCTTCCGCGAATCGGCGCAGGCTCACCCTGGCCCGGTCAACGTCAACGGCAATCTGGGCTGCCAGCTCGTCCGCAGACGCGAACGCATGGTCTCCACGCAGCCGTTCGACAAACTCTACGGACATCTCCTTCTCATACAAGTTTGCCCGCTGGTCCAAGACATTGACCTCAATCAAGCGCTCACCCGACCCAAAGGTTGGTCTCGTCCCGATGTACGCGATCGCATCAGACGCCCTGCCTTCCCAGGCGGCTCGTGCGGCGTAGACGCCATCCGGCGGAACCACCCGTTCCGGAGGGATCCGCAGATTGGCTGTTGGCCAACCAAGGGCGTGTCCCTTCTGCGTCCCCCGCACGACCGTTCCCGTGATGCCGTAAGCCCGTCCGAGCAAGACCGCCGCCTCGTCCATGCGCCCGGCTTGGATGAAGGTTCGAATTCTCGTGGAACTCACGACGCCCCCGTTCAGCATGACGGGCTTGACGGGATGGACGGTGAACCCCAGCGTGCGGCCAAATCGTTCCAAGTCCGCAATTCGGCCGGCGCGCCCCCGTCCGAAGGCAAAATGTTCGCCGACATAGACGTCCGATACCCGTAG